>NZ_JAVTJF010000006.1:0-293380 GCF_031843905.1 Aeromicrobium sp. WCS2018Hpa-31 | reverse complement strand
TGGAGGATCCACCGATGGCACGCACGAACGAAGAATCCTGCGCCGATCACGCGCAAAGGAAGAATCGTGCGTCACCCCCAGCACCAGACCGGACCCCGAGACGCCGGACCGGCGCCCACCCAGATCCCCGGTCGAGGCCCTTTCGGAGACCAGTCCCGGCGTGAGCCGAGGCAGCGCAGCAGCAGGTCCACGGCGACCGCAGGCGTCGCAGCAGCAGGTCCACGACGACCTCAGGCAGCGCACCCGCAGGACGTCCGGTCAGGCGCGAGGCGTCAGGTTGGCGAGCACCTCGGGCTGCAGGATCGCGTGCAGCTGCTCCGGCGGGAGCAGCTTCTTCTCCAGCACCAGCTCGGCCACGCCGCGGCCGGTCGCCAGCGCC
This sequence comes from Aeromicrobium sp. WCS2018Hpa-31, assembly GCF_031843905.1. Classification (NCBI taxonomy): domain Bacteria; kingdom Bacillati; phylum Actinomycetota; class Actinomycetes; order Propionibacteriales; family Nocardioidaceae; genus Aeromicrobium; species Aeromicrobium sp. WCS2018Hpa-31. The sequence continues at coordinate 293,001 of NZ_JAVTJF010000006.1, read as the reverse complement.
TCCATCGCGACCTCGGTGGCCGCGGCGTACCCGATGAACGGGTTGAGGGCGGTGACGAGGCCGATCGAGTTCTCGACCTCCTGGCGCAGCAGCTCCTCGTTGGCGGTGATCCCGTCGACGCAGCGACGCGCGAGCACCAGCATGGCCTCGCGCATGCGGTAGATGCCCGACGACAGCGAGTAGCAGATGACCGGCTCGAAGGCGTTGAGCTGCAGCTGACCGCCCTCGGCCGCCATCGTGACCGTGACGTCCATGCCGATGACCTGGAACGCCACCTGGTTGACCACCTCGGGGATCACCGGGTTCACCTTGCCGGGCATGATGCTCGAGCCGGCCTGCACCGCCGGCAGGTTGATCTCGTTGAGACCTGCTCGCGGACCCGACGAGAGCAGGCGCAGGTCGTTGCAGATCTTGCTGATCTTCACCGCGACCCGCTTGAGCACGCCCGACAGCTGGACGAACGCGCCGCAGTCCTGCGTGGCCTCGATGAGGTCGACGGCGCTCACGAGCGGCAGCCCGGTCATGCGCGCCAGGTGCTCGCAGGCGATGGGCACGTAGCCGACCGGCGCATTGAGCTGGGTGCCGATCGCCGTGGCACCGAGGTTGATCTCGTGCAGCATCGCCACCGCCTCGGTGAGGCGGCTGTGGTCCTCGCCGAGCATCACCGCGTAGGTGGAGAACTCCTGGCCGAGCGTCATCGGGACCGCGTCCTGCAGCTGGGTGCGGCCCATCTTCAGCACGCCGCGGAACTCCTCGGCCTTCGCGGCGAACGACGCCTGCAGCACCAGCATCGCGTCGAGCAGGGAGTGGGTCGCCAGGATGATCGCGATCTTGACCGCCGTCGGGTACACGTCGTTGGTGGACTGGCTCAGGTTGACGTGCTCGTTGGGGTGGATCCGGGCGTAGTCACCCTTGGTGTGGCCCAGGATCTCGAGCGCGCGGTTGGCGATGACCTCGTTGGCGTTCATGTTCGTGGACGTGCCCGCGCCACCTTGCATGACGTCGACGACGAACTGGTCGTGCAGCTCCCCGGCCCTGATCTCCTCGCACGCCTGCTCGACGGCACGGAAGCGCTCGTCGTCGAGCAGCCCGAGCTGGTGGTTGGTGGTCGCGGCGGCCTGCTTGACCGCCGCGAGCGCCTCGATCAGGAACGGGCTCTGGCCGATCGGGATGCCGGTGATCGGGAAGTTCTCTGTGGCGCGCAGCGTGTGGACGCCCCAGTAGGCGTCGACGGGGACGTCGCGGTCGCCGATGAGGTCGTGCTCGCGTCGCGTGGTGCCGTCCGGTGCCGCCGGCTGCTCCGCAGCGCGGCTGGTCGAGAGCGTCATGTCGTCCTTCCGTCGCAGGGACGGGCCGAGGGTGGGGTCCGCCGCTGGTTCTCGTGGGTCACGTCGCGGGATCGCCGCAGGTGACCGTGGTCACACCCATCTGACCAGAACGACCCCGGGCGCGCCAGCACCCGGGGTCGTGTCGTGCGCGGTTCAGTCTGCGACCGGGCGCATCCAGTTGTGCCGGTCCTCGGCGCGGCCGTACTGCACGTCGACGAGGGCGGAGCGGATGTCGAGGGTGACCTTGCCGGCCCCGCCGTCGCCGGCGACCGCCTCGCCGCCGTCCCACTTGAGCACGCCCACGGGCGTGACGACGGCAGCGGTGCCGCACGCGAAGACCTCGGTGATGGTGCCGTCGGCGGTGCCCTCGCGCCACTCCTCGATGCTCACCCGGCGCTCGACGACCTCGTGGCCGAGGTCGCGGGCGATCTGGAGGATCGAGTCGCGGGTGATGCCCTCGAGGATCGAGCCCGAGAGCTCGGGGGTGACGATCGACCCGTCGGACTGGACGAAGTACAGGTTCATCCCTCCGAGCTCCTCGACCCAGCGGTGCTCGACCGAGTCCAGGAAGGCGACCTGCTGGCAACCGTGCGCGGTGGCCTCCTGCTGCGGGAGCAGGCTCGCGGCGTAGTTGCCGCCGCACTTGGCCGCGCCCGTGCCGCCCGCACCGGCGCGCGAGTACTCCGAGGACAGCCAGATGGAGACCGGCTCGACCCCGCCGGGGAAGTACGCACCGGCCGGTGAGGCGATGACGCAGTAGGTGACGTGCTGGCTCGGACGGACCCCGAGGAAGACCTCGGAGGCGAACATGAACGGACGCAGGTACAGGCTCGTCTCGCCACCCTGGGGCACCCAGCTGCGGTCGGCCTCGACCAGCGCACTGATGGAGCCGAGGAACCAGTCCTCGGGCAGCTGGGGCAGCGCGAGCCGGTGCGCCGAGCGCTGGAGCCGCGCAGCGTTCTGCTCGGGTCGGAACACCCGGATCGAGCCGTCGGCCCAGGCGTAGGCCTTGAGCCCCTCGAAGATCTCCTGCGCGTAGTGCAGGACCGCGGTCGCGGGGTCGAGCTGCAGCGGACCGTAGGGCACGACGCGCGCGTCGTGCCAGCCGGCCTCGGGCGTCCACTCGGTGAGGAACATGTGGTCGGTGAAGTGGTTGCCGAAGCCCGGCGAGGCGAGGATCGCCTCCCGTTCGGCGTCCGTCCGGGCAGCCTGGTTGAGCTCGAGGGTGCTGGCGAACGGTGCGGTGGTCATGCTGGACACGGTAGTCCTTCCGGGGTCGAGGGGGCACGGCCCCTCGGGGGCCCCGTGGGGTCCCCGACGGGGCTCGCGGTGGGGGTCAGCCCACCGCTACGCCCTCGGCCGCAGCCGCGCTGGCGCGCGCGGCGATGGCCTCCCCCACCTCCTCGGTGCTGCGCGGGGCGGCGTCGTGGGCACCCGCCCCACGAGCAGCGATGTCGGCCTCGACGGCCTGGCTGACCTGGTGGGCGGCCTCGGGGTGGCCGAGGTGCTCGAGCAGCAGCGCGCCCGACAGGATCGCCGCCGTCGGGTCGGCCTTGGACTGACCCGCGATGTCGGGTGCGGACCCGTGCACGGGCTCGAACATGCTCGGCGCCGTGCGGTCGGGGTTCACGTTGCCGCTCGCCGCCAGGCCGATGCCGCCCGTGACCGCGGCCGCGAGGTCGGTGAGGATGTCGCCGAAGAGGTTGTCGGTGACGATCACGTCGAAGCGCCCCGGGTCGGTCACGAGGAAGATCGTGGCGGCGTCGACGTGCAGGTAGTCGACGCTCACCTCCGGGAACTCCTGGGCGACGGCGTCGACCGTGCGGCTCCAGAGGTGACCGGCGTGCACGAGCACGTTGTTCTTGTGCACGAGCGTGAGCTTCTTGCGCGGACGCGCCTGTGCTCGGGCGAACGCGTCGCGCACCACGCGCTCCACGCCGAAGGCGGTGTTCACGCTCACCTCGGTCGCCAGCTCGTGCGGCGTGCCCACGCGGATGGCCCCGCCGTTGCCGACGTACGGCCCCTCGGTCCCCTCGCGCACGACCACGAAGTCGATCGGCCCGCGGTCGGTGACCTGGGGTCCGAGCGGCGTGGGAACGCCGGGGTACAGCGTGCTGGGCCGCAGGTTGACGTAGTGGTCGAGCTCGAAGCGCAGCCGCAGCAGCAGTCCTCGCTCGAGCACGCCCGACGGGACGCTCGGATCGCCCACGGCGCCGAGCAGGATCGCGTCGTGGCCGCGGATCTCCTCCAGCACCGTGTCCGGGAGGGTCTCCCCGGTGGCGTGGTAGCGGCGCGCACCCAGGTCGTACTCGACCGTGTCGAACGACAGGTCGTGCTGGGCCGCCACGGCGCGCAGCACCGTGAGGGCCTGGGTGGTGACTTCGGGACCGATGCCGTCGCCGGGGACGACGGCGAGCGAGTAGGAGCGCGTCATGGCCTCATCCTAGAAGTCGCGTCTCATGATCTGAAACCGCGGTCCCAGAGGATGGACGTCGCGGGGCCGTCATCAGTTGTCGTCGGGACGCTCGGACGGCTCGGCGGCGGGGGTCACGGCGTCGTCGCGCAGGTGGGCGGGTCCCCACTCGATCGGGTAGCTGTTCATGGTCTCTCCTGAGGGTCGTGCTGGATCGGACGGACGGGTTCCATCGAGACGATGGGCGGGTCCGGCACCGGTCCGACTGCTCCACGGGCGACGACATCCGGGGGTGATCGGATGGATCAGGAGAGGGAATCAGGTCGTGATCCCCGTGCGAGGCGATTCAAGCCTGCGGCGGAACAGTCGGGCCAAACGCCAAACTCCGCGGCAGGGTGGGCCCTACGAGGCCCTGCCGCGGCAAGCGATGACTACGAGCTGCTTCCGCATGATGGGACCAGACTACGGCCAGCCACGTCGACCGCAGGGCAGGTTGCCCCGCGTGTCTCGCCCGATGAGACGGCGGAGGTGGGCGCCGCGCGCGCGGGTGCCAGACTGGCGAGGTGAGCGCTCCTTCGCAGATCCCCGACCTCGTGGCGCGGTCGCTCGACCTCGCCCGTCAGCGGGGGTTCATCACGTCGACCCGCCACGAGACGGGCCGACTCCTGGCGGCGCTCGCCGCGTCTCGCGAGGGCACGCTCGCCGAGCTGGGCACCGGCACCGGCGTCGGCTCGGCCTGGCTGTCCAGCGGCGCACCCAAGGCCGCCAGGATCGTGAGCGCCGAGCTCGATCCCTCCCTCGCGGGCGACGTCCAGAAGATCTTCGCCGACGTCGACAACGTCGAGATCGTCGCGGGCGACTGGTCCACGCTCGAGCAGTACGCCCCGTTCTCGTTGCTGTTCGTCGACGTGCGCGAGGTCATGGAGCAGATCGACGTGCTGGCCGACCTGATGCAGCCCGGCGGCATCGTGGTGCTCGACGACTTCGTGCCGTCGGTCCACTGGCCCCCGATCGTCGATGGTCAGGTCGACGTGGTGCGCGAGCAGTGGCTGACCGACGACCGGTTCGCCGCGGTCGAGCTGCTCATCGACGAGGGCGCGTCCCTCGTCATCGCGACACGTCGTTGACCGGTTCCGGACCAGGTGCCGAGGCGCCGGGCCGCTCGGGCCGGCGCACCTGCGTGAGCGGCAGGAACAGCTGCACCACCGGACCGATCGCGAGCGCGTAGAGCACGGTGCCGACGCCCACGGTGCCCCCGAGGACGAACCCGACCACCAGCACCGTGACCTCGAGGCTGGTCCGCACGAGCCGCACGCTGCGACCGGTGCGCCGCACGATCCCGGTCCAGAGTCCGTCGCGCGGCCCGGTCCCGAGGTCCGCCCCGATGTAGAGGGCCCCGGCGATCCCGTTGCCCACCACGCCGACGAGGAGGAAGGCGACCTGGACGCCGAGCGCGTCGGGCGTCGGGAGCAGGGCGAGCGTGACGTCGACGGCGATGCCGATCAGCACCACGTTGAGCACCGTGCCGATGCCGGGGCGCTGACGCAGCGGGACCCACAGGAGCAGCAGCACCGCACCCACCAGGATCACCACCTGGCCGAACGTGAGGGGCAGGTGGTGCGTCAGCCCTTCGTGGAACACGTCCCAGGGGTCGAGGCCGAGACCGGACTCCACCAGCAGGGCCATGGTGACCCCGTAGAGCCACAGGCCGATCACGAGCTGCACCATGCGACGCGTCATCCGCCGCCCTCGAAGGGCGCGAGCGAGGTTCAGCGTGGCCATGAGCGCATCCTCTCCTGGTCGTCGCGGACGAGCGGAGGCGGTCGCAGTCCGAGCCCGTCGCCGGCCAGGACACGCAGGCCGGCCGCCAGCCCCAGGAGAGCCAGCGGCACCAGGACGAGGAGGAGCCAGAAGGTGATCATGAGCCGAGCCTGGACCGCAGGTGGCCTGCTCGACCAGAGCCACTTCGCGGGTCCTGGACGCAGCCACTCGGGGCCAAGTGGCCCTTTCGGTCAGGTCCAATCATCCTGCATGCTGGTGGCGTGGACCCCAGCACCTCCGCCTTCCGGCTCGCCGCGATGATCGGGACGTTGCCCGACGGACCGGCCTACCGGAACCTCGCGGACACGATCCGCCTGCTGGTCGTCGACGGCCGCCTGCTCGACGGCACCCGGCTGCCCAGCGAACGCTCGCTGGCCCAGGCCATGGGGCTGAGTCGCACCACCACGACCCGCGCGTACGACGAGCTGCGCCGCCGTGGCGTGCTCCACTCCCGCCAGGGAAGCGGCAGCGTGCTCCGGGTGCCGACGAGCTCCACCACCGCCAGCAGCCTCATCGTCGACCCCGACGACCCCGACACCATCGCCCTGACCTTCTCCGCCCCCACCGGCCCCTCCGGCCTTACCCGCGCCTTCGGCGCCGCCGCCGAGCAGCTCCCGTCGCTCCTCACGACGTCGGGCTACCTGCCCGACGGACTGCCCGCACTGCGCGAGGTGATCGCCGAGGGGTACGTCGCCGCAGGGCTGCCGACGGACCCGGACCAGATCATCGTCACCAACGGGGCACAGGGTGCGATCTCGCTGGTCGGTCGCACGTTCGGCCGACCCGGTGCCGGTCTGCTCGTGGAGGGCACCAGCTACCCGCACGGCGTCGAGTCGTTGACCGGCTTCGGCTACCGCACCACTCCCCTGCCCATCGGCGAGGACCCGTGGGACGCCGACGCGGCCGCAGCGGCCGCGCCCCACGTGGAGGCCGCGTACCTGATCCCCGACTTCCACAACCCCACCGGTGCCGTCATGCCCGTGGAGACCCGACTCCGGCTCGCCCACACGCTGCGCCGGCACCAGGTGCTCACGATCGTGGACGAGTCCATGCGTCGGCTCGACCTCGCCGGGGAGGGGCTGCCCGCGTCGTACGCCGCGCACGACCCGGACGCGATCGTCGTCGACTCCCTGTCGAAGGTCCTCTGGGGTGGGCTGCGGATCGGCTGGATCCGCGCACCCCGCCGTCACGTGACGGCACTGCTCCAGTCGCGCATGCGACACGACCTCGGCACCGCGGCGTTCGACCAGCTCGTGGCCGCCGAGGTGCTCCGCCACGACCAGCACCTGTTCGACGAGGCCGTGGTGCGACTGCGCCGACAGCGCGCCGCCATGGTCGAGGCGCTGGCCGCCCACCTCCCGGACTGGGACGTGCCCGTGCCGCCCGGTGGGCCGAACCTCTGGGTCGGCCTCCCCTCACGCTCGTCGAGCCGGCTCGTCGCCGCGGCCGCGCAGGAGGGGCTGCTGCTCACGCCCGGTCCTCGATTCACGCTCGGCGCTCCCAGCGCCGGCGAACGTCGGCTCCGGCTGCCCTGCACCTCCGCCGAGCACGTGGGCGTCGAGGCCGTCCAGCGCCTCGCCCGTGCCTGGTCGGCCGTCGTCTCCGGTCGACGCTGCGAGCCGACCGGCACGAGGGTCGACCTCATCGCGTGAGGGCTTGACCCCCCGCACGCCACGCCTCGTCCCAGAAGTGCCACTCCAGGTCGGTGGCGGCCGCGTAGGCCGTGAGCATCGACCCCTCGAACGTCGACCCCGCGGCCAGCCGGTCAGCCGTGCACTCGGCGCGCCTGACCGACGCCTCGAAGTCCGCCGAGTCGTACGTGGCGATCCACCGTCCGTAGGGGTGGCGGTCGAGCCCACCGGCCGCTACAGCCACCTGGCGGCCGACCTCGACGTACACGCGGAAGCACGGGAGCACGGCGGCCACCGCCACCTCCACGGGTGAGTCGAGGGCGTGCTGCGCGAGCATCGCCAGGTAGGCGACGCAGCTCGGTGAGGGCGGGCGTCCATCGACGTCGAGGCCACGCCGCGACAGCTCGCCGAGGTGGAGCGTCCGCTCGGCCGCCACGGCTCCGGCGGCGAGGGTCGCCCAGGTGCCGACGTCCTCGACGTCGTCGAGCCGTGAGGCGATGCGCGCGAGCGCACGCGCATAGCCGGCCAGGTAGTGCGCGTCGTCGACCAGGTAGCCCGCGAAGACCTGGTCCGGCAGCGTGCCGTCGGCCAGGCCGGTCACGAACGGGTGCCGGCAGATGTCGGCGTAGCGGTCGGCGACGTGCGACCACGCCCGCTCCGAGAACGGCACGGTGCTCATGACGCCGTCTTCCTCAGGCGGACGAGATGGTCGACCGGACCCCTGCCGCTGCCCACCTGACGGGTGGCACCCGAGACCAGTGCCTCCGTCAGGTAGTCCTTCGCCGACCCGACCGCCTCGCGCAGAGTGGCGCCCAGGGCGAGGTGGGCGGCCACCGCCGCCGACAGCGTGCAGCCCGTGCCGTGGGTGTGCGGCGTCGCGACACGCTCGGCACGGAACCAGGTCGGCCCCTCGGAGTCGAGCAGCACGTCGTCGCTCGACCCGCCGGAGCCGTGGCCTCCCTTGACGAGTGCCGCTCCCGCACCGAGGCCGACCAGGCCGCGTGCCAGCTGCTCCGGCGCCGCGCCCGTCTCCAGTCCTGTGAGCACGACGGCCTCGGGGAGATTCGGGGTGACCAGGGTCGAGCCCGGGACCAACAGGTCGCGGATCGCCGCTTGCGCGTTCCGGGGCAGCAGGCGGTGGCCCGACGTCGACACCATGACCGGGTCGAGGACGACGTTCGGCACGTCGGCGAGCAGGTCGGCCACCAGCGCGACGAGCGCCGGGGAGCCGAGCATGCCGACCTTGACGGCCCGCACGTCCAGGTCGTCGAGCACCGAGCGGAGCTGCCCGCGCACGACGCCGAGCGGGACCGGGTGCACGGCGTGGACACCGGTCGTGTCCTGCACGGTGACCGCCGTGATCACGGTCGCGCCGTACACACCGAGCGCCGTCGCGGTCTTCAGGTCGGCCTGGATGCCGGCGCCTCCCGACGGGTCCGACCCGGCCACGGTCAGGACCACGGGCTCGCGCGGGCTCATGCGACGCCCCCGTCCCGGTCGGCCAGGGCGGTGTCGACCACGTGCCGCAGCCGCCGCGCAGCCCGACCCGGGTCGGCCTGGCCCCCGATCGCACGGACCACGGCAATGCCGTCGAGGCCCGCGGCGACGGCGCTGCGGGCGTTGTCCTCGTCGAGGCCACCGATGCCGACGACGGGGAGCCGGCCGTCGACGCGACGCGCCACGTGAGCCACTCCACGCAGGCCGAGCGGCGGCGCGGTGTCACGCTTGGTCGCGGTGTCGTGCACCGGGCTCACTGCCACGTAGCTGCACGCCGACACCGCAGCCTCGTCGTCGAGCTGGTCCAGGTGCTCCACGGACCACCCGACGAAGGCGTCCGGGCCGACCTGGGCCCGGAGCACCGTGGGGTGTGCGTCCCCCGCGCCGCCGTGCACTCCGGCAGCGGCCCGGACCACGTGGTCGTTGCTCAGGAGCGGAACGCCCGACCCCGCCAGCGCGTCGCGGAGCGACTCGACCTGAGCCGTGAGCTCCTCGACGGTCGCGCGCTTCGCCCGCACCTGCACGCACGTCACGCCGCCCTCGACGGCCGGCACCACGACGCGGCGCAGGTCGGACCCGAACGACGGGTCGGTGACGAGGTACAGACGCAGGTCGGGGTATCTCGGGGGCCTCATGCGCCGGGACGGACGTGGGAGCCCGGCTCGAGCCGCCCCGGCTCGGCAAGGCGGTCGACGATCGACACCCGCAGGCTGGCCGGCCCCTCGGCGACCTCGGCCGCCGAGGTCCCGGCGGAGGCCAGCAGCCCCATGGCCCCGGCGGCGGCGGCCACCGGGTCGTCGACGACGGCACAGGCCGCCGCCACGAGGGCGCTCGAGGAGCACCCGAGCGCGGTGATCATCGGCATCCAGCGGTGACCGCCGTGGACGTGCAGCGCACGGTCGCCGTCGGTGACGAGGTCGACCGGGCCACTGACCACGACGACGCAGCCGTGCTCGCGGGCGACGGTGCGGGCGGCCACGTGGGCGTCCTGCGCGTCGGCCAGGCTGTCGACCCCGCGCGACGCTCCGACCGTGCCGGCCAGCGCCAGCACCTCCCCCGCATTGGCACGCACGACGGTCGGGCGCAGACGCAGCAGGTCGTCGACGAGCTCACGCCGGTAACGCGTTGCGCCCACCGCCACCGGGTCCAGCACCCAGGGCGTGCCGTCGGCCCGTGCCTGCGCCGCGGCCAGCCGCATGCCGTCGGCCCAGCGCGGCGACGGCGTCCCGATGTTCACGTAGACAGCGTCGGCGAGCGCGGCCAGCTCGGCGGACTCCTGAGGATCGTGCACCATGGCGGGCGACGCGCCCACCGCGGACAGCACGTTGGCCGTCAGGTCCATCGAGACGAAGTTGGTGAGGCACTGCACCAGAGGTGCTCGCTCACGCAGGGCCGTGGTGACGGCAGACGTCGGATCCATGTGTCTCCCTCGCGCCGGTGCTAACCGGATCAGGTTCGGCGGGTGTCATCTCAGCCCCTGCGGGGCACCCCGGACGTCCACGACCATAGCGAAGGCCCCCGTCCGTCGGACGGGGGCCTTCGTGGCTCTAGCGGTGCGTCAGCGAGCGGCAGAACCCTCGACGTAGTCATCGTCGGACTGCTTCCACGAGAAGTGGGAGCGCAGCACCTTGCCGGTGGCCTCGATCGGGTGACCGGCCTCCTGCTCGCGCAGGGCGAGGAACTCCGGGGCGCCGGCGTCCTGGTCGTCGATGAAGCGCTTGGCGAACGTGCCGTCCTGGATGTCGGCGAGCACGGCCTGCATGCGCTCCTTGACCGAGGAGTCGACCACACGCGGTCCGGAGACGTAGTCGCCGTACTCAGCGGTGTCGGAGATGCTCCAGCGCTGCTTGGCGATGCCGCCCTCCCACATGAGGTCGACGATGAGCTTGAGCTCGTGCAGCACCTCGAAGTAGGCGATCTCCGGCTGGTAGCCGGCCTCGGTGAGGGTCTCGAACCCGGCCTGCACGAGGTGCGACATGCCGCCGCACAGCACGGCCTGCTCGCCGAAGAGGTCGGTCTCGGTCTCCTCGGTGAAGGTCGTCTTGATGACGCCGGCGCGGGCGCCGCCGATGGCCTTCGCGTACGAGAGGGCGAGGTCCCAGCCCTGGCCGCTGGCGTCCTGCTCGACGGCGATGATGTCGGGGATGCCGCGGCCGGCGACGAACTCACGGCGCACGGTGTGGCCGGGAGCCTTCGGCGCCACCAGCAGCACGTCGACACCGGCGGGCGGCTTGATGTAGCCGTACCGGATGTTGAAGCCGTGGCCGAACACGAGCGCGTCGCCGTCGACGAGGTTGGGCTCGATGGACTCGGCGTACACGTGGCGCTGCACCTGGTCGGGGGTCAGCACGACGATGACGTCGGCCTCCTCGACGGCGTCGGCGACGCTGAGCACGCGCAGGCCCTCGGCCTCGGCCTTCTCGCGGCTCTTGGAGCCTTCGGCGAGGCCGACGCGGACGTCGACGCCGGAGTCGCGCAGGTTCAGGGCGTGGGCGTGTCCCTGGCTGCCGTAGCCGATGACGGCAACCTGCTTGCCCTGGATGATGCTGAGGTCTGCGTCGTCGTCGTAGAACAACTCGGCCACTGGTATCTCCTCGTGTCGTGGATGGGTTCGTGGGATGGTCAGGCGCTCTGGTGGCCCGGCACCGTCCGCAGCGTGCGGTCGGTGATGGACCGCGCGCCGCGTCCGATCGCGACGCGACCGGACTGGGCGATCTCGCGGATGCCGAACGGCTCGAGCACGTTGAGCATGGCCGTCAGCTTGCCCGAGTCGCCCGTCGCCTCGATGGTGACGGCATCGGTGGACACGTCGACGACCTTGGCGCGGAACAGCTGCACGGTCTCGAGCACCTGTCCACGGGTCTGCGCGTCCGTGCGCACCTTGATGAGCATGAGCTCGCGCTCGACCGCCGACGCCGAGTCCAGCTCGACGATCTTCAGCACGTTCACGAGCTTGTTGAGCTGCTTGGTGACCTGCTCCAGGGGCAGCTCGTCGACGTTGACGACGATCGTCATGCGGGAGATCTCGGGGATCTCCGTGGGGCCGACCGCGAGCGAGTCGATGTTGAACCCGCGCCGCATGAACAGGCTCGAGACGCGGGCCAGGACGCCCGGGGTGTTCTCCACCAGGACGCTGAGCGTGTGCTGCGTTGTCATCAGAGGTCCTCGTCGTCCCACTCGGGCGCCATGTCGCGCGCGATCTTGATGTCGTCGTTGCTCGTGCCGGCCGCGACCATCGGCCAGACCATGGCGTCGCGCTCGACCACGAAGTCGATGACGACGGGTCGGTCGGTGATCGCCATGGCCTCCTTGATGACGGCGTCGAGCTGGTCCTCGCTGTCGCAGCGCAGGCCCACGCAGCCGTAGGCCTCCGCCAGCTTCACGAAGTCGGGGATGCGGCGTGCACCGATGGACTCCGGACCGGTGTTGAGGTCGGTGTTGGAGTAGCGGCCCTCGTAGAACAGGGTCTGCCACTGGCGCACCATGCCGAGCGAGGAGTTGTTGATGACCGCGACCTTGATCGGGATGCCCTCGATGGCGCAGGTGGCGAGCTCCTGGTTGGTCATCTGGAAGCAGCCGTCGCCGTCGATCGCCCAGACGACCGAGCCGGGCAGCCCGACCTGGGCGCCCATCGCGGCCGGGACGGCGTAGCCCATGGTGCCGGCGCCACCGGAGTTCAGCCACTGGCGAGGGCGCTCGAAGTCGATGAAGTGCGTCGACCACATCTGGTGCTGCCCGACCCCGGCCGCGTAGGTGGCGTCGGGTCCGGCGATGGCGCTGATCCGCTCGATGACGGTCTGCGGTGCGAGCCCCTCGGACGGCTTGTCGTAGCCGACCGGGAACCGGCCCTTGGTCGAGAGCATCCGCTCGCGCCAGGGTCCGTACTCCCCCTGCACGCCGGTCTCCTCGGCCTGCTTGCGCAACGTGACCACGAGGTCGGCGATGACCTCGCGGCAGTCGCCGACGATCGGCACGTCGACCTCGCGGTTCTTGCCGATCTCGGCGGGGTCGATGTCGGCGTGGATGACCTTGGCCCCGGGGGCGAACGTGTCGAGGTTGCCCGTGACCCGGTCGTCGAAGCGCGCGCCGAGCGAGATCAGCAGGTCGGACTTCTGCAGCGCCGCCACGGCGGCCACGGTCCCGTGCATGCCCGGCATCCCGAGGTTCAGCTCGTGGGAGTCGGGGAACGCGCCGCGCGCCATGAGCGTGGTGACCACGGGGATCTGCGTCAGCTCGACCAGCATGGCCAGCTCGGCCGCGGCGTCGGCCTTGATGACGCCGCCACCGACGTAGAGCACCGGCCGCTCGGCGGCCGCGATGAGCCGTGCCGCCTCGCGCACCTGCTTGCCGTGCGGGCGGGTCGTGGGCCGGTAGCCCGGCAGGGCGAGCTCGTTCGGCCAGTGGAACGTCGTCGCGGCCTGCAGCGCGTCCTTCGCGATGTCGACGAGCACCGGACCCGGACGTCCCGTGCCGGCGATGTGGAAGGCCTCGGCGACCACGCGCGGGATCTCGGCGGGGTCGGTGACCAGGTAGCTGTGCTTGGTGATCGGCATCGTGATGCCGCGGATGTCGGCCTCCTGGAAGCCGTCGGTGCCGATGAGGCTCGACGACACCTGACCGGTGATCGCGACGACCGGCACGGAGTCCATGTACGCGTCGGCGATGGCCGTCACGAGGTTCGTGGCACCCGGGCCCGAGGTCGCCATGCAGACGCCGACGCGGCCGGTGACCATGGCGTATCCCTGCGCGGCATGCCCGGCGCCCTGCTCGTGACGCACCAGCACGTGCCGGATGCTCGAGTCGAACAGCGGGTCGTAGGCAGGCAGGATGGCACCGCCGGGGATGCCGAAGATGACCTCGACGCCGGCGTGCTCGAGGGAGCGGACGAGGCTCTGCGCACCCGTCAGCGTCTCGGTGCTCGGCCTCGTGACCTGTTCCGTCATCGGTCGTTCCTCGCTTCGGTCCACGGTTCTCGGGTGTTCTGGGCTGGGTGTTCGGGGTGGTGGTCGTGCTGCCGCCGGTCGCTCGTGACGCCGACCCGACGGTGTCCTCGCATGAAAAAACCCTCCGGCCAATGATGGCGTACGGAGGGTGACGCGAGACGGCGGGTCGTCGCGTCAGACATCTACTACGAGCAGCATGGCGTGCACCGTCCCAGTCTCGCCCTCGCCCGGGGCGTGGTCAAGTACTGAGACGGGACGTACCAGCATCCGGACTGGCGCCGCGTCGGCGCCCGTCCGCGTTCGCGTTCGCGTCAGCGGACCTTGCGCGTCGTCGTGCGCACCGTGGCCTTGGCGTAGCCCGGGGCGGTGGCGACCACGCGGACGCTCACCCGGTCACCGCGGAGCTTCTTGCGCAGCGTCAGGCGAGGGCTGGTCGTGGTCGCCACCCGACGACCGTCGGCGTACCAGACGTGGGTGACCTTGGTCCCCGGCGCGGCCCAGCACCGCGACCGACTGGCGACGAGGGTGCGGCCGACCTTGGCCTTGCCGGTCAGGGTGACGCGCGAGCACGGGGCGTTGCGGCCCTGCACGACCACCGCAGTGCTCGCGCTCGTGTCGTTCGACGTGGTCGTGTTGGGCAGGTCCACCCCGACACGGACCGAGAGCGAGCGCCCGAGCTGGCTCGCCGTGGGCGCGAAGGTGCGACCCGTGGCCCCGGCGACGGGCCTGCCGTCGGCGAGCCACTGGAAGGTGAACAGGTCGTCGGTGACCGGCATCGGTCCACCGAACCAGTCGTCCTCGACCGTCCACTCCTGCGGGTCCGCCGTGAGCGTCCATCCCACCTTCGGCGTGCCCTTGACGTAGGGCCGCCAGGTGGCGGTGGCTCGGCGCGGGAGGTTGCTGCCGTCGAACCGGACGACGTCGAGTCCGTCGAGGTCACGACCCGCACGGACGTCCACGACCGTGGCCTCGTCCTCGCGCAGCGTCCCGCCGAGCCACATCGCGGGGATGCCCGACCTCTCCTCGGCCGGGACGGCGCGGATCCGGTAGCGGCCGTCATGGACGCCGGCCAGTCGGTAGGAGCCGTCGCTCGCGACAGCGGTGTCGACCTGGTCACCGGCACCGTCGACGGGCACCGCCGTGACCGTCCACGGCGTGGCGTCCCAGGCGCTGCCGTCGGCCTGGACGAGCCGTCCCGCGAGACCGGCTCCGGCGTCGTCCGCCGCCGCAGGACCGGCCACCAGCGCCGCCGCCACGAGGACGGGTGCGACCACGACCACGACCACCCGACCCAGGCGTCCGACGCCCCGACCGAACCTCGACCTGCTCGACATGGCGGCCCTCCCCTGCTCTCCGCTCTTGGAGAGTAGGGCGCCCCAGGACGCTGACGCCGCTTCGCGGATCTTTCCGGGACCAAAGCCGGCGAAGTCCATGACCTAGGTCAAGTGGACCGACCGGCCACGCTCACCAGGGTGAGACGTCGTAGTCCTTGAGGAAGACGCCGTGCACGTCCTCGCCCGCCTCGCCCCGCACGATCGGGTCGTACACGCGCGCCGCACCGTCGACCAGGTCGAGGGGAGCCTTGAAGCCCTCCTCCGCCAGGCGGACCTTCGTGGTGTGCGGCCGTTCGTCGGTGATCCAGCCGGTGTCGACCGCGGTCATGAGGATGCCGTCGGACTCCAGCATCTCGCCCGCGCTCGTGCGCGTGAGCATGTTGAGCGCGGCCTTGCTCATGTTGGTGTGGGGGTGCCCGGGTCCCTTGTACCGCCGGGAGAACTGTCCTTCCATCGCCGAGACGTTCACGACGTACGTGCGCCGCGCGGGAGAGGCCGCGAGCGCAGGCCGCAGGCGGCTGATCAGCAGGAACGGCGCCGTCTGGTTGCACAGCTGGACCTCGAGCAGCTCCAGCGCGTCGACCTCCGAGACGGTCTGCACCCAGCTGTTCGTGTCGACGACGTCGGGCACCAGTCCCCCGGCGTCGATCCGGCTCAGGTCGGCCGACCCCGCGGTGAGCGCCTGCTCCAGACGATGGGTCCGCTCGGTGAGCGCGTCCGCCGTCGAGGCGTCGCCGGCCAGCACGGGGTGCGACTCGACCGAGCCGACGAGTGCGGCGGGGTGCAGGTCGCTCGTGTGGCCGAACGTGACGAGCTCGGGTCCGCCCGTCTCGTACGTCAGCCCGGGCGGGAGCGGGGCGTCCTCCGCCTCGGCAAGAGGACCGTACGCGCCCGGCGACCGACGGACCGTCTGCGCTGCGTTGTTGATGAGGATGTCGAGGTGACCGCGGGACGCGAGGTCGTCGGCCAGCCCGACCACCTGTGCCGGGTCGCGCAGGTCGATGCCCACCACGCGGAGCCGGTGCAGCCAGTCGGCGCTGTCGGGCAGACCGGCGAACCGCCGCACCGCGTCGCGCGGGAACCGGGTCGTGATCGTGGTCTCGGCGCCGTCGCGCAGCAGCCGCAGCGCGATGTACATGCCGATCTTCGCGCGACCGCCGGTCAGCAGCGCCCGACGCCCCGTGAGGTCGGTGCGCGCATCCCGCTTGGCGTGGCTCAGGGCCGCGCACTCCGGGCAGAGCTGGTGGTAGAACGCGTCGACCAGCGTGAACTTGCGCTTGCAGACGTAGCAGCCGCGAGGCACCTGCAGGACCCCGGCGGTCGCGCCCCGGGCCGTGGACGTCAGGGCGATCCCGGCGGTCTCGTCGTCGATGCGCTGCGCCGAGCCCGTGGCGGTCCGCTCCACGACCTCACGATCGGCCGCGGCCGTCGCGTCCCGCGCCGCCTTGCGACGCTGCTTCTTGACGTCCTTGTAGAACCGACCGCAGGCACGCCGCAGCGCCACGTACGACGCGTCGTCCTCGGTGAGGTGCTGCGCCTCACCGAGCACCTTCAGGGCGGTGGCGAGCTCCTCGTCGGTGAAGTCGGCCACTCCTGCTACCCGGTGACGGCGCCGTGCGCCGCGGAGCTGACCAGCTTGCGGTACTTGGCGAGCACGCCGGACGTGTACTTCGGGGCCATGGGCTCCCAGCCGACCTTGCGACGCTCGAGCTCGTCGTCGTCGATCTCCACCTCGAGGGTCCGGTTGGCGACGTCGAGCGTGATCGGGTCGCCGTCGGCCACGAAGGCGATCGGTCCACCGTCGACCGCCTCGGGCGCCACGTGCCCGACGCACAGGCCGGTCGTGCCGCCGGAGAAGCGGCCGTCGGTGAGCAGCAGGACGTCCTTGCCCAGGCCTGCGCCCTTGATGGCGCCGGTGATCGCGAGCATCTCGCGCATGCCCGGACCGCCCTTCGGACCCTCGTTGCGGATGACCACGACGTCGCCGGCGGCGATGGTGCCGTCCTCCAGCGCGTCCATGGCGGCGCGCTCGCCGTCGAAGACCCGCGCCGTCCCGGTGAAGACGTCGGAGTCGAAGCCGGCGCTCTTGACCACGGCTCCCTCGGGCGCGAGCGAGCCGCGCAGGATCGTGAGGCCGCCCGTCTTGTGGATCGGTGCGTCGAGCGGGCGGATGATGTCGCCGTCCAGACCCAGGTCGATGTCGGCCAGGTTCTCGGCCATGGTGCGACCGGTGACCGTCATGACGTCGCCGTGCATGAGCCCCGCGTCGAGCAGCGCCTTCATGATGACGGGGATGCCGCCGACCTTGTCGACGTCGTTCATGACGTAGCGGCCGAAGGGCTTGAGGTCGCCCAGGTGGGGCACCTTGTCCCCGACCCGGTTGAAGTCGTCGAGCGTGAGCGGGACACCGGCCTCGCGGGCGATCGCGAGCAGGTGCAGCACGGCGTTGGTGGAGCCGCCGAGCGCCATGACGACGGTGATGGCGTTCTCGAACGCCTCGAGCGTCATGATGTCGCGTGCGGTGATGCCGCGACGCAGCAGCTCGACGACGGCCTCGCCGGACTTCTCGGCGTAGTCGTCACGGCGACGGTCGGGCGCCGGCGGGGCGGCCGAGCCGGGCAGGCTCATGCCGAGCGCCTCGGCGGCCGAGGCCATCGTGTTGGCGGTGTACATGCCGCCGCACGCGCCCTCGCCCGGGCAGATCGCCCGCTCGATGCGGTCGACCTCCTCGCGGGTGATGAGACCGCGCATGCAGGCACCGACGGCCTCGAAGGCGTCGATGATCGTGACGTCCTTGCCGTCGACGTTGCCCGGCATGATCGAGCCGGCGTAGAGGAACACGCTGGAGAGGTCGAGCCGGGCGGCGGCCATGAGCATGCCGGGCAGGCTCTTGTCGCAGCCGGCCAGCAGCACGGAGCCGTCGAGTCGCTCCGCCATCATGACCGTCTCGACGGAGTCGGCGATCACCTCGCGGCTCACCAGCGAGAAGTGCATGCCCTCGTGACCCATGCTGATGCCGTCGGAGACGCTGATGGTGCCGAACTCGAGCGGGTACCCGCCCGCGGCGTGCACGCCGGTCTTCACGGACTTGGCGAGCCGGTCGAGCGAGAGGTTGCAGGGCGTGATCTCGTTCCAGCTCGACGCGACGCCGATCTGCGGCTTGACCCAGTCGTCGTCGCCCATGCCGACGGCACGCAGCATGCCGCGCGCGGCGGTCTTCTCCAGGCCGTCGGTGACGTCGCGGCTGCGGGGCTTGATGTCGACGCCGGGCTCCGGCGTCGGGGCAGGACGGCTGTCGGGGGTCTCGCTGGGCATGGGCTGATCCTACGACCGGGGTCTGCGACCCCGTCCCCGGCCGCCACCGACACCCGGTCAGGAGGTCGCGGCGTCGGCGCGGGCGAGCAGTCGGACGGCCAGGGCGCGCAGACGGTCCTCGTCGTCGCGACGGGCGACCTGCAGACGAGCGCTCATGGCCTGGGGCGTGATGCCGAGCTGCTCGGCGGCTGCTCGCTGCGTGGCGTGGCGCCGCACCTCGTCGACCGCCTCCTGGCCGTCCGGCGACCGGTCCACCACGAGCCGGCCCAGCACCTGCAGGACGGTCTCGGCGTCGAGAGCGTCCTGGGCGTCGCGACCCTCACCCGCCTCCAGCGCCACGCCCGCGGTGCACCGTGCTGCTCGCTCGACCGCGACCCGGGCCGCGAAGAGCGCAGGACCCCGAGCCGCGCGGACCGAGGGCGGTGTCGGCGAGTCGACGTCCCCGACCCCCACCCCGATCCACCAGCGGCCGGTGCGGGCCACCTGCGTGACCACCTCGACGGCGACGTCCGGCACCGAGACGAGGCCCTGGACCTCGTCGCCCACGGTGCGCTCGAACGCGCGGACGGTCTCGGTGCCTGCCAGGAGGTCGAGGAGCCCCGGCACTCCGTCGTCGGATAGCCGGCTCCCCCGCTGGTCGATGGTGAGGGCGAACATGGACGCAGTGTATCAACCCATGAGACTTGATTCATGCGAATCAAGTCCTGAGGCTTGATTACTCGGCGAGGTGTCGCCACCCCGTGGCACGATGGCGCGCGAGGAGATGCCATGACCGATGCGACCGACGACGTCAGCCGACGCCCGACCACCGGCGACGCGCCTTCGCCTGCGCCCGAGCCAGAGCCCGCCGACGTCACCGCGCCCGACCACGACCGCGCGGTCGGGGCCGGGCCGCTCGAGGTCGAGCTCAGCATCCTCGCCGAGGCCCGCAACGAGGTGGGCGCCGCCGACCACAAGGCGTCCATGGTGCTCGCCGTCCTCGGCATCGGCTTCGGTGCGCTGCTCGCGGGCCTGCTGGCCCGGGACTGGAGCCCGGCGGAGCTCGAGCCGTTCGGACGCGTCGTCTGGACCGTGGGCGCACTGCTCGCGGGCGGGTCCGTCGGTGCTGCCGCGTGCGCGGTCTGGCCTCGCTTCACCGTTCCCCCGCCGTCGGCGCACGTGTACTACTGGGGGCACGTGGCGGCCTTCGCCTCCCGTGACGACCTGGACGAGACCCTCGACGCCCACCCGCCGACGCTGCCCGCCCGCACCCGGCACCAGCTCTACGAGCTGTCGAGGATCGTGGCGCGCAAGTACCACTGGGTGAGGGTGGCGATGCGCCTCGCGGGCGCCTCGGTGCCGTTCTTCCTGCTCGCCGCCTTCACCGGCTACTGAGGGTCGGGGCCGGCCACCGCGCCCTGGAGCAGCAGCGCGTGGGCGTGCAGCACGGCGTAGGCGCCGCTGCGACGCAGGTTCTGCGAGACCGCGGAGGGGCTGATGCCCTCCCGCTCGGCCAGCTCGGCCTGGGTGCGTCCGTCGAGCACACCGCGCAGGAGGCGACGGGAACGGACCGGCATGCCCGTCACGATCTCGTCGCGCAGCAGCAGGAACGCGTCGACGTGCGCCTGGTCGGGGCGGTCCGGGTCGGCGGGTGCGTCCGGCGCGACGACGAACCAGGTGCGCAGCGTCCGGTCCCGCGCGGTCTCGCGCGCCTTCGCCTCGTCGATGGCGTCGCGTGCCGCCCACCATCCGGGACCGTCCTGGAGCAGCCCCACCACGCCCGTCCCCAGGTGCTGCACGGCCCCCACCCCGATCCCGGCCCGTGCATCGAGCTCCTCGGGCAGCTCGAGACGGAGCAGCAGGGTGGCCCGCAAGGCCTCCTCGACCGTGCGGTACCGGGCCTGGGCCTCGTCACCCAGGGTCGGCTCGAGGGGCTGCTCGGCAGGTACCGCGTCGTTGACCGCCGACAGGGCCTGCGTGAACACCCGGTGGACCCAGGCGCGGTCACCGTGCCGGCGCGACCCGACGAGGTCCACGATCACCGTCACCCGCGTGTGAACCTCGACCATGGAGATAAGCCTATGCGTTCAGATAAGACAGAACCTGGACCTGGCACGATGGGCTGATGCGCATCGCTTGGGCCTGCGGGGCCGACTTCCGCGAGGTCGATGCCGACCTCCCTCTGCTCACCGCCGCCGTCGCGGAGGTCGGGATCGACGCCGAGACCGCCGTCTGGGACGACCCCGACGTCGACTGGGACTCCTACGACCTCGTGGTCGTGCGCTCGTGCTGGGACTACGTCCCGCGGCGCGACGCGTTCCTCGCCTGGGCCGACAGCGTGCCCCGGCTGGCGAACCCGGCCGGCGTGCTGCGCTGGAACACCGACAAGACGTACCTGCGCCAGCTCGTCGAGGCCGACGTGGCCGTGGTCGAGACGGCCTGGTCCGTCCGGTCCGCCGAGGCGTTGCCCGAGGCCGACGAGTGGGTCGTGAAGCCGACCATCTCCGCCGGATCCGCCGACACGGCGCGCTGGAGCGACCCCGAGCGGGCCGTCGCCCACAGCCGCAGCCTGCTCGACGCCGGCCGGCCGACCATGGTCCAGCCGTACGTCGCCTCCGTCGACACCGAGGGCGAGACCGGTCTGCTGCTCTTCGGCCGGACGTACTCCCACGCCTTCCGCAAGGGCGCACTGCTCGTGGGCGAGGGTGATCCCCGCGGGCTGCCCGAGCTGAAGGAGGACATCGCGTCGAGGGACGCCTCGCCCGAGCAGGTGGCCTTCGCCGAGCGCGCGGTGTCGGTGGCACGCGACCTGGTGGGCGACGACCTGCTCTACGCCCGGGTGGACGTGGTGACCGGACCCGACGGCGACCTGCGACTCATGGAGCTCGAGCTGACCGAGCCGTCGTTCTTCCTCGACCACACCCCCACCGGCGGCGCGGCGTTCGCGACCGCCCTGCAGCGTCGGCTCGGGATCTAGGGTGCCTCGGCCGCAAGGCACCGGTTCCGGCGAACGCGTTGCGGGCGGGGGCCGGAGGAGGCAGGATCGACGCCCGTGACCTCGACTCCCGGACTCGTGCGCTTCTACGACGTGACGAGTGCCGACGGCACACGCCTGAGGGCCTGGACGAACGACGCCGACGGCCCCACCGTGCTCCTGTGCAACGGGCTGGGGACCAACCCCTACGCGTGGCCCACGCTGCTGCGTCCGGACTGCGGCGTGCGCGTCGTCTCGTGGAACCACCGCGGTGTCGGCGGGTCGGCCCGGCCCAAGGACGGCCGGGTCGATCTGGATGCGTACGTGGAGGACGCCCTGGCGGTCATGGACCACGCCGGGATCGAGTCGGCCCCCCTGCTGAGCTGGTCGGCCGGGGTGACCGTGGCCTTCGAGCTGGCCGGACGCCACCCCGACAGGGTGGAGGGGGTCCTCGCCGTCGCGGGCGTGCCGGGCAACACCTTCGGCACGATGCTCGCGCCGCTGCACGTCCCGCCCTTCCTGGCCCGCCAGCTGATGGTGGGCCTGGCGCGCATCACCACCGTGACCGGGCACGGCATCGCCCCCCTGACGACCCGGATCCCCTGGACGCGTTCCACCACCAACATCCTGCGTCGCACCCGACTCATCGACCCCGCAGCCGACACCGCGGAGCTGCAGGCGATGGTGAAGGAGTTCTGCACGACCCACCCCGCCTGGTACGCGAAGCTCGCGCTGGGCGTGGCCGAGCACTCCCGCGTCTCGCTCTCCTCGATCGACGTGCCCACCACGTTCGTCTCCGGCCGGTGGGACGTGCTCACGGGCGCGCGCGACATGTACACCGCGTCGCAGGCCGTGAAGCGCTCCCGCTACCGCGAGCTCGACGCCACGCACTTCATCCCGGTCGAGCAGCCCGAGGTCGTGCGCGAGGAGCTGCGCATGCTGCTCGAGCGCATCGACGCGCTGCGCGGAGCCTGAGGCCGCACCCGCTCAGGCCGGCTCGTCCGCCCACGAGGCGCGACCGTCACCGGTGATGGGGATGGCCGGGCCCGGGGTGACCCGAGGCCGCAACGTCGCCTCGCCGAGGCCGCGGACGCGGGCGATCCACTCGCGCGCACGTCGACCGCCCTCGCTGACGACGTAGCCCTCGACGTCGAGACCGGCCGCGACGCCCAGGTCGACCGTCCGTGCCGCGTAGACGCCCTGGGTGACGACGATCGCGTCGTCGACCCCGAACACGTCCCGGGCGCGCCGCATGGTGTGCCACGTGCTGAAGCCCGCGTAGTCGGTGAAGACGTCGGCCGCGGGCACGCCGGCCTCGAGCACGGCCCGACGCATCGCGTCGGGCTCGTTGTAGGTGCTGGTGCCGTTGTCGCCCGACAGGAGGATCTTCTCGACCAGGCCCGCGTCGTGGAGGGCCACGGCAGCGCGCACGCGCTCCTCGACGGGCCGTCCGAGCGTGCCGTCCGGATAGACGCCGGCACCCGGAACGATCACGACCTGGGCCGGGCCGAGGTCGTCCACGTCACGGGTCAGGTCGTCGGAGGTCCGACCCACGACCACGAGGTTCGCGACCACCACCGACGAGCCGACGAGCGCGGTGACGGCGAGACCCGCGATCCGGAGGACGCGCGACGTGGACCGGCTCACGGGCCGACGCCGTCCGGAGCGCTCGTCATCGTGACGGGCTCATCCGCCGAGCTTCTCGAGGATCAGCTCGCGCACGCGCCCGGCGTCGGCCTGGCCCCGCATCTCCTTCATGACGGCGCCGATGAGCGCACCGGCGGCCTGCACCTTGCCGTCGCGGATCTTCTGGGCGACGTCGGGGTTCGCCGCGATGGCGGTGTCGACGGCGGCACCGAGCGCGCCGTCGTCGGACACGACCTCGAGCCCGCGCGCGGTCACGACCTCCTCGGGCGTGCCCTCGCCGGCCAGCACGCCCTCCAGCACCTGTCGGGCGAGCTTGTCGTTGACGCGACCCGAGTCGATCAACGCCTGCACGCCCGCCACTTGCTCCGGCGTGACGCCCAGCTCGTCGAGGCCGGTGCCGGACTCGTTGGCGCGGCGCGCCAGCTCGCCGAGCCACCACTTCTTCGCCGACACCGGGGTGGCCCCGGCCGCGACCGTGGCCACGACGAGCTCCAGCGCACCGGCACCCACGGTGTCGCGCATGTCGAGGTCGGAGAAGTCCCACTCCGCCTGCAGCCGCTTGCGTCGCTCGGCCGGCGGCTCGGGCAACGTGCCCCGCAGCTCGTCGACCCAGGCGCGCGACGGCGCGACCGGCGCGAGGTCGGGCTCGGGGAAGTAGCGGTAGTCGTCGGCGTCGGACTTGGGCCGACCCGGTGAGGTGGTGCCGTCGGACTCGTGGAAGTGCCGCGTCTCCTGCAGGATGCTCTGCCCGGCGTCGAGCACGCCAGCGTGCCGAGTCACCTCGAAGCGCACCGCCCGCTCGACCGAGCGGAAGGAGTTGACGTTCTTGGTCTCGCTGCGGGTGCCGAGCGTGGACGAGCCAGTCGGCTTGAGCGACAGGTTCACGTCGGCGCGCAGCGAACCCTGGTCCATGCGGGCGTCGGAGACGCCGAGCGCCACCATGAGGTCGCGCAGGTGCTGGACGTAGGCGCGCGCCACGAGCGGGGCCCGGTCGGCCGGCACCTCGATCGTGCGGGTGACGATCTCGATCAGCGGGATGCCGGCCCGGTTGTAGTCGAGCAGCGAGTGGTCGGCGCCGTGGATGCGTCCGGTGGCACCGCCGACGTGCAGCGACTTGCCGGTGTCCTCCTCCATGTGGGCGCGCTCGATCTCGATGCGGAACGTCTCCACCCCGCCGTCCGGCAGGGGGACGTCGAGGTCGACGAAGCCGTCGAAGGCGATCGGCTCGTCGTACTGCGACGTCTGGAAGTTCTTCGGCATGTCCGGGTAGAAGTAGTTCTTGCGGGCGAACCGGCACCACTCGGCGATCTCGCAGTTGAGCGCGAGCCCGATGCGGATGGCCGACTCGACCGCCTTGGCGTTCACGACGGGCAGCGCGCCCGGCAGGCCCAGGCAGACGGGGCACACCTGGGTGTTCGGCTCGGAGCCGAACACGGTGGCACAGCCGCAGAACATCTTCGTGGCGGTGTTCAGCTCGACGTGGACCTCGAGCCCGAGGACCGGGTCGTAGCGCTCGATCGCCTTCTCGAACGGGACGAGCGCAGGTGTGGTCGTGCTGCTGCTCTGGGTGCTCATCGGGTCGCTCCTGCGTCGATCTCGCTCAGCTGGGGTGCCGTGACGAGCCGCTCCAGGGCCGCCCCCACGTTGTACAGACGGTCGTCGGCCTGGGCCGGGGCGAGCACCTGCACACCGACCGGCAGGCCGGTGTCGCTCGCGAGCCCGACCGGGAGGCTGAGCCCCGGCACGCCGGCGAGGTTGGCCGGGATGGTGGCGATGTCCTCGAGGTACATGGCCAGCGGGTCGTCGCTCTTCTCCCCCAGGCGCCAGGCCGTGGTGGGAGCGGTGGGCGAGACCAGCACGTCGACCTGCTCGAACGCAGCCGCGAAGTCGCGCGCGACGAGCGTGCGCACCTTCTGCGCCGAGCCGTAGTAGGCGTCGTAGTAGCCGCTCGAGAGGGCGTACGTCCCGAGGATGATGCGGCGCTTGACCTCGTCGCCGAAGCCGGCGTCACGGCTGACGGCCATGACCTGCTCGGCACTGGGGCCGTCGACGCCGTCGGGCGCGACGCGGACGCCGTACCGCATGGCGTCGAAGCGGGCCAGGTTGCTGGACACCTCGCTCGGCATGACCAGGTAGTAGGCGGCGATGCCGTGCACGAAGCTCGGGCACGAGATCTCGACGACCTCGGCGCCCGCCTTGGCGAGCAGCTCGACGGACTCGTCGAAGCGCTGCTGGACGCCGGGCTGGAAGCCCTCTCCACCGAGCTCCTTCACGACACCGATGCGCAGGCCGGCGACGTCGCCGCGGCGGGCCGCGGCCACGACGTCAGGCGTCGGCGCGTCGATGCTGGTGGAGTCCATCGGGTCGTGTCCGGCGAGCACCTCGTGCAGCAGGGCGGCGTCGAGCACGGAGCGGGCCATCGGGCCGACCTGGTCGAGGCTGCTGGCCATGGCGATGACGCCGTAGCGCGAGACACCGCCGTACGTCGGCTTGACGCCCACGATGCCGGTCATGGCACCGGGCTGGCGGATGGATCCGCCCGTGTCGGTGCCGAGGGCCAGGGGCGCCTCGTAGCCGGCCACGGCGGCCGCGGACCCACCGCTGGAGCCGCCGGGGATGCGCTCGGTGTCCCAGGGGTTGCGCGCCGGCTTGTAGGCCGAGTGCTCGTTGGACGAGCCCATGGCGAACTCGTCGAGGTTGGTCTTGCCGAGGATCGGCAGACCCGCGGCACGCAGACGGCTGACGACGGTCGCGTCGTAGGGCGGGACCCAGCCCTCGAGGATGCGGGAGCCGGCCGTGGTGGGCTGGCCGACGGTGTTGATGAGGTCCTTCACGGCCACCGGGACGCCGGCGAGGGTCGCCAGCTGCTCGCCCGCTGCGCGTCGCGCGTCGACGTCGGCCGCCGTGGCCAGCGCACCCTCGGCGTCGACGTGCAGGAAGGCGCCGAGCCGCTCGTCGACGTCGGCGATGCGGTCGAGATGGGCCTGGGTGACGGCCACGGACGTGAGGGTGCCGCCGACGAGGCCGTCGGCGATCTCGGCGGCCTTGAGCCGGGTGAGGTCGCTCATCACTCCTCCCCGAGGATCTGTGGGACGAGGAAGCGCTGCTCCTCGCTCGCCGGGGCACCGGCAAGGGCCTCGTCGGGCGTCAGGCCGGGACGGACCTCGTCGGCACGGAACACGTTGCTGATCGGCACCGGGTGGCTCATCGGCTCGACGTCGTCGGCAGCGGCCTCCTGGACGGCGGCGACGTGGTCGAGGATCGCCGGGAGCTCGGCGCCGAGCCGGTCCAGCTCGTCCTCGCTGAGCGAGATGCGCGCGAGGCTCGCCAGGTGGGCGACGTCCTCACGCGAGATGGCCGACGACATGCGTCTCCCTTGCAGGCTCGGGTGCGGGTACCGACCCATCGTAGTGACGTGTCACCTGGCGTTCACCACGCTCCCCTAGCCTCCCGCTCGTGATCGACACCGTGGCCGCCCAGCACCTCACCGACTTCACCGTCGACGACTCCGACGACGACGACCCCGTGCTCCTGGATCCCTCCGGCGTGCCGGTGGACACCTGGCGCGAGGGCTACCCCTACGGCGAGCGCCTCGACCGCACGACGTACGACCTGGAGAAGCGGCTGCTGCAGATCGAGCTGATCAAGCTGCAGCGCTGGGTGAAGGACACCGGGCAGCGGGTCGTGATGGTGTTCGAGGGACGCGACGCGGCCGGCAAGGGCGGCACGATCAAGCGGTTCACCGAGAACCTCAACCCGCGCGGCGCCCGTGTGGTGGCCCTCGTGAAGCCGACCGAGCGCGAGCAGGGCCAGTGGTACTTCCAGCGCTACGTCCACCACCTGCCCACGACCGGCGAGCTCACGTTCTTCGACCGGTCCTGGTACAACCGCGCCGGTGTCGAGCGGGTGATGGGCTTCTGCACGCCCGACCAGTACACCGAGTTCCTCAAGCAGGCGCCGGCGTTCGAGAAGATGCTCGTCAACGACGGCATCCACGTCGTGAAGTTCTGGTTCTCGGTCTCGCGCGCCGAGCAGCTGACCCGGTTCACGATCCGCCAGATCGATCCGGTGCGGCAGTGGAAGCTCTCGCCCATGGACCTCGCCTCCCTCGACAAGTGGGACGCCTACACCGAGGCCAAGGAGGCGATGTTCCGCAGGACGGACACGAAGCACTCCCCCTGGACGGTCGTGAAGAGCAACGACAAGAAGCGTGCCCGCTTGGAGGCCATGCGCCACGTGCTGCACCGCTTCGACTACCCCGGCAAGGACCACGAGGTCGTCCGCATCCCCGACCCGCTCGTCGTGGGCGCGGCGGCCGACCTCTTCGACCCGGACGACGCCGACGTGGACTGAGTGCCGCTCGTCGGTCGCGCCCGCCGGACCGGCGCGGCCGAGCCGTGGGAGGGCGGAGGCACCCGCGGGCACCTCGTCGGCCGCCTGCCATGCTCGAGGGATGCCCCCCTTCCCCCGCCTGCTCCTGCCCCTGGTCGCCTGCGTCCTCGTGCTGACGGGGTGCTCCGCGGCCGGGAACGACGGACTCCCTGAGGCCGCCGACGGGTGCCCCCAGGTGCAGGTCGTCGGGGTCCGTGGGCAGTCGCAGTCGCTCGACAAGAACCGTGGCCTGGGCACCGAGGTCGACGGGGTGGTCACCGACCTCGAGGAGCGGCTCGCCGAGAAGGGCGTGGACGACATCGACGTCGACGCGGTCCGGCACCGCAGCCGTGACGCCTCCGACGTCGACGTCTACGAGGCCGACGTCGACCAGGGCCGACGGCTGCTGGCCCGCCGGCTCACCGCGTCGGTCCGGGACTGCCCGGAGGCACGACTGGCGGTCGTCGGCTTCAGCCAGGGCGCACAGATCGCCCAGGAGACGCTCGCCGACCGGCCCGCACTCGCCCGTCGCGTCGACGCGCTCGCGCTCATCGGCAGCCCGCGGCACGACCCGGATGCCCCGTTCATCCGTCCGGACCTCCCTGGTTCGGAGGCCACGCTCGACGGCAGCCTGGGCGCCGGTCCGGACCTCGGTGCGCTCGCCGACCGGACGGTGGATGCCTGCCTGACCCGCGACGTAGTGTGTGACGCCGATGGGGGCACCGACTACACCGTGCACAAGACCGGATACGAGGACGCGGCCATCACGAGCCAGGTCGCCCGCGCCCTGCAGCGCCTTCTGCTGGGCTGAGTCAGGACAACCGGACGGAGGAGATCGTCACGTCCGGGTCAGGCAGTCCGGAACGTGCACCCGTGTCGTCGACGGCGGGTGCGCCACGAGCCTGGAGGGCGACGGGGCCGGCCGGCGGACGAGCTCGCCGCCGCAGTTCGGGCACGTGAGGTCGAGCCGGCCCTCGGCGCAGTCGCGGCACCACGTGCACTCGTAGGTGCAGATGAAGACGTCGCGGCTCGTGGGCGCCAGGTCGACGTCGCAGCACTCACAGCTCGGACGAAGCTCCAGCACGGTCAGGCCTCACCCTCGGCGTCCGGCGCGTCGGCCCCGTCCTCGTCGTGGGCACCGTCGTCCACGTCGGAGTCGTCGTCCTCGGCCGCAGGAGGCCCGTCGGCGAGCAGCTTCTTGAAGCCGTCCTCGTCGAGGATCGGGACGCCCAGCTGCTCGGCCTTCTCGGCCTTGGAGCCCGGACTGTCCCCGACGACCACGTAGTCGGTCTTCTTGCTCACCGAGCCCGATGCCTTGCCGCCGTGGGCGATGATCGCCTCCTTGACGGAGTCGCGGGTGAAGTCCTGCAGGGACCCGGTGACGACCACGGTGAGACCCTCGAGCGTGCGCACGATGCTGTCGTCGCGCTCGTCGGCCATGCGGACGCCCGCGGCCTCCCACGCATCGACGATGCCGCGGTGCCAGTCGACGGTGAACCAGTCCACGACGGCGTCGGCGATCGTGGGACCGACGCCCTCGGCCGCCGCGAGCTCCTCGGCGCTGGCCGTGCGGATGGCCTCCATGGTGACGAACTCGGTGGCGAGCGCCCGTGCTGCCGTGGGACCGACGTGGCGGATGGACAGGGCCACGAGCACCCGCCACAGCGGCTGGGTCTTCGCCTTCTCCAGACCGTCGAGGAACTTGCGACCGTTGGTGGAGAGCACGGTGTCGTCCGGACCCAGGACCGGGGCGTCCGGCGCTCCGGCGGCCACCGCCTCCTTCTCCGCCTTCTTCGCCGCTCGGCGGTAGAGCGGCACGGTGAGCAGCTGCTGCTCGGTCAGAGCGAAGAGTCCGCCCTCGTCGACGAGCACCCCGGACTCGAGCAACGCCACGGCGCCCTCCCAGCCGAACACCTCGATGTCGAACGCTCCACGGCTGCCCACGTGGGTGAGTCGCTCCCGCAGCTGCGACGGGCAGGAGCGCTGGTTGGGACACCGGATGTCGGCGTCGCCCTCCTTGGCCGGGGCCAGGGGCGTGCCGCAGGACGGGCACTCGGTGGGCATGACGAACTCGCGCTCGGTGCCGTCGCGCAGCGCGACGACGGGCCCGACGATCTCGGGGATCACGTCACCGGCCTTGCGCAGCACCACCATGTCGCCGATGAGCACGCCCTTGCGCTTGACCTCGTGCTGGTTGTGCAGCGTGGCCATCTCGACCGTGGACCCGGCCACCTTGGCCGGCTCCATGAGCCCGAAGGGCGTGACGCGGCCCGTGCGGCCCACGTTCACGAGGATGTCCTTGAGCCGGGTGTTGACCTCCTCCGGCGGGTACTTGAACGCGATCGCCCATCGCGGCGCGCGGGAGGTGGAGCCCAGGCGTCCCTGCAGCGCCACCTGGTCGACCTTGACCACCACTCCGTCGATGTCGTGCTCGACGTCGTGGCGGTGCTCGCCGTAGTGCTCGATGAACTCCTGGACCGCGTCGAGGCCGGTGACGACCCTGGCCCGGTCCGACGTCGGTAGTCCCCATGCCTTCAGCGCGTCGTAGGCCTCGGACTGCCGCTCGGGCCGGAAGCCCTCGCGGTAGCCGAGGCCGTGGCAGACCATGGACAGCGGCCGCGAGGCCGTGACCGAGGAGTCCTTCATGCGCAGGGTGCCGGCCGCGGCGTTGCGCGGGTTGGCGAACGGGTTGTTGCCGGCCTCGGCCCAGGCAGCGTTGAAGTCGTCGAACGCCTGCGTGGGGAAGTAGACCTCGCCCCGGACCTCGACGTAGGCGGGCACCGGGAACTCGTCCGTCGCGGAGAGACGGTGCGGGATCGCCTTGATCGTGCGGACGTTCTCGGTGACGTCCTCCCCCACCCGACCGTCGCCACGGGTGACACCGCGGGTGAGGACACCGTCCTCGTAGGTCAGGCTGATGGCGAGGCCGTCGACCTTGAGCTCGCACAGGAACTCGGCGTCGCCCGCGCCGTCGCGCTCGAGCCGCCCGTACCAGGCCTCGAGCTCCTCGCGGCTGAACGCGTTGTCGAGGCTGAGCATCCGCTCACGGTGCTCGTAGGCCTCGAACGAGGAGGAGACCATGCCGCCCACCTGCTGGGTGGGCGAGTCGGGCGTGCGGAGCTCGGGCAGCTGCTCCTCCAGCGTCTCGAGCTCGCGCACGAGGGCGTCGTACTCGCCGTCGGAGATGGTCGGCGCATCGTCGCGGTGGTAGCGCTGGCGGTGCTCGTCGACCTGCTCGGCCAGCTCCTTGTGCCGCTGCCGCAGGTCGTCGTCGCTCATGCGTCAGACGATATCGGCGCCCGCCGACACGTGCGCCGCGAGTCGCGGGGTGCACCGGTGCCGACGACCTGGCACGGTGGACGCATGAGCACTCGACGTCTCGTCCCGATCGTCCTCGGCGCTCTCCTCGTGGTGGCCGGGCTCGTGGGGTTCTTCGCCCTCGACGGGCTCACGGCCGACGTGGTGTGCGGCGTGGCCGTGGTCGTCGGCATCGCGGTCGTGCGGCTCGGCAGTCGTCCGGCCCGCGACGAGATCGTGTGAGAGCCATGGCGCTGCGTCGCTGCGGCTGAACCTTCGCTGGTGCGCTTCCCCGGCGGGGCTCTCGCTCACTGCTGCGCTTCCCGGCTGGGCCCTCGATTGCTGCTGCGTCGCTGCGGCTGCGAGTCGGCTCGGTCTCCGAGAGGGCCTCGACCGGCGGAGGGGTCCGGGCTCGGTCGGTCTCTCGGAGCGTGGCTCGGGGGACGCAAGGTTCTGCGTTCGTGCATGAAGAGTCGAAGGATGCTGCATTCGTGTTCGGATCCCGTCGTGTACGCAGCATCGTTCGGGCTTCTGCACGCGAAGGCAGAATCCTGCGTCCAGCGGGGCTTCGGTCCGCGGCGGGTGGGCAGGGATTCTCCTTCTGCGCGGACCGTTCCACGAGAAGGGAGAATCCCTGCCATTACGGGGCCGTTTTCGTCGCCACGGTTCTTCCTTCGTGAGGCACGGTCCACGCGAAGGAAGCATCGTGCGTGGATCACGCGCAGAGGGAGAATCGTGGCTGCGCCCCGCAGGCCCGCCCGGGTCGAGACCCACCGGTCCGGTCGAGGCCCTCTCGGAGACCGAGCCGACTCGCAGCCGCAGCGACGCAGCAGCATGCGAAAGCCCAGCCGGAGCCGCGCAGCAGCAAGGACGTACCCACCCGAGCCACGCAGCAGCAGGTCGCACGCAACCGCGGGCAGCGAAGGCCTACGTGAGCCGCACAGAGGGTAGCCGCAGCGCCCTCGACGGTGGTCAGCCCGCGAGGGCGGCGAGCTCGGCCAGCACCTGGCGGGCGTGGGCCGGGGTGGCCCCGGCCAGGCCGCAGGACGGCGTGACGACCACCCGGTCGTGCCAGGCGTCCTCGGCGAAGCCCAGACGGTCGAACCACGCCTCGAGCGTGCGACGGGACGCGGCCGGGTCGAGCATGGCGTCGGTCGACGGGAGGATGCCGGGCCACAGGTCCGTCCCCGCCTCGAACGCCTCGGCCCAGGCGTCGCCTCCGGAGGAGGTGTCGAGCGACAGGTCGAAGGAGATCGCGTCGAAGCCCGCGCCGCGGAGCAGGGTGACGGGCAGGTCCGGAGCGCACGAGTGCACGACCGGCCTCGCTCCCGCCGCCCGCACCGCGTCGACGACGACCCGCAGCAGGGCGTCGGCCTCCGGCGGGTGCACGGTGCGGTAGCGCCCGAAGCCCGACGAGGTCGGGACCTGGGCGGACAGCACGGCCGGAAGCAACGGCTCGTCCACCTGCAGCACCAGCTCGGCGCCGGGGAACCGGCGGCGCAGCGACGCGACGTGGTCGGTGAGGCCCGACGCGAGCGCGTGGGCGAGGTCGCGCCGTGCTCCGTGGTCCGAGAGCACCTTCTCCCCCCGCTGCAGCTCCACGGTCGCAGCGAGCGTCCACGGCCCGGCGACCTGCTGCTTGACGGCACCCTGCCGGCCCTGCGCCAGCTCCTCCACGACGTCGAGGTCCTGGGCGAGCAGCGACCTGGCGCGACGGTGGTCCACGCCCGACGCGTCGAGCAGCCGCCATCCACCGGGCTGCAGGTCCGCCCCCAGCCCCTCCAGGAACGCGAGCGAACGGCCGATCATCTGCGCGCCGACGCCTCGAGCCGGCAGCTCGGGGACGAAGGCCAGGTCGTCGAGCGTGCCGAGCACGGCCTTGACCGACTCGGCGTAGTCCTCCCCCGGCATCGAGCCGACGCCCGTGGCCCTCACCGCACGGGCCCGGAGGGGGTGCTGCTGCGGCTCGTCGCGGTGATCGTGGCCGACCCGACCACGCGGGTCCCGACGTAGACCACGGCGGCCTGACCGGGGGCGATGCCCTCGGCGGGGTCGACGAGGTCGACGTGCACCCGGCCGTCGTCGAGCACCTCCACGACCGCCCGGTGCTCGGCACCGTGGGCGCGCAGCTGCACCGTGCACTCCAGCGGTCCGTCGGGCGCGGCTCCGCACCACAGCGGTCGGTCCGCCTCGAGGGTGTCGACGAGCAGGTGCTCGCGCGGACCGACGGTGACCGTGCCGGAGACGGGCTCGATGTCGAGCACGAAGCGTGGCTTGCCGTCGTCAGCCGGGACGCCGAGACGCAGACCGCGCCGCTGTCCGATCGTGTAGGCGTAGGCACCGTCGTGCTCGCGCAGCACCGCACCCTGCTCGTCGACGACCACGCCCGGTCGCGGTCCCAGCTTCTCGGCCAGCCAACCGGCGTTGTCACCGTCGGCGACGAAGCAGATGTCGTGGCTGTCGGGCTTGGTGGCGACCTGCAGGCCGCGCCGTGCCGCCTCGTCGCGGACGTCGGTCTTGACCGAGCCGCCGAGGGGGAAGTGCGAGTGACGCAGCTGGTCCTGCGTGAGCACGCCCAGCACGTAGCTCTGGTCCTTGCCGGCGTCCTCCGAGCGGTGCATCTCGACCGTGCCGTCGGTCGCGGTGCTCAGCTGCGCGTAGTGCCCCGTCACCACGCCGTCGAAGCCGAGCGCGAGGGCGCGGTCGAGCACGGCCGCGAACTTGATCTTCTCGTTGCAGCGCAGACACGGGTTGGGGGTCCGACCCGCGGCGTACTCGGAGACGAAGTCGTCGACCACCTCGTCGGCGAACTCGGCGCTCATGTCCCACACGTAGAACGGGATGCCCAGCGCGTCGGCGGCACGTCGGGCGTCGCCGGCGTCCTCGATGGAGCAGCACCCACGGGCACCGGACCGGTACGACCGGGGGTTGCGGCTCAGGGCCAGGTGCACCCCGGTCACGTCGTGGCCGGCGTCGACGGCACGCGCGGCCGCCACGGCCGAGTCGACACCCCCGGACATGGCCGCGACGAGGCGGGCCATCAACGGCTCCGCACGAGAGAGGCGCGGACGGCACGCTCGTGCACCTGGGGCAGCACCGCGAGCAGCCGGTCGACGTCGGCCTCGGTGCTGGTGTGGCCGAGGCTCAGCCGCAGCGAACCGCGAGCCGCGGCGTCGTCGTAGCCCATCGCGAGCAGCACGTGGCTGGGCTGGGGAACCCCGGCCTGGCAGGCGGAGCCGGTGGACACCTCCACCCCCTGCGCGTCGAGCAGCATGAGCATCGCGTCGCCCTCGCACCCCGGGAACGTCACGTGCGCGATGTTGGGCAGACGGTGGTCCGGCCCGGGCTCCGGGTCCCCGTTGACGATCGCGTCGGGAACGATCCGCCCGATGCCGTCGACGAGCCGCCGCCTCAGCCCCTCGATGCGTGCCGAGACCTCCGCCTGGCGGTGCACCGTGAGCTCCAGCGCCCGGGCGAAGGAGGCGATGAGCGCCACGCCGACGGTGCCCGAGCGGAGGTCGCGCTCCTGGCCGCCGCCGTGGACCAGCGGCACCGGTGTCACCTCGCGGCGCACCAGCAGCGCTCCGACGCCGACCGGCCCCCCGAGCTTGTGGGCCGTGACGGTCATGGCGTCCAGGTGCGAGCCGGCGAAGTCGAGCGGGAGGTAGCCCGCGGCCTGGACGGCGTCGCTGTGGACCGGGATGCCGTGCTCGCGAGCCAGGGCCACGACGTCGGCCACGGGCTGGATCGTGCCCATCTCGTTGTTGGCCCACATGGTCGTCACGACGGCCACCGACGCCGGGTCGGACTCGATCTGACCGCGCAGGGCGTCGACGACGACCCGGCCCTGACGGTCCACGGGGGTCGTGTCGATGCGGGCGCCCTCGTGCGCCGCCAGCCAGGTCACGGGGTCGAGCAGGGCGTGGTGCTCGATGGAGCTGAACAGGACGCGGTCCCGCGCCGAGGACTCGTCGTGCCGCGCCCAGTAGAGACCCTTGATCGCGAGGTTGTTGGCCTCCGTCCCCCCGGACGTGAACACCACCTCGCTGGGCCGTGCGCCGAGACACTCGGCGATCACCTCGCGCGACTCCTCGACCACGCGCCGGGCCGCCCGACCCGACGTGTGCAGGCTCGATGCGTTGCCCGTGCGGGCGAGCTGGTCGGCGAGCACCGCGGCGGCCTCGGGATGCATCGGCGTCGTGGCCGCGTGGTCGAGGTACACGGCGTCGAGGCTCGAGGAGGGATCGGACGAGGTCATGGCTCTCCCAGCGTAGTCACTGGCCCCGAGGCCGGCAGGTACGCTCCCGTCGGGGGTGGTCCATGAGCACCGTGCAGACGTCGGCGCCACGCGGGTGGCTGGTGGTGGCCACCGTGCTGGGGGCGGCTCACGCCGGGATCAGCCTGCTCTGGCTGCTCGGCTCGACCTGGCTGCTCGACACGGTCGGCGAGCCGTTCGTGTCGTGGGGCACCGACCGGGGCGCCGGAGTGCTCGCTGCACTGGCCGCGGTCGTGGTCGCCAAGCTCG
Source organism: Aeromicrobium sp. WCS2018Hpa-31 (assembly GCF_031843905.1). Lineage (NCBI taxonomy): Bacteria > Bacillati > Actinomycetota > Actinomycetes > Propionibacteriales > Nocardioidaceae > Aeromicrobium > Aeromicrobium sp. WCS2018Hpa-31. The sequence continues at coordinate 257,926 of NZ_JAVTJF010000006.1, read as the reverse complement.
TCGTCGTGGCGCTGGTCGTCGTCGCGGTGCTGCACGGCCGGTTCCACCGCCTGGCCGCCCTCGCCGCCGGGGCGCTGCTGGTCTACGGGGCACTCATGACCGTCGGCAACGCCGCCGTGGCCCTCGACCTGATCAGCTCCTCCGACAGCGCCGACCTCAGGGCGATCCGCTGGCACGCTGCGCTCTGGGACCCGTGGTTCGCCCTCTGGGGCGCAGCCGGACTTCTCGCGCTCCGGGCGACACGTCGCTCCCGCACCACGACCTGACGCCCGACCCGAGGGTCCGGCCCCGGCTCACCCGACGACGTCGACCAGGGCGTCGGCGGCCTCGGCGAGCTGGTGGTCGGTCACCGCCACACCGAAGGTGAAGCGCAGCGCCGTCTGAGCCACCTCGCGCTCCAGACCCATGGCCGTCAGCACGTGGCTGGGCTCGTCGCTGCCCGCGTGGCAGGCCGAGCCGCTGGAGCACACGATGCCGCGCCGCTCGAGGTCCAGCAGGACCGACTCCCCCGACCGTCCGGGCAGCACGAAGGACGCGTGGCCGGGCAGCCGCGACGTGGGGTGGCCGGTGAGACGTGCACCGGGGACGCCGGCCAGCACGGCCGCGACGAAGCGGTCACGGCGCGCCGCGACCTCCTCGGCCGTCGACGGGCCGCCACGAGCCAGGCGCAGGGCAGCAGCCAGACCCACCGCGCCGGGCACGTCCTCGGTACCCGATCGTCGTCCGTCCTGCTGACCTCCGCCGTGCACGAGCGGCTCGAACCGCGTGCCCCGCCGGACCCACAGCACGCCCGCGCCCTTCGGACCGCCCAGCTTGTGGGCCGACAGGCTGAGGGCCTGCACGCCCAGCCGAGTGACGTCGACGTCGAGCCAGGCAGCCGACTGCACGGCGTCGGTGTGGAACGGGACACCACGCTCTGCTGCGACGGCAGCCAGGTCGGCGACCGGCTGGACCGTGCCGACCTCGTTGTTCGCGTGCTGCACGCTGACCAGGGTCGTGTCGTCGCGCAGGGCGGCCGCGAGCACACCGGGGTCGACCGCGCCGTGCTCGTCGACGTCGAGGAGCGTGACGTCGTACCCGATGCGTCCGAGCCAGAGCGCCGACTCCAGCACGGCCGGGTGCTCGACCGCGCTGACCACGACGTGCCTCCCGCGCGGCTGCGCCAGGCAGATCCCCTTCACGGCGGTGTTCGCGGACTCGGTCCCGCCCGACGTGAACGTGACCTCGCCCGGCCGCGCCCCCAGCGACGCGGCGACGTCGGCGCGAGCCTGCTCGAGCCCGGCTCGAGCCGCCTCACCGAGCTCGTGGTGGCTCGACGGGTTGCCGAACGCAGGCCCGAGGTACGGGCCCATCGCGGCGAGGACGTCGCGGCGCAACGGTGTCGTGGCCGCCTCGTCGAGATAGATCATGGTGCTGTTCCAGCCGCCCACGGCCCGGCACCCCCGCCGGGCGCGACGTCGAGGTCCAGACCCAGGTCGAGCGCGCGGACGGAGTGCGTCAGCGCCCCGACGCTGATCACGTCGACCCCCGTCCGTGCGACCTCGCCGATCGTCTCGAGCGTGATGCCACCGCTGGCCTCCACGATCGCGCGGCCGGCGACGAGCGCGACTCCCTCGCGCAGCTCGTCGAGGGTGAAGTTGTCGAGCATGATCGTGTCGACGCCACCCGCCAGGACGGCCTCCACCTGGTCGAGCCGGTCCACCTCGACCTCCACGTGCATGGTGTGCGGGAGGGTCGCGCGCGCCGCCCGGACGGCCGCCGTGACGTCCGGGACGAGCGCGAGGTGGTTGTCCTTGGCCATCACCGCGTCCGAGAGCGAGAAGCGGTGGTTGTGGCCGCCCCCGCAGCGCACCGCGTGCCGCTCGAGCGCGCGCAGGCCAGGCGTGGTCTTGCGCGTGTCGACGACCCGCACGTCGGTGCCGGCGACGGCCTCGACGTAGCGCGAAGTGAGCGTGGCGATCCCGCTCATCCGCTGCACCAGGTTGAGCGCGACCCGCTCCCCCTGCAGGACCGCCCGCGCCGGGCCCTGCACGCGCGCCAGCACGTCACCGGCGGCGAACCGTTCACCGTCGGCCACCAGCAGCTCGACGACGACCCGGGGGTCCACGGTCGTGAACGTCTGCCGGAGCACGTCGGTACCGGCCAGGACGCCCGGCTCCCGCGCCACGACGGACCCACGCGCCACGGCCTCGACCGGTACGAAGACCTGGGACGTGACGTCGCCGAACGGCGCGTCCTCCGCGAGCGCCATGTCGACGACGCGCTGCACCTGCTCCCGGCTCAGCACGGCACCGACTCCCGCGCCCCGTCGAGCAGCAGGCGCGCCGCCGGGAGGACGACGGCACTGTGCCGGGCCTGCGTCGGGTCGGTGCCGGGGGCGTCGGTGCGGTGGTGGCCGCCCCGCGACTCGCGTCGCGCCAGCGCCGACGCCACCACGGCCGCGCCCACGACGTGCAGGTTCGCGTCCTCGACCGCCTTCACGTCGGCACCCGGCGGGACGGCGCCGGCGCCGATCAGCGCTGAGGCACGCTCGAGGCCTGCCGCGTCCCGGCTGAGGCCGGCGGTCTCCCACAGCAGCTGCTGCAGGTCGGCGCGCTCGAGCGGCTCGGTCGTGGCCACAGACGGCACCTCGACCGGTGCGGCCCACTCGGCGTCGAACGTCTCCTGGGGCGCCGCACCGAGGACGGCCTCGACCACACGCCGACCGAAGACCGCACCCTCGAGCAGGGAGTTCGAGGCGAGCCGGTTCGCACCGTGCACACCGGTGCAGGCCACCTCGCCGACGGCGTACAGACCCGGCAGCGAGGTACGCCCCCACAGGTCGGTGCGGACCCCACCCATGAAGTAGTGCGCCGCGGGCGACACGGGGACGGGCTCGGTCCCCCAGTCCAGCCCGTGGGACCGGACCATGGCGTCGATGGTCGGGAACCTGCGGGCCAGGAAGGCGGTCCCGAGCCCCGTCGCGTCGAGCAGGACGGGCAGGCCACCCTGGCGCGCCATCTGCGCGGCGATCCCTCGAGCCACCACGTCGCGCGGGGCGAGCTCGGCGTCGGGATGCACGTCGGTCATGAACCGGTGGCCGTCCACGGAGCGCAGCACGGCACCCTCGCCCCGCACCGCCTCGGACACGAGCGGGCTGCCGGGCACGGCGAGCGCCGTGGGGTGGAACTGGTAGAACTCCAGGTCCGACGCGACCGCGCCGGCCCGCAGCGCCATGGCCAGACCGTCACCCGTCGCGACAGCCGGGTTGGTGGTGAAGGGGTAGAGCTGCCCCGCGCCCCCCGTGGCGAGCACCACGGCGTCGGCGGGCAGAACCGTGCCGTCGAGGAGACGCAGACCGCAGACCCGTCCCTGCGTCAGCTGCAGGTCGACGGCCATCGTGTGCTCGCGCACCTCGATGCCGGCGGCGCGGATCCGCGCCACGAGCGCCTCGGAGATGGCCGCGCCGGTGGCGTCGCCCCCTGCGTGAAGGATGCGCGCGTGCGAGTGCGCAGCCTCCAGGCCGCGCGCGAGGTCGCCCGCGTCGACGTCGAAGAGCACGCCCCGGCGCATCAGTCCAGCGACGGCCTCGGGACCGTCGGCGCACAGCACCTGCACGGCGTCGTCGTCGGAGAGTCCCGCACCCGCCGCGAGGGTGTCGGCCACGTGCGACGCGACCGAGTCGCCCGCATCCGTCACGACCGCCACGCCGCCCTGGGCCCAGGCCGTGTTGCTGGTCCCGAGCGCGGCCTTGGTGACGAGGGTGACCTCGACGCCGTCGCGGGCGTGGGCCTCCAGCGCAGCGGTCAGCCCCGCCACGCCACTGCCGACCACGACCACGCGGGTCATGTCAGGCGTCCTTCGGGAGCGCGGCGAGCATGCGCTCGAGGGCGACCTTGGCGTGCGTCGCGACCTCGTCGTCGACGACGATCTCGTTGCGCACCTCACCCTCGAGCAGGCCGTCGAGGACCCACGCCAGGTAGCCGGGGTGGATCCGGTACATCGTCGAGCAGGGGCAGACCACGGGGTCGAGGCAGAAGATCGTGCGGTCGGGGTGCTCGGCGGCGAGCCGGTTGACCAGGTTGACCTCGGTGCCGATCGCGATCACGTCGCCCGGCTCGCTCGCGGCGACGAACTTCCGGATGAAGTCGGTGGAGCCGGCCGCGTCGGCGGCGTCGACGACGGGCATCGGGCACTCGGGGTGCACCACGACCTTCACCCCGGGGTGCTCCGCGCGCGCCTTCTCGATCTGCGCGACGGTGAACCGCTTGTGCACGGAGCAGAATCCGTGCCAGAGCAGCACCTTCGCGTCCTGGAGCGCCTCGGCGGTGTTGCCACCGAGCGGCTTGCGCGGGTTCCACATCGGCATCCGCTCGAGCGGGACGCCCATCGCCTTGGCGGTGTTGCGGCCGAGGTGCTGATCGGGGAAGAACAGCACCCGGTGCGCCCGCTCGAACGCCCACTCCAGCACGGTCGACGCGTTGGACGACGTGCACACGATGCCGCCGTGGCGTCCGCAGAACGCCTTGAGCGCGGCGGAGGAGTTCATGTAGGTGACGGGGAGGACGGGCAGCTTGCCGTCGGCGTCGGGGCCCATGCCCGTGACCGGGTCGGCGTAGAGGGCCTCGAGCTCCTCCCACGCCCCCTCGACGGAGTCCTCGTCGGCCATGTCGGCCATGGAGCAGCCGGCGGCGAGGTTGGGCAGGATCACGCGCTGGCCGGGACGGGCCAGGATGTCGGCGGTCTCGGCCATGAAGTGCACGCCGCAGAACACGATGGTCTCCGCGTCCGGGCGGGTGAGGGCGGCGTTGGCCAGCTGGAAGGAGTCACCGACGAAGTCGGCGTGCTGCACCACCTCGTCGCGCTGGTAGAAGTGGCCGAGGACGACCAGCCGGTCCCCGAGCGCCTCCTTGGCGGCGCCGATGCGCTCGTGCAGCTCCGGCTCGGCCATCCGCTGGTAGGCCGCGGGCAGCTGACCCGGACGCACGACCGGCTCGGGGATCACGTCGTCCTCGGAGGCCCCGGGGCCGTAGCCCGGGACGAGGTCGAAGACCCAGGGTCCCTCGGCCAGCTCGGTGTCGCACGAGTCGGCCGGGCGGGCCGAGATCGCGTCGTGGACGGAACCACCGGGAGCGGGGACGAATGAGGTGGTCATCGGTTCTCCTCGAGGTGTCCGGCGCGTCGGTAGAGCGCCGGAGGTCGGTGGCTCGTACCCGTCAGGTGCGAGCCGGTGGGGACGACGGTGCCGCTCGCCAGGACCTGGCGGCGGAAGTTGGCGGGGTCGAGCGGCCGGCCGAGCACGGCCTCGTGCACGGCCCGCAGGTCGGCCAGGGTGAACTCTGGCGTGAGGAACGCGAAGGCGATCGGCGAGTAGGTGATCTTGGCCCGCAGCCGGTCGAGCGCGTAGCCGAGGATCGCGTCGTGGTCGAAGGCCAGTCCCTCGACCTCGTCGGCCACGACCCACTCGACGTTCTCGCCGTCGGTGGCGCGCGCGTCCTCGTCGGGGCGCACGAGCGCCCAGTAGACGATCGAGACGACCCGGTCCTCGGGCGAGCGGTCGATGGCGCCGAAGGAGTACAGCTGCTCGAGGTGGCTGGGCGTGAGCCCGGTCGTCCGCTCCAACGTGTGCCGAGCCGAGGCCGCGAGATCCTCGTCCGGCTCGAGCGGGCCGCCGGGGAGGGCCCACAGCCCCGCGTACGGCTCGCGGATCCGGCGCACGAGCGGCAGCCAGAGCGTCGTGAGTCCGGTGACGGGGTGCGGACGCAGCGCGAAGATCACGGTCGAGACGGCCAGGCTCACCTGGCCGACCGCACGGCCGTCGAGGGACCGGGTCATCGACATTCCTCCCACCTCCTTCTGGTGAGAGTGACTCTAAGCCTCCCTTATGGTCTCGTCAACCCTAAGGGGTGTCGTCGTGACGGTGACGCCAGGCGAGGAGCCGCCAGGGCAGCTCGCCGAGGCGTGCACGCTGTCGGGCGCCTCGGCGACGTCCCCAGGGCAGCACCTCCGCAGCACCCTGACGGACGAGGTCGACGTCTCGGACGATCGTCGCCGGTCTCGGGAGCTGCCACTGCGCCTCCAGACGCAGCAGGTCCTCCGTGCGCCATAGGGTGCGGTCGCTGAGCCGCACCCACTGCCCGGACGAGACGTCGCCCACCGACACCAACCTCTCCCAGCGACGCCCGCCACCCTGCAGCACGACGAAGCCACCCCCGTGACCCTCTCGGTGCACCCTCGTGGTGCGACCCCAGGAGCGATGCTCGAGTCGGTCGTCCCACACCGTCAGCGACGAGCTGAGCACGTGCACGACGCCCGACGCGAGCACCACGAGTGCGGCGACGGCGAGCAGGAAGGCGAGCGGCGTTCCGTCGGCCCCCTCGGCCAGCCCCAGCGCGGCGACGAGCACCAGCACGAAGAGCAGCTGCCGCGGTTCGCCTCTTCGGAGCACGTCACCCCAGGCAGGTCTGACGGTCCACGACCCCATGTCGGACATCCGACCACCCCCGCCAGAATGATGCCATGGAGATCAGACGACTCACCGAGGACGACACCGCCGCCATGCGTCCCTTGTTCGTGGAGGCGTTCGGGGCGTTCGACCCCCCGGAGCCGCCGGTCGCGATCCACGCCCCGGGCAAGACCTGGTGGGGTGCGTTCGTCGCTGGACGCCTCGTGGCCACCGCGCTCGACCGTGCCTACGACTCGTGGTTCGGGGGCACGCTGGTGCCGACGGCCGGCATCGGTGGGGTGACGATCACGGCCGAGCACCGCGGCAGCGGCATCCTCACGCCGCTGCTGACGACGCTGCTCGACGCCGCGCGGCAACGTGGCGCCCTGGTCTCCACCCTCTACGCCACCTCCCCCGGCATCTACCGGCGCCTCGGGTACGAGAACGTCACCACCCTCGACGACGTCCGCGTGCCCACCGGGGCGCTCGCTGCCGGCGGCACCACGTCGGTGCGCCGTGCCGACGAATCCGACGCCGAGGCCATCCGCGCCGTGCACGACCGGGTGGTCTCGCGCGGCAACGGCCCGCTCCAGCGTCGTGGGCCCTTGTTCGCCGAGGCCCCCACGCTCCGGGTCAGCGGCGTGACCGTGGCCGAGCGCGACGGCGTGGTCGTCGGCTACACGTCGTGGGACCGCGGTCGTGGGTACGCCGCCGACGGCGAGCTGCGGGTGTGGGACCTCGTGGCCGACGACGAGGACGCCCTGCGCTCGCTCATGACGCTGCTCTCGACGTTCGGGTCGGTCACGCCGAACGTGCTGCTCCGCTCCAGTGGCATCCCGGCCTGGCAGCACCTCATGCGCGTCGCGCACCCCACCCCCGTCACGTCGACGCCCTACGCCCTCGCCGTGCTCGATCCGGCGGCTCTCGCGCTCCCTCGCGTGCATCCCGGCATCGACGCGCGCCTGCCGTTCGTGGTCGAGGGCCGACCGCACACCCTCGTCCTGGCCGACGGTTCGGGTCGGCTCGAGGACGGCGACGGGAGCGGCCGCTCGTTTACCCGCGGTGGGCTGGCCCTGACCTTCGCGGGGGCGCAGACGTCGGCGGCGTTGCGCGCCCTGGGACACGTCGGCGACGACGACGCCGACGACGTCACGTGGGACCTGCTGTTCTCACGCGGGCCGGTGACGGTGCACGACTACTTCTGAGCACCCGGCCGTCGAGCTCGTCGAGGTGCCCTGCGCAGGGCGTCCCTCCGTCAGCAGACCCCGTCGTACCGCTTCGGGACGTCGAGGCCGAAGTACGGCCGCAGGCGCAGACCCACCCAGGTGCCGGCGAGCGCGACGAGGCCCCAGATCCAGCCCGACAGGCTGCCGGTGGAGATGCCACCGAGGTAGGCGCCGATGTTGCAGCCCGACGCGAGCCGCGCGCCGATCCCCAGCAGGACGCCACCGATCAGCGAGGCCAGGACCTGCTTCGTCGCGAACCGGTGCCGCAGCGAGTACGTGCCGGCCAGGGTGGCGGCGATCGCGGCGCCGACGATGATGCCGAGGTTGGTGAGTGACGTCTTGTCGTCGAGCACGGGGCCGGACAGCTGGGCGGCCTGGCTGGGCTGCTGCCAGAAGCTCCACGTCTCGGGATGGGCGCCCAGCAGCTGGAGCACCTTGGCCCCCCACAGCGCGAAGGCACTGGTGACGCCCCAGATGCCGCCGGAGACCCACAGCACGCCGGCCGCGAGGACGGCCAGCACCACCGCGCCGACGTACGGCGACCAGGAGCCGCGCACCACGCGTGCCGCACCCTGGGCCGTCGGCGGCGGCGAGGTGGGCGGCGGGTTGCGACGGGCCTGCACGACCCGGGTCCCCCACACCACGAGCGCGAGCGCTCCGATCGTGAGCACCCACGCGCCCAGGTAGCCGACGTGGTCCTGCAGGACGATGGGGTCCCACGCCGGCAGGTCGTCGACGAGGTCGTACTGCCACGTGTAGAGCACCGACCCGACGACGAACCCGAAGAGGGTCACGAGGATGCTGCTCTGGCCCGACCCGACGGCGAACAGCGTGCCCGACGCGCACGCGCCGCCGAGCTGCATGCCCACGCCGAACAGGAACGACCCGAGCACCAGACCCACCCCGATCGATCCTTCCACCCCGCCCGGGGTGGTGCCGAACAGGCCGGACCCCGAGGCGAGCAGCAGCAGTCCGAGCGTCGCGGCCGTGCCGAGGAGCAGCGAGTGCGCGCGGACGCCCGCCCCGTTGCCGACGGCGACCAGCTGGCGCCAGCCCGACGTGAAGCCGAAGCGCGCGTGGAACAGCGCCGCGCCCAGCCCGAGACCCAGCGCGAGCAGCACGGCCTTCTGCGTGCCGTGCTGGGTCTGGACGACCGCGAGCAGCACGACGGCGAGCACCCCGGCGACCACCGCCGGTCCGCGCTGCAGCGGCGGTGCCGGCGGCGCGGGCGGGGTGGGGACCCGGGTACGGGCGGGGCTGAGGAGGGTGGCCATGTCCACGACGCTACGTCCGGCCGAGTCGGCCGCCGGTCGGTTCTCGCTCCCTGAGATCGCTCGGCAGGGCCGACGTGACGTCGATCACCGGAAGTCGCGGGACCGGTGAGGACCGATGGTCGAGGCCGCCTCGGGGTACAGCACCTCCACCCGCTCGATCCGCTCGGCCCGCAGGTTGGTGGCGCCCTCCACGTTCTCGACCACACCGCGCACGACCACGCCCGCCGCGTTCTGCAGGACCCGCCGGTGTCGCTTCCAGACGTCGGCGAAGACCACCACGTTGAGCATGCCCGTCTCGTCCTCCAGATTCAGGAACGTGACGCCCGAGGCGGTGTAGGGGCGCTGCTTGTGGGTGATCAGCCCCGCCACCCGGACCCGACGCCCGGTGCCCAGGTCGGGGCAGTCCTGCACCGCCAGCACCTCCTCGGCACGCAGCAGCGGTCGCAGGTGCACGAACGGGTGCTCCGTGGGCGAGATGCGGGTGGCCCACAGGTCGGCGGTGGTCAGCTCGACGTCGCTCATGCCGGGCAGCATCGGAGGTGGCGCCTGCACCGCCGTGCCCGCCAGCAGGTCGGGGGCGTCGGTGTAGCCCGCGTTCCAGAGCGCCTGGCGACGGCTGATCCCGAACACGTCGAACGCCCCGGCGGTGGCGAGGGCCTCCATCTGCGGGACCGAGAGCCCGGTACGTCGCACGACGTCGGGCATGTCGACGAACGGACCGTCGGCTCGCGCCGCCACCACCCGCTCGGCGTCGGCCTCACCGATGCCCTGGACCTCGGTGAGACCGAGGCGCACGGCGTGGTGGCCGTCGCGGCGGTGCCCGGCCAGCCGGGCCTGCAGCTCCGTCCGGCCCTCGGTGTCGTCGAAGTCGCCTGCCGGCGGCTGCACCCGGTGCGTGCACCCGTCGAGGCCGGTGCTGGTCCGCCGCCCACGGCCCGGCCCGTCGTCGAGGACCTCCAGGTCGGCATGGACCTGCGAGCGGGCGATGCAGGGCCGCCGCACCTCGACGCCGTGGCGCCGCGCGTCGGCGGTGAGGGACTGCGGGGAGTAGAAGCCCATCGGCTGGGAGCGCAGCAGCGCCGCGAGGAACGCCGCCGGCGCGTGCAGCTTGAGCCAGCTGCTGGCGTACACGAGCAGCCCGAAGCTCAGCGCGTGGCTCTCGGCGAAGCCGAAGTTCGCGAACGCCTGGATGCGGGCGTAGATGCCGTCGGCCACCTCGCCCGTGATGCCGTGGCGCTCCATGCCGGCGTAGAGCTTCTCCCGCAGCCGCTCGATGCGCTCGGTGCCGCGCTTGGACCCCATGGCCCGACGCAGCAGGTCGGCGTCGTCGCCCGTGCAGTCACCCACCGCCATGGCGATCTGCATGAGCTGCTCCTGGAACAGCGGCACCCCGAGGGTGCGCGCCAGCACCGGCTCCAGCAACGGATGGATGAACTCGACCGGCTCCTTGCCCGTGCGGCGACGGATGTACGGGTGCACGGCGCCGCCCTGGATCGGACCGGGCCGGATGAGCGCGATCTCGATGACGAGGTCGTAGTACGAACGAGGACGAAGCCGGGGCAGCGTGCCGATCTGGGCACGGCTCTCGACCTGGAAGACCCCGACGGAGTCGGCCAGGCAGAGCATGTCGAAGACCGCCGGCTCCTCCTTGGGGATCGACGCGAGGTCCCACCGCTCCCCCGTGTGCTCGGCGAGCAGGTCGAACGTGCGCTGGATCGCGCCGAGCATCCCGAGGCCGAGCAGGTCGAACTTGACCAGCCCCATCCACGCGCAGTCGTCCTTGTCCCACTGCACGACGGTGCGCTTGTCCATCCGCGCCCGCTCGATCGGCACGACCTCGCCCACTGGGCGCTCGGTGAGCACCATCCCGCCGGAGTGGATGCCCAGGTGCCGCGGGGTCTTCAGCAGCTGCTCGGCTAGCTCACCGACCAGCGGTGGCAACGGGCTCTCCTCGGGCGTCTCGACCGCACGCCACGACTCGATGCTCTTGCTCCACGCGTCCTGCTGGCCCACGGAGTAGCCCAGCGCCTTCGCGACGTCGCGGACCGCCGAGCGCGGCTGGTAGCTGATGACGTTGGCCACCTGGGCGGCGTTGCGGCGTCCGAACGTGTCGTAGACCCACTGGATCACCTCCTCACGGCGGCCTGCGTCGAAGTCGACGTCGATGTCGGGCTCCTCGTCGCGCGTGGCGGCCAGGAACCGCTCGAACGGCAGGTCGTAGAACATCGAGTCGACGGCCGTGATGCGCAGGGCGTAGCAGACCGCGGAGTTGGCCGCCGAGCCCCGGCCCTGGCACAGGATCCCGCGTCGACGGGCCTCGGCCACGATGTCGTGGACGATGAGGAAGTAGCCGCAGAACCCCTTGGCCTCGATGACCGCCAGCTCCTGGCGCAGCCGCTCCTCGGCCCGGTCGCGGTCGTGGGCGTACAGGTCGTCGGCGCCCCGCCTCACCAGCTCGCGCAGCCACTCCATGGGGGTGTACCCGTCCGGGACGTCGGTCTGCGGCAGCCGCGGCGCCGCACGACGCAGGTCGAAGGCCGCACCCCGGGCCACCTCGACCGACCGCGCCACGGCTCCCGGGTAGCGCGCGAAACGTGCCTGCATCTCCTCGCCCGAGCGCAGGTAGGCCTGCCCGGAGGCGGCCAGCCAGCCGTCCATCTCGGCGAGGCTGCGCCGGGCACGCACGGCGGCCATGGCCTGGGCCAGCCGGGTGCGCGACGGCACCGCGGCGTGCACGTTGCCGGTGGCCACGACCGGCAGGGCGTGCTCGACGGCCAGGGCCGCGAGCACGTCGTTGGTGGCCGAGTCGGTGGGACCGCCGTGGTCGGTGAGCTCGACGTCGACGGCGTCGGCACCGAACAGGTCGACCAGCCGTCCCAGCGCGCGCGACGCATCGGCCGGGCCACCGGTCGCGAGCGCCTGCCGGACGAAGCCCTTGCGGCAGCCCGTGAGCACGTGCCAGTGCCCTCGGCCCTGCTCGGCGAGCCGCTCGAGGTCGTAGACCGGCCTGCCCTTCTCGTCGCCTGCGAGCTGCGCCTCGGTGATGGCCGCGGCCAGCCGGTGGTAGCCCTCCACCCCTCGGGCGAGCACGAGCAGGTGGCTGCCCTCCGGGTCCGCGGCACCCAGCTGGGGCGCGGTCAGGCCCAGCGACAGCTCGGCCCCGAACACCGTGTCCAGACCGGGGTGCTCGGCGGCGGCCTCGGCGAAGCGGGCCACGCCGTAGAAGCCGTCGTGGTCGGTGAGCGCGAGCGCCTCCAGCCCCAGGGAGCTCGCCTGCTCGACCAGCACCTCCGGTGCGCTCGCGCCGTCGAGGAAGCTGAAGTCGCTGTGGCAGTGCAGCTCGGCGTACGGGACGGTGTTGTCGATCTGCCGCCCACGGCCTTCGGGCACGCCGGGCGCCTCGTACCGTCCGCGCTTGCGGCTGAACGCCGGTCCGTCACCCCCGTCGGGGAAGCGACCGTCGACCGGGTCGGGGCGCAGGTCGTCGCGGCCCTCGCTCGGCAGCGCGTGGGCGGGCCGGCCGGAGAGCCGAGCCTCCAGCTCGCGCCACGGGACGTCGGGGTTGTTCCAGCCCATCAGCGCTCCACGGGCTCGTGCACGTCAGTCATAGCGGGCCTCGGTCCACCAGGTGCCGTTCTCGACGACCATGAGCCAGGCCGTGCCGTCGACCCCGACCACCTGGAAGCGCGCCACCCGACGGGCCGCCGCCTCGTCCCACCACAGCTCGTCGACCGGCCACGGGCCCGCCCAGGACGCCACGGGACGCCAGTCCTCGTCGCCGGCAGCACGGAACCGGACGGGGTCGCAGCTGATCGCTCCCCGGCCGTCGACCCCGACGACCCGGTCGCCGGGGCCGACCACCTGGGCCGGACGCGGTGACGCGTACACCGTGGCCGGCGCCGGCGGTGGCACGGAGCCCGGCCAGGGAGCCCCCACGGCACGCGCCGGCTGGGTCTGCTCGCCCCACGGCGCGAGCAGACGCCGGGCCGACGGCGAGCGGCCACCCTGCACCCGGGCGGCGAGCACCCCCTCGTGACCGACGAGACCCTGCACCCGGGCGATGCCGCGCTCGACGCGGTCGTCCTCCTGCGCCGTCGCGGCACCCCGACCACCGGGCCCGAAGAGGGCGGGTGCGTGCTCGCCGACGGGCGCGACGCTCTCGGGCACGAGCCGGACCGCGCCGACCGGTCCCGGCAGCGGACCGCCCTGCAGCTGCCAGCGCACCCGGTCGACGACGTCGACCGCACCGAACCAGCGCGGGTGGACCCACCGACGGGTGGACGCCACCTGGTCGTCGACCTCCACCTCGATCCCGAGCGCGGTGCACACCAGGCCGTGGTCGGCCAGGCGCGCGACGAACCGTTCGGCGACCGACCGCAGGCTGAACGCCACCGTCTCGGAACTGGAGACCGGCGGCTCGAGGGTGAGGATCCCGCCCAGCTCGGGAGGCACCTCACGCCGGGCGAGGAGCCGAGGGTCCTGGCCCGAGGCCAGGCGGTGCAGGAGGGCACCGTGGGTGCCGAACCGGGTGTGCACGTCGGACGCGGGCAGGGCCGCCAGGTGCGCGAGCGTGGTCAGGCCCATGCGACGCAGCAGGCTCACCACCTCCGGCGCCTCGAGCGTCTCGACCGGCAGCGGAGCCAGGAACGCGGCGTCGGCACCGGGCTCGACCACGTGGACCCCTTGCGGCACCGCACGGCGGGCGGCCTGCTCGGCCGCGAAGAGGCCGTCGGCCACCCCGAGCCGCACGTCCCACACCGCCAGCGAGACGACCCGCTCGGCGACGACGGCCGCCGCCTCCTCCTCGCCCCCGTAGAACCGGGCCGGTACGGGCAGCGCGCACAGTCCCGGCCGTAACGGCGTGACGGCGGGGCTGAGCTCCTCGACGCCCAGCAGCACCTCCTCGAAGGCCCGGGCCTCGACCTCCGGGCGGTGGTCGGCGAGCACGAGCTCGGGGCACCGCGCCTGCGCGTCACGGCGCCGCATGCCGCGGCGCACGCCCTCCACCCGGGCGGCGTGGTTGCAGGCCAGCACCTGGCCGCCGTCCATGACCGCGCCGGGGACGTCGCGCGGCAGGTCCGGCAGGGCGGCCCGCACGGGCCAGTCCGGGCACCAGAGCACGAGCGTCCTCATCCTGCGCTCCTGACGAAGGCGGGGCTCCTCACGATGGCGGGAACCCCGGTGGCCGGGGGCGCCGCGACCTGTGGGCGCACAGGTCGCACGGTCAGGTCGTCGGCCGGCAGGAGGAGGTCGCGGGTCCGGCTCGGAGCAGTGCCACGCTGCACGGTCACGGTGGCCTCACGAGCCCTCAGGTGGCCGTCACCCGCCCCCACCCCCGCCCAGCGAGTGGTCGCGAGGGTGAGCCGGGCGTCGCACCGGGGCCAGACGCCCCAGGGCACCAGCACGCAGCCCTGCTTGCGCAGCCGCGCACCGAGGCGGGCGGCGTCGCCCTCACCGACGACGGACGTCGGCCGCACCACCACGAGGCCGACGACGTCGACGAGGGCGGCGGTGACCTCCAGCCACCGGTCCTGCGGGTCCGGCACGAACACGGTGCGGTGCGGGTCGACCCCCATGGCCACGGCGGCCTCGACCCCGAGGTCGGGTGCACCCACGACCGCGGACCACGTGCCGGCCGCGGACGGGCCGGACATGAGCAGCAGCGCGAGGCTGGCTGCGTCGACGCCGTAGACCCCGCCGGTCTCGAGGCTCAGCAGGCCCTCGAGGGCCGGGTGCGTGGGCACCGCCTGCCGTGCGGGTGCGCCCTGCATCCGCTCGACCTCGCGCCGCAGCTCGGCGACGACCTCGAGGGCTGGACGGGCTGCGGACACCCACCCATGATCGAACAGATGTTCGAACGAGTCAACCTGGTCTCACCCCCGAGCCGTCACCGGATCAGGCGTCGCCGGCCTCCACCACGCCGAGCGGGATCGACCCGCCCGGGATCGCATCGAGGAGCATCCGCGTGTAGTCCTGCTGCGGGTTCTCGAACACGTCGGTCACGCTCGACTGCTCGACGACCTGGCCGTTCTGCATCACCACCACGTTGTCGGCGATCTGCCGCACGACCGCGAGGTCGTGGGTGATGAACAGGTACGACAGGCCCAGCTCGCTCTGGAGCTCGTTGAGCAGGTTCAGGATCTGCGCCTGCACCAGCACGTCGAGCGCCGAGACGGCCTCGTCGCAGATGACCACCTCGGGGTCCAGGGCGAGGGCCCGCGCGATGGCGACGCGCTGCCGCTGTCCGCCGGACAGCTCGTTGGGGTAGCGCGTCATGACCGACGCCGGCAGCGACACCTTGTCGAGCAAGTCGCGAATCTTGGCCTCGCGCTCCTTGGAGGTGCCGATGTCGTGGAGCCGCAGCGGCTCCTCGATGGACCGGTAGATCGAGTACATCGGGTCCAACGACGCGTACGGGTTCTGGAAGACCGGCTGCATCTGCCGTCGCATCGCCAGCTGCTGCTTCTTGGACCGCAGGCTGGTGATGTCGACGCCGTCGAACTCCACCGACCCGCTCGTGGCGTCGAGCAGGCCGAGCACCATGCGCGCCACGGTGGACTTGCCCGAGCCGGACTCCCCCACGATGGCCGTCGTCGTGCCGCGCTCGAGGCGGAACGAGACCTGGTCGACGGCCGTGAAGTCCGTGGACTGACCCGGACGGCTGCCACGGATCTTGAAGACCTTGGTCAGGTCCTTGGCCTCGATGATCGTGCTGGCCCCCTCGCCGAACTCGCCGGTGTCGGTCGCGACCTCCGCAGCGATCTCAGCCGCGGTCTGCACCGCCTGCTCGCGCACCTCGGCACGCGCCTGGACCGACGAGAGCCGCTGCGAGGCGAGCGACGGCGCCGAGCTCACGAGGCGCTTGCTGTAGGGGTGCTGGGGGTCCTGCAGGATCTCCAGCGCCGGCCCCGACTCCACGATCTGGCCGCGGTACATGACCACCAGGTGGTCGGCGCGCTCAGCGGCGAGACCGAGGTCGTGGGTGATGAGCAGCACCGCGAAGCCGAGCTCGTCGGTGAGCCGGTCGAGGTGGTCGAGGATCTGCTTCTGCACGGTCACGTCGAGCGCCGAGGTGGGCTCGTCGGCGATGAGCAGCTTGGGGCGTGCTGCCAGGCCCATGGCGATGAGCGCGCGCTGGCGCATCCCGCCGGAGAACTCGTGCGGGTACTGACGGGCCCGGCGCTCGGCGTCGGGCAGACCGGCCTCCTCGAGGAGCTCGACCACGCGGGCGTCCGCGGCCTTGCCCTTGGCGACGCCGTTGGCCTCGAGCGACTCCTTGATCTGGGTGCCCACCCGCCACAACGGGTTCAGGTTCGACATCGGGTCCTGCGGCACGAGACCGATGGACGACCCACGCAGCGCGACGATGTCGGACCGCTTCGCGTGGGCGATGTCCGTGCCCTCGAACAGGATCTGGCCACCGGTGATGCGTCCGGTCCCCGGGAGCAGGTCGATGATGGCGTGCGCCGTCGTCGACTTGCCCGAGCCGGACTCGCCGACGATGGCCACGGTCTGACCGGGGTAGACCGTCAGGTTCGCGCCGATGACGGCGGGGACGATCGTCTTCTTGTCGGCCTCGAAGCCGACGTGCAGGTCCTTGACCTCGAGCAGCGGCTGCTCGCCGGAGGTGCGGCCCTCGGGGTTCGGGTTGCTCATCGCTTCTTGGCCTTCGGGTCGAGGGCGTCGCGCACGGCGTCGCCGAGGAGGATGAAGCTGAACACGGTCAGCGCGAGCGCACCGGCTGGCCAGAACATGGTGCCGAGCCGGGTGCCGGACCTCACCTGGTTCTGCGCCGACGAGATGTCGTTGCCCCACGACACGATGCTCGAGGGAAGACCGAGGCCCAGGAAGGACAGCGTGGCCTCGGCGACGATGAAGATGCCCAACGAGACCGTGGCGGTCACGATGACCGGGGCCAGCGAGTTCGGGACCACGTGCCGCAGGAGGTTGCGTCGAGGCGTGGCGCCCAGCGCCCGCGCTGCGTCGACGAACTCCTGCTGCTTGGTCTCGATGACCGCACCACGAGCGATACGGGTGACCTGCGGCCAGCCGAACAGGCCGAGCGCGAGCACGATCGCCAGGACCGAGCCCCAGAAGCCGCGGTCGGGCCACACGTTGTTGAGGGCCGACAGCAGCACGATGGCGGCGAGCAGCAGCGGGATCGCGTAGAAGACGTCGGCGATGCGCGAGATCAGCGAGTCGAAGAAGCCGCCGTAGAAGCCCGCGACGGCCCCCGTGACCAGGCCCAGCAGCGCGACGATGATCGTGGTGAACACGCCGACCGCGACGGAGGCCCGCGCGCCGTAGATCACCCGGGAGTACACGTCGCAACCCTGGGAGTCGAAACCGAGCGGATGCCCGGGCGCGGCAGGACGAAGACGCAGTCCCGTCTGGCAGTACGTCGGGTCGTTGTTGGTGAACAGGCCGGGGAACACCACGACCACGGCCACCAGGACGAGCAGACCTGCGGAGATGAGGAACAGCGGGTTCTTGCGCAGCTGCTTCCACGCCTCCTTCCACTGGCTCTCCGGGGGCGCGGTGGTGTCGAGGGCACCCACGTCGTGCAGGGGCGTGTCCTCCAGCGGAGCGAGGTAGCGCTCCTGACCGGGGCGGGGGGTGGACGAGCGGCCGTCAGGCATAGCGGATCCTCGGGTCGAGCAGGGCGTAGAGCAGGTCCACGACGAGGCTGGTGAGCACGTAGACGAGCACCATGATGGTCACGACGGAGACGATCGTGGGGGTCTCCCCACGTCGGACCGCCTCGAAGGCCAGGTTGCCGACACCGGGGACGTTGAAGATGCCCTCGGTCACCACCGCACCAGCCATCAGCCCGCCCAGGTCCGCACCGAGGAACGTCACCACGGGGATGAGGGAGTTGCGCAGCACGTGGCGCCGGTTGACCTGCCCGTCGGGCAGGCCCTTCGCTCGGGCGGTGCGCACGTGGTCGGCCGTGAGGTTCTCGATGACCGACGTCCGCGTCAGGCGCAGCACGTACGCGAACGAGACGAGTCCGAGCACGATGGCCGGCAGGAGCAGCTCGCGGAACGTCGCCTGCGAGCTCACGAGAGCGGGTAGGGCTCCGAGCTTGATGCCCACGACGAGCTGGAGCACGAAGCCGAACACGAAGATCGGCACCGCGATGACGAGCAGCGAGACGACCAGCATGGTGGAGTCGAACAGCTTGCCGCGACGCATGCCGGCGTAGAAGCCAGCGGCCACGCCGAGAACGGCCTCGATGACGAGGGCCATCAGGGCGAGCTTGATCGTCACGGGGAACGCGCGCTGCACGAGGTCGATGACGGGCTGGCCGCTGAACGCGGTGCCGAAGTCGAGGGTCAGCGCGCCCTTGAGGAACAGCAGCCACTGCACCAGGAACGGCTTGTCGAAGTTGTACTGCTCACGCAGCGCCTGGTAGGTGCCCTCGGGCACCGGCTTGTCGCCGAACAGGGCGACGATCGGGTCTCCAGGTCGCAGGAACACCATCGCGTAGATGAGCAGCGTGGCTCCGAGGATCACCGGGATCGCTTGGAGGAGACGCTTGCCGACGTACCACCACATGGGCAGAACTCCTTGTCTGAGGGGGCGGCGACACCGCGACCCGCCACGACGATACGCCGCGGGCGGAAGCGCCACCGAGGGACCCGGACACACCTGTGGGGCAACACCTGAGGTGTTGCCCCACGGGTGGTCGTGCGGGCGCCGGAGCTACTTCTTGGTGATGAGGTGCAGCTCGGGCTGGTTCTGCCAGTTGAACTCGACGTTCTCCACGTTCTTCGACGCGGCGGCCGCGACGTTGGAGTACCAGAGAGGGATGGCCGGCAGGTCCTTGAACAGGACCTCCTGAGCCTGCGACTGAAGCGTGTAGCGCTTGTCCTCGTCGGGCTCGCCGGCGACCTGCTTCATGAGGTCGTCGAACTCCTTGCTGGAGTAGTCACCGTCGTTCGACCCGGCCTTGGTCTGGTACAGCGGGGCCAGGTAGTTGAAGATCGACGGGTAGTCGGGCTGCCAACCGGTGCGGAAGGAGGTCTTGATGGTGCGGTTGGTGACATCCGAACGAAGCTCGTCGAACGTGGCGTAGGCCTTGGCCTTGGCGTCGATGCCGAGGTTGTTCTTGAGCTGGTTCACGACGGCGTCGACCCACTCCTTGTTGCCGGGACCGTCGCCGTTGTAGGCGATGGAGAAGGATCCGTCGAACTCGGCGATGTCGTCGGCCTGGGCCCACAGGTCCTTGGCCTCGGTGGCGTCGAACTGCAGCACCTCGCTGCCCGGGATCTCCTTGTCGAAGCCGGGCATGACCGGGGCCGAGAAGTCGACGGCCGGCGTGCGGGTGTCGTCGAAGATGTTCTTCGTGATCTCCTCGCGGTTGATCGCCTTGGAGATGGCCTGACGACGCAGACGTCCCTCGTCGTTGGTGCCGAAGCCGGGCAGACGCTCGGGGATGGTGATCGAGCCGAAGACCGAGCCCGGCTCGGAGATGGCCTGGACCGAGTCGTCCTCCTGGAAGGTCGGCAGGGCGCTCGGCGGCACGGCGTCGAGGACGTCGAGGTCACCGGTCTGGATGGCCGTGTAGGCGGTGTCGGGGTTCGTGAAGAACTTCAGCGTGACGCCACCGTTCTTCGGCTTGCGCACACCGTCGTAGGAGTCGTTCGGGACGAGCTTGATCTGGACGTCGTGCTCCCACGCGCCCTTGCCGTCCATCTTGTACGGGCCGTTGCCGATCGGGTCCTCGCCGTAGGCCTTGATGTCGTCGAACGCCGACTCGGGCAGCGGGTAGAACGCCGAGTAGCCCAGACGCGCCGGGAAGTCGGCCTCGGGCTGGTTCAGCTCGATCGTGAAGGTCTTCTCGTCGACGACCTTGAGGCCCTCGAGCGTCTTGGCGGTCGGCTTCTCCTCCTGGACGGCGTCGAAGCCCTTGATCGGGTAGAAGAAGTAGCTGTTCAGCTGCTTGTTGGTGCTGAGGGCGCCGTAGTTCCACGCGTCCACGAAGGAGTCGGCGGTGACGGGGGTGCCGTCGGAGAACTCCCAGTCCTTGAGCTTGACGGTCCAGGTGACGTTGTCCTCGGACTCGATCGACTCCGCGACCTCGTTCACGCTCGAGCCGTCCTTCTGGTACGAGACCAGACCGGCGAAGAGCAGGTCGATGGCGCGACCGCCACCGGTCTCGTTCGTCGAGGTGGGGACGAGCGGGTTCTGGGGCTCGGTGCTGAAGTTGGTGATGACCGAGTCGGTGGACCCGGAGTCGTCACCGCCCCCGCCACAAGCCGCCAGGACGAGGCTGCCCGCGGCGAGCAGGGCTACGCCCGCGACGCGAGTACGTCGGGAGAGACGCATGGATTCCTCCTGTGAAGATGGGTGCACGCAGGCGCGTGCGCCCCTATTGCTATCACCGCGACAGGGCCGCAGGACAGGGTCCGTCGATGACTTAACCAACTTGGAACCTGATCCCGATGGGCCACGTCGTCGTGGCCCGGACGGACCATGGGGACGCACGAGGGCCCCGGACCGTGTGGTCCGGGGCCCTCGTGGCTGGAGTGCGATCAGCCCTTGCGCTGGGCGATGCCCTCGGTGGCCTGCGGCAGGACCGTCTTCAGGTCGCCGACGACGCCGAAGTCGACGAGCTCGAAGATCGGCGCCTCCTCGTCCTTGTTGACCGCGACGATGGTCTTGGACGTCTGCATGCCGGCGCGGTGCTGGATGGCACCGGAGATGCCGTTGGCCACGTACAGCTGCGGCGAGACGGTCTTGCCCGTCTGACCGACCTGGAAGCTGTGCGGGTACCAGCCGGAGTCGACCGCGGCGCGCGAAGCGCCCACGGCGGCACCGAGGCTGTCGGCGAACGCCTCGACCTCGGTGAAGTCGCCACCGGTGCCACGGCCGCCGGAGACCACGATGGCGGCCTCGGTGAGCTCGGGACGACCGGAGGCGGCCTTCTCCTTGGTGGAGACGATCTTGGCGCCCTTGGCGGCGTCGGAGACCTCGACCGTGACGGCCTCGACCGTGCCGGCGCCCGAGGCGGCCTCGGGGGCCACGGAGTTGGGCTTGACGGCGATCACCGGGATGCCCTTGGTGACCTGGGCGTCCACGGTGAAGTTGCCGGCGAAGACCGACTGCGTGGTGGTGACGACGTCGCCGTCGACCTTCACGTCGACCGCGTCGGTGATGAGACCGGACTCGGTCCGCAGCGCGACGCGGGCGGCGATCTCCTTGCCCTCCGTGCTGGAGGGGACCAGCACGGCCGAGGCGGAGGAGTCGGTGACGATCTTGGTGAGCGCCTCGGCCTTGGGGCCGACCAGGTACTCGCCGTAGACGGCGTCGTCGAGCTGGTAGATCTTCTCGGCGCCGTGCTCGGCCAGCGAGCCGGGGACGTCGGCGCCGAAGACGACGGCCGACGGCTCACCGATCTTGCGGGCGATCGTGAGGAGCTCGAGGCTGGGCTTGGTGGCGTTGCCGTCGACGACGTCGACGAGCACGATGACTTCGGACATGTCTCTGCTCTCCCTGCTCAGACGAACTTCTTGGAGGCGAGGAACTCGACGAGCTTGGAGCCGCCGTCGCCCTCGTCGGTGATGATCTCGCCGGCGGTGCGCGGCGGGCGCGGCTCGGTCGAGGCGACCTTCGTCCACGCGGCGTCGAGGCCCACGTCGGACGCGTCGACACCGAGGTCGGACAGGTCCCACTCCTCGACCGGCTTCTTCTTGGCCGCCATGATGCCCTTGAAGGACGGGTAGCGGGCCTCGCCGGTCTGGTCGGTCACGCTGACGACGAGCTTGCCCGTGCCCTGGACCTCCTGCGTGGCGACGTCGCCGTCACGCTTGATGGTCACGGTCTCGCCGTCGACGGTGATCTCGCCGCCGAGGGTGACCGCGGGCAGGCCGAGACGCTCGGCGACGAGCGTCGGGACGACACCCATGCCGCCGTCGGTCGAGGCCATGCCGAAGAAGACGAAGTCGTACTCGAGCTTCTCGAGGGCCTTGGCCAGCACGAGCGACGTGGCGAACGCGTCGGAGCCGGCGATGGCCTCGTCGTTGACGTGCACACCCTTGTCGGCGCCCATCTGCAGCGCCTTGCGCACGGCGTCGGCGGCGTCGTCGGGGCCGACGGTGAGGACGGTGACCTCGCCATCGCCCTCCTCGACGACCTTGAGGGCCTGCTCGACGGCGTACTCGTCGAGCTCGGACAGCAGACCGTCGACGTTCTCACGGTCCACGGTGTTGTCGGACGAGTCGAAGGTGCGGTCGGCCGTGGCATCCGGCACGTACTTCACCGCGACGACGATGTTGGTCACGAGGACCCTCCTGTGGTCGGGGACGCGACGCTCGGCGTCGCGTGGTCGGGAGGTCCACCTTCCCACGTGGAGCACCACGCGGTGAGGGCAGCCTTGCGTCGCAGGTTACCGGCGGGTTACAAGCGCGGCCACCCACACCGGCAATGGCGTCGGTCACATCGCTGCACGCCACGTCGCCCGCGGTGCCGGCCGACCGCCGACTCAGGCGTCGCGGCGGGAGAGCAGCGACGGCGCAGCCACCCCGACGATCAGGTAGACCACCGAACCGCCGCCGTAGGCGACGAACGCCTCCTTGGCCGCAGCGTTCTCCCCGGAGAAGGCGACCAGGCCACGCAGTGGTGCCGTGAGCGGGTCCGCGACCACGGCGACCGCCCGCAGCACACCGGCGTCGGCGTCGAAGCCGAAGGCGACGAGGAGGGCGGCGAGCGCCAGCAGCACCGAGGCCACCAGTCCGAGCACGCCGATCGCCACGCCCACAAGGGACACCACACGCGCCGGTCCGAAGGAGGAGGACTCCTGCGGCACCGACGGCGGCTCCGGCACGCTGTCGTCGACCTCGCGGGCCGGCGCCTTCTCGACCCGACGACGCCGGGCCGCCTGGCCCTTCTCGGCGCGTGCCCGCTCCTTCGCCTCGGCCTTCTCGCGACGACGCGCCACGGTGGCTGCCGCCGCCGCCCGGCGGTCGTCACCTCGACCGCCGCGGTCCACCGGTTCCTGAGAGGTGTGCTCGGACTCGCGCGCGTCGGCACGGGGGTCCTGGGCGCCGGCCTCGGTGGCCTCGACGTCCTGGTGGGCGGCACCGACGGCGTCGAGGAGGGCCGTCTCCTCGGCCAGGTCGGCAGCGGAGCCGTCCTCGGACCGGGTCGTCGTCGACTCCTGCTCCGGCGTGCCGTCGCCCGGCATCGGGTCCTGCGCGTCGGGGTCCTCGGGCGCAGGGTCCTGGCCCGCGACGTCCTCGCCCGCGACGTCCTGGGACGAGGGGGCGTCGGCCTCGTCGGCTCGAGCGGTGGTCGGGCGTCCGGCCAGGGCGGCGAGGGCCGCGGCCTTGCTCTTCTCGCGGCGCTGAGCCTTCTGCTCCGCCGCCGCGCTCTCGGCCTGGCGACGTCGGTCCTGCTCGACCCGCGCGGCCGCGGCCTGCTCCTCGGCGAGCTGCCTCGTCCGCTCGTCCTCGACCTCCTGCGCGGCCTTGCGGGCCGCGGCCTGCTCGGCCTCGCGCTGCTTGGCCTCCGCCCGCTCGGCCGCCTCACGATCCTTGGCCTCGGCGCGTTCGCGCCTGGCTCGATCCTTCTCCGCCTTGGCGGCGGCTCGCTGCTCCTCACGGGCTCGGCGCGCGGCAACACGCTTCTCGGCCTTGGCCTGCTTGGCCGCTCGGCGCCGGTCCCCCGCGTCGCGGCGGGCGTGGTCACCGGGCTGGGCCTCCAGCTCGGCCGCACCGTCGTCGGACGAGCCGCCGTGCGTCGCAGCGATCCACGCGAGCGAACCCGGCACGAGGTCCTCGTAGGACCGCGTCGGGCGCGCGTCGTCGGGCGCAGGCGTCGCCTGCGCAGGCTCCGGGGTCGCCACCGGCTCGTCCTCGGGCGTGCTCGCCTCGAGTCCGGCGACGATCGCGCCGGCGGTCAGGTACTCAGGATCGGCGGATGACCCTTTTTTTGGTCGGGGGGACGGATCCCCCGGTCCCGTCGCTCACCTCCGGGGGGGTCTCGGTGCCCACGGACGGCTTCTCGTCCACGAACTCCCCCACTAACGGTTCCGAGAGGCTCTCGGAGAACGTCGGAGTGGCCTTGGCCGACTGGTTGGCCGCCACGATGTGGGACTGCGCCACCCGCTCGGCCTCGGCCTCGGCCGCCGCGACCCATTCCATGGCCGTCGCCTCGGCCTCGGCCAGCTTCTCCTCGGCGGCCGAGCGTGCGGCCGCCACGGCCTGGCTGAGTCGCTCCTGCGCGTCGCGCTTGGCCTGCTGGACGACGCGGTCCGCCTCGGCGCGCGCCTCCTCGATCCGTCGCCGCGCGTCGTCGTCGGCGCGCTGCGCCACGGTGCGAGCCTCGGCCTCGGCCTGCGAGAGGCGGTCGGCCGCCTGCTGCTCGGCCTCGGCCAGCTTGCGCTCCGCGGTGACGCGTGCCTGCTCGGCCTCCTCGGCCTGACGACGCGTGGCCTCCTCGCGAGCGGCTGCGGACGCCCGCGCGGCGTCGGCAGCCTCGGCCGCCACGCGCTCGGCCTCGGCCTGGGCGTTGCGGACGCGCTCCTCCGCGACCCGCTCGGCCTCGGCCAGCTGTGCGGTGGCCTGGTTGCGCTCCTCCTCGGCCTGGCGTGCGAGCTCGGCCACCTCGGCGGTGACGCGCTCCACATGGGCCCGGGCCTCGTCGCGCTCGCGGGCGAGCTCGGTCGCCGCGAGCTCGTGCCGCTCGGCGGCCTCGGACGCGAGGCGCTCCGCCTCCGCCGCGGCCAGCTGGTCCCCGGCCGTGCGCTCGGCGTCGGAGAGCCGCACGGCGATGGCGACGCGCTCGGCCGCCACCTCCTGCGCGTACTTCTCCGCCTCGGCCTTCGCGGCGGCCACGTGCTCGGCCGACGTCCGCTCGGCGTCGGCCACGACCTTCTCGGCCTCGAGCCTCACCTGCTCCAGCTTGGCCTCGGCCTCGGCACGCTCCTTCTCGAGCTGCTCGAGGGCCGCTTCGCGATCCCTCCGGGCACCCTCGGCGAGCTTCTCGGCCTCGGCACGGGCCTCGCTGATACGACGCTCGGCGTCCTGCTCGGCCGCGGCGAGCCGTCGCTGGGCGGCGTCCTCGGCGTCACGCTCACCCTGGGCGAGTCGTTCGGCCGCCTTGCGCGACGCCTCCTCCTCGGCGGCGGCGATGCGTCGCTCGGCCTCGGCCTTGGCCTCGTCGAGCCGCTCCTGCGCGGCCCGCTCGGCCTCGGCACGGGCGACCTCGACGCGCTCGTCGGCCTCCTTCTGCAGCTGCTCGATCTTCGCCGACGCCGCCTGGCGCTCGCGCTCGATCTCCGCCGTGACGCGATCGGCCTCCTCGCGTGCGGCGCGGACCCGCTCCTCCGCCGCCTGCTCGGCTGCGCGCAGTCGACCCTGCAGCACCTCGCGCTGCTCGGCCTCGTCGGCGCGGATGCGAGCGGCCACCTCGGCGCGCTCCCTGGCCGCCTCCTCCATGAGGCGGGCGGCCTCGGCGCGCGCGGCGCTGACCCGCTCCTGGGCCGCGGCGCTGGCGGCAGCCAGCTTCTCGGCGAACGTGCTCGGAACCGCGGGCGGGGCCGGGCTCGCCACCGCAGCAGCCTCCGGTGCGGAGCTGGTCGGCGCGGGGTCCTCGGGGGCGGGCGCCTCGAGGCTCTCCGTCGCGGCGGCAGGAGCCTCCTCGGCCTCGTCGGCGTCCACGGCGCGGTCCTGCGGCGGCTCGACCGGCTCCGAGAGCGCGTCGACGTGGTCGTCGGTCGGGACCTCGGACGTCGGCTCGGCGTGCTCCACGACGGTCTCGTCCGGCGTGCTCTCGGGCTGCGTGCCCTCGTGCTGCGTGCTCTCGGGCTGCGTGCCGTCGTGCGGCTGGGCCGCGACCGACTCGCTCTCCTCGGCCTTCGCAGCGGACTCGGTCTCGGCGTCGGGACTCGTCGCCCCGGCCGTCGCGGTCTCGGCAGGAGGCTGGTCGTCGGGCGCGGACTCGTCGGCCTGCGCGAGCGCGGGCTCGGCGCGCTCGGGCTCGGGCTCGGGCTCGGAGACCGCGACACCCTCGGACTGCGACGCCGTCACGGACTCCTCCGTGCCGGAGGCCTCGACCGGGTCGGCGTCGGCCGTGACCACGTCGTCGGCGACCGGTCGGTCGGCCGCGACGGGAGCGGCGGGCGTCTCCGGCTCGGCAAGGCTCGCCGCGGTGGGCGGCATCCAGCGCCTCGTCTGCGGCTGCTCGACCGCTTCGGCCTCAGGAGCGGCGGAGGCGGGAGCCTCGGGCTCGACGGCGGCCGGGTCGTCCGTGTCGTCCAGCAGCGCCGCATCGATGTGCTCGTCGTCGTTCGGGACCCGACCGGTCAGGGCGTCCGCGACCGTGGGCCGGGCCTCGGGCTCCGCCGGCGCCGCGGGGACCTGGGGCATCTCGGCGGTCTTCTCGGCCTCGGGCACCTGGCTCGCCGACCCGGCCTCGACGGACGGAGTCTCGACGGGCTCGGGGGCGGTGGGCTTGGGCTCCTGCTGCGCCGCCTCGGCCGGCTGCTCGGCGTCGAGAGCCTCCTCGGCCGCGCGCAGGGCCGGCTCGACCGGACCGTCCTCGGAGCGGCGTCCGCGACGGGAGGCGCTGAACGCCCGTGCCGCGTTGCGCTCGCTGCGCCGCTTCTCGGCAGCCACCTGGCGCGCGGCGCGCTGCGCTGCCCGCTTGCGTCGCCGGTCGTCCGCGGACCCGGAACCGCCCGCGTCGCTCGTGTCGGCGGCGTCGTCGCCGTCGGACTGCGCGAGCATGTCCGCCGCGACCTTCAAGGGGTCGGCACGCCGACGATCCTGTGGCTGGTTCGACCCTGAGTCGGTCATGACTCCCCTTCTTGGCGACACGGCGGCACGTCGCAGCACAGTATGCCCCATGCGCCTCTCGTGCCACGGACGTTTCGCGGCGATGTCGAGGCGTGAGACCTCGGACCGTCCCGTCCGGGTCAGGAACCGCTGAACGTGGCCTTGCCGGGACCGTTCTCGACGAACGAGTCCATGCCGGCGCTCCGGTCGTCGGTGGCGAAGAGGCCGGTGAACTCGATCCGCTCGATCTCCAGCCCCGTCTGCAGGTCCGTCTCCAGGCCGCGGTCGATCGCGCTCTTGGCCGCCCGCAGGGCCAGCGCCGGGCCCCCGACGAATCCGCGGGCCCACGCGAGGGCGGCCTCGAGCACCTCGTCGGCCGGGAGGACACGGTCGACCAGGCCGATGCGCAACGCCTCCTCGGCACCCACGAACCGCCCGGTGTAGACGAGGTCCTTCGCGACCGAGGGACCGACGAGGCGCGCCAGACGCTGCGTCCCACCCGCACCGGGGATGATGCCGAGCAGGATCTCGGGCTGGCCGAGCTTGGCGTTCTCCGCGGCGAACCGCAGGTCGGTGGAGAGGGCGAGCTCGCAGCCTCCGCCGAGCGCGAAGCCCGTGACGACCGAGACCGTCGGCTTGCCGATGCTCGCCACGGCCCGCGTGAACTCCTGCAGCAGGTGGCCGTGGGCGACCATCTGCTGGTAGCTCATCGCCGCCATCTCCTTGACGTCGGCGCCCGCGGCGAACACCTTGGGGCCTCCGTGCAGCACCACCGCGGCGACGTCGTCGCGGGTGTCGGCCTCACGGGCCACCTCCACCAGCTCGCGCTGCAGCTGGGCGTCGAGGGCGTTCATGGGCGGACGATCGAGTCGGATCACGCCGACTCCGTCGGTCACGTCGAGCTGGACGAGCTGCGTCACGCTGCTTCCTTCCGTCGGGCGACCACCCGAGGAAGGGGCCGCTGGTCCGTGGCCGCGAGCATAGGAGTCGTCGCGCCATGGGGCGGCATCGGGGGAACACGCCCGAAAGCCGCACGCACGCACTAGCGTGGGTCCATGGTCGCTCGGGTTCCGGTGCTGGAGGTCCGTCCGTGCCTGGACCGCGGCCGGTTCCCGGCCAAGGTCGTCCCCGGCGAACCGTTGCGCATCGAGGCGATCGTGCTGCCCGACGACCTCGAGGTCGGCGCCGCCGTGGTCCTCACCGACCCCGAGGGGAAGACGCGCGGCCCCGTCCCCCTGCGCCACCTCGGCGACCACCTGTGGTCGGCGACCGTCACCACCGACGTCGTCGGGGCCTGGACCTACCACGTCGAGAGCTGGCAGGAGCCGCTGCGCAGCTGGGCGGCTCGCGTCGTCTCCGACATCGACGGCGGCGCCGACGCCGAGAACGTCCTCGCCCACGGCAGCGCGCTCGTGCTCGGCATCGGCGACCGCGATCCCGCCGCGCTGCAGGTGGCCGAGGACCTCCTCGACGACGCCGCACCGGCCCACGAGCGGCTGGCCGAGGCGCTCGCCTACGTCGCGTCCCTGCCCGACGAGATCGGTCGGCTGCACGTCGACAGCACGGACCCACTGCCGTTGCGCGTCGATCCGGAACGAGCCCTCGTCGGCGCCTGGTACGAGCTGTCCCCCGCGTCCACGTCCGACCTGGCCACCGTCACGGAGGAGCTCGCACGGGTCGCCGCCCTGGGCTTCGACGTGGTCCGGCTCCCTCCGCTGCACCCGTCCGCGTCCGCCGACCCCTGGGATGCCGGACCGGCCACCGCGGAACACACGTCGGTGGATCCTCGCCTCGGCACCGTCGACGACGTCCTGGAGCTCGTCGAGCAGGCACACCACGTGGGCCTCGAGGTCGCCCTCGAGCTCGCCTGGACCATCTCGTCGTCCCACCCGTGGCTCGCACAGCACCCGAGCTGGTTCGTCCCCGCCGGAGACGACACCTGGCGGTTCGACCACGACGGGGACACCGGTGCCACCTACGCCGCGGTCCTGGACATGGTGACCACCTGGATCGGCCGGGGCATCAGCGCCTTCGTGGTGCAGGACGCGCACCGCTGGCCGCTGGCTCTGTGGGAGCAGCTGCTCCACGACGTCCGGGTCGCGGCCCCCGACGTGGTGCTGGTGGCCGAGGGCGATCCGTCGCCCGCACAGGCGCACGCGCTGTCGCTCGTCGGCTTCCACCAGACCACTCCGCCGCTGCACCGCGCCCTCGGCGTCCACGACGTCGAGGAGGTCCTCACCGGGATCGGCCGCGGGTCGGTGACCCGCCCGCAGCTGCTGGCGTCCACGCGCCACCGGCGCTCGTCGGCCCTCACCGGCGGATCCGCGGCCACCTTCCAGGCCTGGGCCGCCGTCGCGGCGCTCGGTGGACCCGCCTGGGGAGTCAGCAGCACGTTCTCCCCCACCGACGACCCCGCCGACGAGACGGTCGCCGCGTTCCTCACCCGCCTCAACGAGCTGCGCCGGTCCCACCCCGCCCTGCGGTCGCGTCGTGGTCTCGAGCTGCGACCGGTGCACCACGCCGGGGTGCTGGCCTTCAGCAGGACCTGCGCCGACGACGAGGTGCTCGTGGTGATCGACCTCTTCCCGGCCTTCTCCAAGACCGTGGGCGTGCAGACCACGCTGACCGGGAGCGACGGCCGGCTGCAGGACGAGCTCGACGGCTCCTGGCACGCCGCGGAGTCGATCCTGCTGGACCTCGAGCACCCGGTCCGAGTCCTCACGGGCCGGCGGTGACGCTCGCCCACGACGGCCGACGTCAGCGATGACGGCCGCGCAGGCTCCGCGTACGGTGGCGGCGTGAGCACCATCCTGCGAGACGACGACCTCGTCCTCGAGCCCACGAGCGGATCCGACGGACTCCACGGCTGGGCCCTGACCATCGACGGAGATCGTCTCGGCACGATCGCGCTGCTCGACGAGGGCCGTGGGGTGGGCTCGGTCCGCTGGAACACCGGCACCGGTGACGGCGCGCTCGGTCTCGCGGTCCGCGCCCTGCGACTGGTGCTCGAGCACGCCTTCGGGGAACGGGGGCTCCTGCGGGTGGAGGCCCGGGTCCCCGTGGACCGGACCGAGGACGTACGAGCGGCCTCGATCAGCGGCCTGCGCCGCGAGGGCATCGCCCGGGGAGCGGGCGACGCCCCCGACCGCGCGCTGCTCGCCCGGCTGCACGACGACCCTCCGGCCACGAGCCGCGACGGCTTCATCGCCCTGCTCAACGCGGGTCTGCCCACCAAGCGGGTCATCTCCCAGGGCCTGCTGCGCGACCCGCAGGGCCGCGTGCTGCTGTGTCGACTGACCTACAAGCAGGAGTGGGACCTACCCGGTGGCGTCGTCGAGGTCGGCGAGTCCCCCGCCGACGGCCTCGTGCGCGAGCTCGAGGAGGAGCTGGGCCTCACGGTGCAGGTGCGCGAGCTGCTGACCGTCAACTGGTTGCCCGCCTGGCGCGGATGGGACGACGCCTGCATCTTCCTGTTCGACCTCGGCGTGGTCGACACGTCGTACGTGGACGACATGGTGCTGCAGCCCACCGAGATCGTGTCGGTGCACTGGTGCGACAGCGAGACGGTGCACGACAAGGCGACCGCGGCCGCGATCGAGCTGCTCGACGCCGTGGCCGGCGACGACCTCGCGACCTACCGCGAGGCACCCCTCGCTCCCACCGAGCCGCCTACCGTCTGACCCGTCAGGGCCCCTGGGCCTCCACGACGCCGCCGTACTGACCGATGACCCTCGGCTTGCCCGACCCGCCGGGGATCGAGACGAGCACCTGGTGCAGGTAGCGCAGGCTGCCCGACGAGGACAGTCCCGACTCCAGCAGGGCCTTCTGCGGCGAGTCGTCCGGCCACGTGACCCGGACGCCCTCCCCCACCTCGTAGGAGTCGACGCGCTCGAGGGTCGCGAACACGAGCGCACCCCCGTCGGCGGTCCGCAGGACGTGCCGCACCTCTTGCGCCGACCACGTCTGCGTGAACGACACGTCCTCGAGCGAGGCGTTGCGCTCGGCCGCCGCGCGCATCTGCTCGATGAAGTCGTCCTGCTCGAGCGACGAGGCCGCGGGTGAGGCCGGGTCCGCGAGCACCGCGGCGTAGCGGTCGGCCGCGTCCTGGGGCGACATCGACATGCCGGTGGCGCTGTCCGGCGGCACCACGAGCTGGACCCCGTCGCGCTCCCGCAGGTCGGGCAGCGGCGTCGTGAGCAGCGTCTCCGGGCTGGCGACGAGGAACCACGGGTCCACGGCCGAGGCGCGCTCGAAGATCTGCACCCGATTGACCTCGGCCGCGCGGTCCTGCACCTCCACCATGAACCACAGGGGGTAGGCCGTGAACCGGGGCGTGGCCAGGCGCACGACGTCGTTGGAGGCCGAGTCGCCACCCACGGCTCGCGCCAGGCGCTGCGCCACCTCGAAGGACCCGGTGTCGATCGCCAGCACGGCACCGCTCTCCACGGTCGACAGCGGCTTGGGGTCGAGCAGCTCGGCGGCGGTGTCGCGCACCTTCTCGTAGCGGGCCAGCACCGCGTCGACCTCCGCGGCGTCGACCGGGACCGTGGACGGGGGCGCGTCGCCGCGCTCGCGCGGGAGACCACAGGCCGCGAGGACCAGCAGCGCACAGACCAGCGCCGCCAGGAGCCGTGAGGACCGCCTCATCGCTCGTCCTCCTCGTCGACGACCTCGTAGTCGGCCAGCTCGTCGGCCGAGACCTCGTGCTCCACGCCGTCCTCGTCGACGAACACGTAGACGACGTCCTGGACCGGCGTCGGCGCGGGTGGGTCGGCGATCGGCGTCGCCGGAGCCGGGGCCGGGGCGGTCTGCTCGCCGGACGCCGCCTCGACCGGACCGTCCACGGTGGAGGAGTCGGGCCCGGCGGCCTCCGCGGTCGGCACGTCGTCGTGCCCTGCCTGGTCGGCGAGGTCCAGGCGCGCCTGGAGACGTTCTGCCTCGTCCTCGGAGATCTCGTGCTCCACGCCCCGTTCGTCGACGAAGACGTAGACCACCTCCTCGACCTCCTCGACCTCCTCGTCCCCGCCCGAGGCACCCGGTGCCGCGACCCGCGCGGGAGCGAGTGCGGTGTCACGCCGCAGCAGCACACCCACCCACACGAGTCCGGCACCGACGAGCACCGCACCGAGGCCCAGCCCGAAGCCGCCCTTCACGCCGTAGGCGAACGTGACAGTGAGTCCGGAGAGGTCCGAGGCCCCCACCGCGAGCACGGCCACCGAGACGGACTCGTCAGGCAGGCTGGCACTGATCGACGCCCCACCGAGACCCGCCGACTCCGCGATCCACCAGTCGAGGGCCGTGGGCGCACCGGGCAGCGCCGGGCCTCCCTCGACCTCCCGGGTGCGGACCGTCCACGGCACCCGGAACGACGTCACCTCGAGCCGTTGCGTCCGACTCACGTAGTCCTGCACGTCCACGGTGTTGCCGAGGCCGACGAACACCGGCTTGTTCACCGGCACCTCGACCAGCACGTCGACCTGGAGCCCGCGGTAGGAGACGACACCGGGGGCGGTCACCACGGCGGCGGCGTCGGTGTCGACCTCGTGCGGGCCCGTCGTGAACCGGCTGTCCGGACCGAGCACCACGACGACCGCGAGGCCGACGACCGACAGGAGCACACCCACGACGAGCGCCGGCCAGGCCAGCCGTCCGCCCATCGTCGCTCTCCTCGCTGCGGCCACGCCTGTCGTCGCCGTCGCCGCACCCTAACCCTCCGGGTGCGCTCGCACCGTCAGAAGAGGGCGGACGCGAGGGCGCGTCGCGCGTCGGCCACCCGCGGGTCGTTCGATCCCACCACCACGAACAGCTCGAGCAGACGCTCGCGGATGCGGTCGCGGTCGTCGCCCTGCGCCTGGCGCACGAGCGCGACCAGACGGGCGAAGGCGTCCTCGACGTGGCCACCGCTGACGTCGAGGTCGGCCACCAGCAGCTGCGCGTCGAGGTCGTCGGGCCGGTCGGCCGCGGCTGCGCGAGCAGCCTGGAGGTCGGCGTCCTTCGTCCGGTCGAAGAGCTTGACCCCGGCCAGCCGCTCGGCCACCTCGGCGTCTCCGGGGTGCTGGGCCTTGAGTCGTTCGTACTCGGCGATGGCCGTGGTGGTGTCGCCTGCCGCGAAGGCGGTGTCGGCCGCGGCGAAGCGCGGGTCCTCGGCGGGCTCGGCCTCGACGTCCTCCGACGCGTCCGGCGCGGCGACCCGTCCGGACAGCCCGTTCTGGACCGCGACGGCGACCAGCTGGTCGAGGTACTGGCGCACCTCGGCCTCCTCGACCGCACCCTGGAAGAGCGGGACGGGCTGGCCCTTGACGAGACCCACGACCAGCGGGACGCCCTGGGCCTGCAGTGCCTGCGCGATGGCGGGATTGGCATCGGCGTCGACCCTGGCCAGCAGGGCGCGACCCTCGAGGCCGTCGACGGCGCGTCCGACGACGTCGACGAAGTCGCGGCTCTGGGGTGCGCGCGGCGACCACAGGGCCAGGACCACGACGTGCTGCATCGAGGCCTCGAGGGCGACGGTCTGGAAGTTCTGCTCGGTCACGTCGACCGCGTACGCCCCTGCGGCACCCGACGGTCCTGCGGCCGGGGACGGCGGGGGCGACGCCAGGGCGGACAGGTCGATGGCACCAGGACGCGAGAAGGTCATGGACCCATCCTAGGAAGTGGGGCCAGCGTCCTCACGCACCCCACGTCCCGAGGCCTCGGGCCCCGGCCCTCAGCGGCCGTCCTGCGCCTGCCGCTCGAAGGCCGTGCGCGGACCGCGCAGCCCGGAGCGCTGGACGACCCGCTGGATCGTCAGGTCGCGAGCGTCGGGATCGCCGATGAAGCGGATGTCGCGCAGGCCCTGGGCCTGGGCGGCCGACTCGAAGACGAAGTGCCCGTAGCCGAGCACCCGCCCCACGAACGGCTTCTCGACGGTGATGTCGAGGATGCGGGTGATGGGCATGGTGGCGATGCGCACCGAGAACACGCCCGAGGCGCGGAAGACCCGCATGTTGGTGATGACGAAGACGTCGCGGTGCTCCTGGAGCATCAGGTAGCCGGCGTGCAGCAGCACCCCGACGCCGAGCAGGATGAACAGCCACCCGATCTGGATGGGACCGACGACGGCCAGCACCCACAGAAGCACGGCGCCGAGGGCCTCGGCGGCGGGACGCAGGTAGACGACCGGGTGCTTGCGGACCAGGTCGATCACGTGCTCGCCCTCGTCGAGCAGCAGGTGCCCCTCGACGTCCTGCTCGGGAAGTCGCGCCAGCAGGGCGGCCAGCACGGGGCCTACCGGGTCAGCTCGTTGAAGAAGATGAAGACCTGGCCGAAGGCGTTCATGACGGCCTCGACCGCGCCGGAGACGGCGTCGGCCGCACCGGCGGGCGCGGTCAGCAGGTAGTAGACCACGAACGCGGCGACGAGGAGCACCAGGAGCTTCTTCAGCACGCGAACATTCCTATCGCACTCGACCGCCCGTCAGCGGCAGGCGCGCCCGGGCGATCGCTGAGACTGTCGACACGCCTCAGCGGACGACGTCGAGCAGCACGTCGGCCGCGGCGAACGGGTCCTGGTCGCCGGCCAGCACGGCCGCGGCGAGGTCGTCGAGACGCTCGTCTGCGCCGACGTGCCCGAACCGCTCTCGCAGCTCGTGCAGGGCGACGGCCTCGATCTCACGGCGGGTGCGGGCGAGCCGGCGTCGCCGCAGCCCGCCCGAGGACTCCTGGTGCTCGCGGTGCCGCTCGATCTCGGCCACGACCTCGTCGATCCCCTCACCACGCGAGGCCACCGTCAGGGTGATGGGTGGCTTCCAGGCGCCCTCGGGACGCTCGGACATCGCGATGACCGAGCGCAGCTCGCGCCGGGTGGACTGCGCACCGTCTCGATCGGCCTTGTTGACCACGAAGATGTCACCGACCTCCAGGATCCCGGCCTTGGCCGCCTGGATGCCGTCGCCCATGCCGGGGGCGAGGAGCACCAGGGTGGTGTCGGCGAGCCCGGAGACCTCCACCTCCGACTGTCCGACCCCCACGGTCTCGACCAGCACGACGTCGCAGCCGGCGGCGTCGAGCACACGCAACGCGTGCGGCGCCGCCCACGACAGACCGCCGAGGTGACCACGGCTGGCCATGGAGCGGATGTAGACGCCGCTGTCGGTGGCGTGCTCGCCCATGCGGATGCGATCACCCAGCAGCGCTCCACCGGAGAACGGGGAGGTCGGGTCGACCGCGAGCACACCCACGCGCTTGCCCTGGCCACGCAGAGCCCCGACCAGGGCGGCGGTCGAGGTCGACTTGCCCACACCGGGCGACCCGGTCAGGCCCACCACGTGGGCGCGGCCCACGAGTGGGGCGAGCGCCGCACTGACCTCGCGCAGCGCGGGCGACTCGTCCTCGACGAGCGAGATCAGACGCGCGACCGCCCGCGGCTGCCCCTCCTGGAGCCGCGCGACGAGGTCGGCGACGTCGGGAGTGGGGGCAGACACGGGCGGTCGGTTGCGCTGGTGAGGGTGACCGTCAGGCGGACGGCACGGTGATGAGCAGGGCGTCGCCCTGGCCGCCGCCACCACAGAGCGCGGCAGCGCCGAGCCCACCGCCGCGTCGCTTCAGCTCGAGCGCGAGGTGCAGCACGATGCGCGCGCCGCTCATCCCGATCGGGTGCCCGAGGGCGATCGCACCGCCGTTGACGTTGACGATGTCCTCGGAGATGCCGAGCTTGCGGGCCGACTGGATGCCGACGGCCGCGAAGGCCTCGTTCAGCTCGACGAGGTCGAGGTCGGCCGCGGTCCTGCCCTGCTTCGCGAGCGCCTTCTCGATGGCGTTGGCCGGCTGCTCCTGGAGCGTGGAGTCGGGTCCGGACACGTTGCCGTGCGCGCCGATCTCGGCGATCCAGGTGAGGCCGAGCTCCTCGGCCTTGGCCTTGCTCATGACCACCACGGCGGCGGCGCCGTCGGAGATCTGGCTGGCGGTGCCGGCGGTGATGGTCCCCTCCTTGTCGAAGGCGGGGCGCAGTCGGCCGAGAGACTCGGCGGTGGTGTCGCCGCGCACGCCCTCGTCGGCCGAGACGACCACCGGGTCGCCCTTGCGCTGCGGGATCTCGACGGGGACGATCTCCTCGTCGAAGACGCCGTTCTTCTGCGCCGTGGCCGCGAGCTGGTGCGAGCGGGCTCCGAACGCGTCCTGCTCCTCACGGGTCAGTGCGTCGACGTCGGCGTTGCGCTGCTCGGTGAGCGAACCCATGGCCTGGTCGGTCAGCGCGTCCCACAGTCCGTCGTACTCCATGTGGTCGAGCATCGTGGCCTTGCCGTACTTGGTTCCCTCGCGCGAGCCCGTGAGCAGGTGCGGCGCCTGGGTCATCGACTCCTGACCGCCGGCCACGACCACGTCGTACTCGCCGGCGCGGATCAGCTGGTCGGCGAGCGCGATGGCGTTGATGCCCGACAGGCAGACCTTGTTGATCGTCAGGGCCGGCACGTCGAGCGGGATGCCGCCCTTGAAGGCAGCCTGCCGCGCGGGGACCTGGCCGGCTCCGGCGCCGAGCACCTGGCCCATGATCACGTAGTCGACCTGGTCGCCGGAGATCCCGGCCTTCTCGAGCGCGCCCTTGATGGCGAGGCCACCGAGGTCGGATCCGGACAGCGTCTTGAGGCCGCCGAGCAGACGGCCGATCGGCGTGCGGGCGCCGGCGACGATCACGGACTGGGTCATGGGGTTGCTCCCTTGCATGGACACAGGTGGTGGGGTGCCCGTCACTGTACTCGCGGGTCACTTCGCCCAGGAGCGGATGTGGGTCACGTCACCCGAGGCCGCGCCCAGGTGAAGAACAGCACGCCCAGCACCACCAGCACCACGAGGGCCAGACCGACCTCGAGGGGCCCGACCTGGCGCTGCAGCCCCGCACCGGCGAGCGCCGTCGGGAGGAGCAGGACCACCAGGGCAGCCAGCAGGATCCCCCAGCGGCGCGCCGTCACGAGACCCCCGAGGTCGACCAGGCGTAGGTGCCGTTGGCGTAGGACCGGATCACGTTGGTCGGATAGGTGGTCTGGACGCAGCCGTACTTGAAGACGCAGTTCTCGAAGCGCCCCTGCCGGTAGTGGTAGAACGCGCTGCGCGGGTGGCCGTCGTTCGCACCTGCGTCGTAGAAGTACCGGTTGGACGCCACCTGGCCGCGCCAGTACTGGAACGCGTCGGCCTCGGAGACGAAGAAGCCGTTGCTGCCACCGGCGTGGATGTGCTGGGTCGACCTGGTCCAGCACCAGCGGGTCCACGTGTTGTAGCGGTAGGCCGTCTTGCCCGTGTACGTCGTCGCACGGTTCGAGATCGTCACCTTGCGACACCCCGAGCCGGTGCTCGACCCGCCCTTGCCCGACCCCTTGACGGCCGACGGCCCGTCGGGGGCCGGCGCTCGGCTCGCCGTGGCGGTGATCGGGGTCGTGACGGTGGAGATCGGGGTGCCATCGAGCGCCGAGAGCTCGTCGACGACGTAGTCGCCCTCGGCGGTGTCGACGACCCAGAGGTCACGCGGCACCGGACCGGGGTCCTCCGAGGCCGACGCGGCGACCGGCGCCGACACCATCCCCGCCACGCCCAGGATCGTTGCCGTCACCATGGCGATCGCACCCCTGGCCCTCGCGATCGACCCTGACCCCGTCATCGAGCTCGCCCTCGTGACCGACCCTGCTCGCCTCACGTCGTCCCCTTCGTCGGCCGCCGCCGTCTCGTGTCGCGTGGGACGAGACTCTCGGGAGGGCCGCGGCGACGACCACCCTTCCTCAGACTTCGTGCGGGAGGTGTTGACGAGGAGCGCTGCCACCGGGTAGAGCGCCGCGCGCCGCCGGCCCGCGGTCGGCGACGCCGCCCAGCTCCTCCGCGGCCGCCAGGATGAGCCGGGCGATCGGCACGGCCCGACGTCCCTCCTCGGTGAGGCGCACCCCGGCGCCCTCGCGCCGGACGAGGCGGACACCGCACTCGCGCTCCAGGGCCTGCAGGTGAGCACTCACGGCCGGTGCCGAGAACCGCAGGACCCGGGCGGCGTCGGTGATCGAGCCGCTGCGCTCGACCATCACCAGGGCGCGCAGCATCCGTAGATCGAGATGCACCCGGACCAGCTCCCCCCGCAGGCGCGACGTACGTGCCCGACGCTCGACGACGCGTCTGCCGACAGCCTCGCGGCGCGGGAGTGGGCCGATCAACGAACCTCACGATCTCTGTGGTTGCTCTTGATCGACGACGGTCCAGGCGGTACGGCACCGCTGCGGCTCGGGCTCGCGCGCCGGCCGAGCCGCTCCAGCTCGACGGCCGCGGCGAGCATGAGCCGGGCGATCGGCACGGCTCTGCGCCCCTCCTCCGTGAGTGCCGTGCCGGACCCCGTGCGCTCGACCAGACGCACCCCGCACTCCCTCTCGAGCGCTCGCAGGTGCTCGCTCACCGCGGCGGGCGAGAAGGCCAGGCCGTCCGCGGCGCGGGTGACGGAGCCGCTGGCCTCGACCATCACCAGGGCACGCAACATCCGCAGCTCGATGTGCACGAGACCTCCGACGGGTAGGGGAAATCGACCATACGTGCGATCTCCGACGGGCCTCGGCGGGCGGCACGGACCTCCCCTACCCTGCTTCTCATGACCACCTCGACCCCATCGTCGGACGCCCCCGCCGACGCCACCGTCCCCGAGCACCTCCTCGTCGCCATCGACCACGTCGGCATCGCCGTGCCCGACCTCGACGACGCCCTCGCCTTCTACTCCTCCGTCTTCGGGCTCCGGTCCGTGCACGAGGAGGTCAACGAGGAGCAGGGTGTCCGCGAGGCGATGCTGGCCGTCGGCGACTCCGGCTCCTGCATCCAGCTGCTGGCCCCGCTCAACGACAGCTCCACGATCGCGAAGTTCCTGGACCGCAACGGCCAGGGGATCCAGCAGCTCGCCTACCGCGTGCTCGACATCGACGCGGTCTCGGCGATCCTGCGCGAGCGCGGCGTCCGGCTGCTCTACGACCAGCCGAAGCGCGGCACGTCCGACAGCCGCGTGAACTTCGTGCACCCCAAAGACGCCGGCGGCGTGCTGGTCGAGCTCGTCGAGCCGTCCTCGACGTCGCACTGAGCACGAGGCCCGCCCTCGGGCGTGACCCGACCCACACTCCCGAGCCGGGACGTAGAACGCTACGGATCGGTAACATCGCCGAAACCCCGACCCCGCGCCGGACCGAGCGCCGGAACACCCCACCTTGGAGGCCCCGTGCAGCACATCCTCGATGCGATCCTCGCCGGAGACACGGCGAGCGAGGACTTCGCCCACCTGGACATCCCCGACCACTACCGCGCCGCCACTGTCCACAAGGACGAGGTGGACATGTTCGAGGGCGTCGCCAGCCGCGACAAGGACCCGCGCAAGTCGATCCACGTCGAGGACGTCGCGCTCCCCGAGCTGGGTCCGGGCGAGGCCCTCGTGGCCGTCATGGCGAGCGCCATCAACTACAACACCGTCTGGACGTCGATCTTCGAGCCCGTCTCCACGTTCGGCTTCCTCGAGCGCTACGGCCGACTCTCCCCGCTCACCAAGCGCCACGACCTGCCGTACCACGTGGTCGGCTCCGACCTCGCCGGAGTCGTGCTGCGCACGGGCCCGGGCGTCACCCAGTGGAAACCGGGTGCCGAGGTCGTCGCGCACTGCCTCTCCGTGGAGCTCGAGGACCCCGCCGGCCACGACGACACGATGATGGATCCCCAGCAGCGCATCTGGGGCTTCGAGACCAACTTCGGCGGACTGGCCCACATCGCCCTGGTCAAGTCCAACCAGCTGCTGCCCAAGCCCGACCACCTCACGTGGGAGGAGGCCGCCTCGCCCGGGCTGGTCAACGCGACCGCGTACCGGCAGCTGGTCTCGAAGAACGGCGGCAACATGAAGCAGGGCGACAACGTCCTGATCTGGGGCGCCTCCGGTGGCCTCGGCGGCTTCGCCACGCAGTACGCCCTGAACGGCGGCGCGAACCCGATCTGCGTGGTCTCCAACGAGGAGAAGGCCAAGATCGTCCGGAGCATGGGCGCCGAGC
The DNA here is from genome assembly GCF_031843905.1 of Aeromicrobium sp. WCS2018Hpa-31. Lineage (NCBI taxonomy): Bacteria > Bacillati > Actinomycetota > Actinomycetes > Propionibacteriales > Nocardioidaceae > Aeromicrobium > Aeromicrobium sp. WCS2018Hpa-31. The sequence continues at coordinate 218,204 of NZ_JAVTJF010000006.1, read as the reverse complement.
ACGTGATCAACCGCTCCGAGGAGAACTGGAAGTTCTGGAACGAGGAGGGCACCCAGCAGAACCCGAAGGAGTGGCAGCGCCTCGGCAAGAAGATCCGCGAGCTCACCGGTGGCGAGGACATCGACATCGTCTTCGAGCACCCGGGCCGCGAGACCTTCGGCGCCTCGGTCTACGTCACGCGCAAGGGCGGCACGATCACCACCTGCGCGTCGACCACGGGCTTCATGCACGAGTACGACAACCGCTACCTGTGGATGAACCTGAAGCGGATCGTCTCGAGCCACTTCGCCAACTACCGCGAGGCGTACGAGGCCAACCGCCTCATCGCCCAGGGCAAGATCCACCCCACCGTCTCGCGCACGTACACGCTCGAGGACGTGGGCCAGGCCTCGCTCGACGTCCACCACAACCTCCACCAGGGCAAGGTCGGCGTGCTCACCCTCGCCCCCGAGGAGGGCCTGGGCGTCCGCGACGAGGAGTTCCGCGCCAAGCACCTCGACGCCATCAACCGGTTCCGCGGCATCTGACGCAGGACCGACCAGCACCACCGCTCGACCGAGGGGCCCGGACGATCCGTCCGGGCCCCTCGGCACGTCCGCGTCCGTGGCGTGCCGGTTCCTCCGGCGTGTCCGCGCCGCCCGGGGCGCGGGGAGACCGGACGAGCGTCCGGCACGCGGTCGCGGCAGCGCGGGGGCGTCGGCCCACCTGGGTATGGTGGGACCCACCGCGAGCGAAGTCGACGCGTCGTCGTCCGATGCAGGCTCGCGCACCAGTCGATCCAGCCAGAGGGAGTACCGCGGCATGTCCGAGGAACAGTCCGGATTGTCCATCTTCGACGCGGCACGCAAGTCCGCCGAGGTCTCGTTCCCCTTGGCCCGACGAGGCGGCTACGACAGCGACGCGGTCGACGCCTGGGCCCGCACCCAGTCCGCCGAGCTGCAGAAGGCCGCCGACGCGGTCCAGTCGCTGCAGGAGGAGAACGACGAGCTGCACGACCTCGTCGAGCAGCTGCGTGAGCGGGTCGAGGCCATCGACCGGCCCACGTACTCCGGGCTCGGCGGCCACGCCGCCCAGCTGCTGCAGCTGGCCGAGCAGGAGGCCGACGAGGTGCGCTCGCGTGCCCGCCGCGAGGCCGACGAGGTGCTGAAGGTCGCCGAGGAGGAGGCCGCCCTCGTCCGCACCGCTGCGGCCAAGGAGGCCGAGGACCTGCGCACGCGAGCGGTCAGCGAGCTCGAGGAGAAGCGGCGCGAGCTGCTCACCGAGGCCGAGGCCGGCCGTGCCGACGCGGCTGCACACGCCGACGACGTGCGCGCCCAGGCCGACCGCGAGGCCGCCCAGATCCGTCTCGCGGCCGAGCAGGACGCCCAGAACATGCGCCTCGGCGCCACCCGTGAGGTCGAGCAGGCTCGCGCGGCCGCCGACCGGGAGGTCACCGAGGCCCGTCGCGTGCTGGCGGTCGAGAAGGAGCGTCTGGCTCGCGAGGCCGCCGAGAACCACGCGGCCGCCACCGAGCAGACGTCCAAGCTGGTCACGGACGCCGAGACGCGTGCCGCGGCCGCCGACGAGCGAGCCCGAGGTCTCATGAGCAAGGCCAACGCGGCGCGCGAGTCGGCCAGCACGGACGCGTCGTCGATCGTCGACAACGCGCGCAAGGAGGCGGCAGCCCTGGTGGCGAACGCCAAGGCCGAGGCCGACCACCTGCGCGCCTCCGCGACCACCGACGTGGAGCGCGAGACCCGCTCCCTGCGCACCGAGGTCGAGGACCTGCAGCGTCGACGCGAGGGGATCCTGGCGCAGATGGGTCAGCTCCGCGACATCGTCGCGTCCTTCGCGGGCGACTCGGCCGCGAGCACCGCGTCCGCGTCCGCCCCGCAGGACCGGGCCGACGACCCGGCCCCGCAGGACGCCTCGGACGACGACACGGACGACACCGTCGAGGCTCCGGCGGCCCGCTGATCGACGGCCCTTCGCCGGTCCGGACCGCCCGAGGGTGGCCGGGTCCGGCGAGGTTCGCGCGGGTCAGGGCTTGCGGCGCCAGCAGGCGGTGTGCCAGTGCCGGCGCTCGTCGACGGCTGCCGCACTGAGCAGCGGCTTCTCGACGGGCCAGACCACCACGTGAGGAGTCCCGGGCGGAATGGGACGGTGGCAGTCGGGGCACGTGTAGCTGCTGGTCGCACCGGCACCCGTCAGGCGTCGCACGTGCCAGCCGCCGTCGGCCTTCGGCTCGACAGGGGGTGGGCCGGCCGACGGTTGTCCCTGCCGCGGTCGTCGGGGCGGCCGTCGTCTGGACACCCGGGTGACCTTATCGTCCGGCGACGTCCTCGACGCAGTAGGAGCGGAGCCAGCCCTCCCGGTGGGCGGCGACCTCGAGCGCACGGTCGAACACGACGACCTCGGCCTCCCCCGTCATCCGCTCCACCACGACGACGTCGGTCAGCCGGGGCGCCGAGCTGCACACGAGTCCCTGCTCCGTGAGCCGGGCGACGAGCGCGGTGGCCGCGGAGGACATCTCCCGGTCACAGGAAGCGGCGCCGCAGCGCATCACCTGCTTGACGTCCTCCGTGGCCGCCGGCGGGTCGACCAGATGCTGGACGACCGCCAGGGCCGGCAGGAACGAGAGCCCGAACGACAACGCCGCGATGCGCACGACCCGACTCGCCTGCTGGGCGGTCTGCATCGTCGACACAGGGGCTCCGGATCCGTCGGCCCCCGAGGCGACGGCCGGATGACCGCCACGACCACCTCAACGAGCGGGTGGGGTCGGGGTTACCGCTCAGCGGCAGTAGACGACCGTGCGATGTGTCATGCCGACGCTCGTGGCCACGACGTCGGCGAGCGAGCTGAGGGTGGCGCCGCCGCGACCGTCGTCGACGGCCACCACGTCGCTCAGTCGTGGCGTGCTGGTGCAGTGCATCCCGAGCGCCTGCTGCGACTCGACCAGCTCGGCGAGTGCCGGCGCCATGGCGGGACAGCCCGCGACGGCGCAGACGTCCTCGTCCGTGGTCCCGTACCCGCGGTCGAACGCGTGCAGCGACACGAGCGTGAGCACGGCGGACGCCACGCTCACGAGCGTGAGCCGCCGCAGCGCCGCAGCGATGCGCAGAACCCCCCTGGTCCGCATGTGCTCTGCCTTCCTGTCCCCTGCCCAGGCCAACGAGAGGAGGGCGCCCGGGTTACCCCGGGCGCCCTCCTCTCGTCGGATCGGTTCAGTAGGTGTGGAAGCCCTCGCCGGTCTTGCGGCCGAGCTTGCCCTCGGCGACCAGGCGCTCCAGGGTCGGCGCGGGCGTCCAGCCCTCGTGACCGAAGGTGGACACCAGCGTCTGCTGGATCGCCAGCGAGACGTCGTTGCCGACGACGTCGAGCAGCTCGAACGGACCCATGGGGAGCTTGGTCTCCTTGAGCGCGGTGTCGATCTCCTCGAGCGAGGCCGCACCAGACTCGTGCAGCGTCACGGCGTCGTTGAGGTAGGGGAACAGCAGCGCGTTCACGATGAACCCGGCGCGATCACCGCAGGAGACCGGGTGCTTGCCGACGTCGAGGCACAGCGCCTTGACGGTCTCGGCGACCTCGGGCGACGTCGAGTCCGCGGAGACGACCTCGACGAGCTTCATGACCGGGGCGGGGTTGAAGAAGTGCATGCCCACGACGTCCTGCGGACGCGACGTGGCCTCGGCGCACGACGCGATGGAGAGCGACGACGTGGTGGTCGCGAGGATCGCCCCGGGCTTGGTGATGCGGTCGAGGTCGCGGAAGAGCTCGAGCTTCACGTCGAGGTCCTCGGCGATGGCCTCCACCACGATGTCGACGTCGTCGAGCGCGTGCCGGTCCGTGGCGGCGGTCAGCCGACCGATGACGTCGGACTTCTCGTCCTCGGTGAGCCGGCCCTTCGCGATCGCCCGGTCGAGGTTCTTCTCGATCCGGGCCTGGACGGCGGCGACCTTGTCGTCGGAACGACCGACGAAGACCACGTCGTGCCCGGCCTTGGCGAAGACCTCGACGATGCCGGAGGCCATGGTGCCCGTGCCGACGACGCCGACCTTGGCGACCGGGTGGTGCTTCTGGGGAGCCGCGTCGGCGCCCGCGTCGGCGGCGGCCTCGAACGTCTCGGAGGACTCCGCGAGCTTCACGAGCACGGGAGCCGGCTCGTGGAGCGGGTCACCGGTGCCGGCGTGCTGGGCGCGCAGGCCCTCGACCACGGTGGCGGCACCGAGGGCGTCGACCAGGGCCAGCGGGCCGATCGGGTAGCCGCAGCCGAAGCGCATCGAGGCGTCGATGTCGTCCTTGGTGGCGTAGCCGCTCTCGTACATGGTGGCGGCGTGGTTGAGGTACGGGTACACCAGCGTCCGGGCGATCTCGGCGCCGCGGTCGTCGGCCGTGAGACGGTCCACGATCTCCTGCATGCCTACTCCTAGGTAACTTCGGGGTCGTGACACACTAGCGTCCGATCCGCACCAACGGGAGGGCTGTCACATGAATCGTCGTATGAGCCTGGCCACGGGCGTCGCCGCCCTCGCGCTGAGCACCCTCGCCGCCTGCGGGTCCGACGACGGACCGGGGACCCCCGACGGCTCCTCGCCGTCCCCGTCGACCTCCGCCTCCGCGTCCGAGTCCCCCTCGGCGGCGCCCACCGGCGATCCGGCCGACGCGGCCGACCTCGCCGGCACGTGGCGCGACGACGAGGCCGACTGGACGGTGACCTTCAAGGCCGACGGCACCTTCTCAGAGGACTTCCAGGGCGTGCCGGAGTTCCGGACGGGTGACTACGAGGTCGCCGACGGCGTCGTGACGCTCCAGGGTGGCGACGGCAACGACGACGAGGGCACCATCAAGGACGGCACGCTGGTGTTCAAGCTCGGGACGTTGGTGCGTCAGTAGTGCGTCTGGTCGTCGCACGCTGCCAGGTCGACTACGCCGGGCGGCTCACCGCACATCTGCCCATGGCCACCCGGGTCATCATGGTCAAGGCCGACGGCTCGGTGCTCGTGCACTCCGACGGTGGCTCCTACAAGCCGTTGAACTGGATGAGCCCGCCCTGCAGCCTCAAGGAGGGCACCGCCGACGACGGTCGCCTCGAGTGGGTCGTGCAGGCCGGCAAGACCGACGACACGCTGCGCATCCTCATCGACGAGGTCGTGTCCGACTCCAGCCACGACCTGGGTGTCGATCCCGGCCTGCGCAAGGACGGCGTCGAGAAGCACCTTCAGGAGCTCCTGGCCGAGCACACGAGCACCTTCGGCGTCGGCATGTCGCTCGTGCGCCGTGAGTTCATGACCGCGATCGGCCCGGTCGACCTGCTGTGCCGCGACGACGCCGGCGCCGCCGTGGCCGTCGAGATCAAGCGGCGCGGCGACATCGACGGCGTCGAGCAGCTCACCCGCTACCTCGAGCTGATGAACCGCGACCCGAAGCTGCGCCCCGTGCGCGGCATCTTCGCCGCCCAGGAGATCAAGCCCCAGGCCCGCGTGCTCGCCGAGGACCGCGGCATCGAGTGCGTCGTCGTCGACTACGACGCCCTCCGCGGCATCGACGACCCCTCCCTGCGCCTGTTCTAACTCCCCCGAGCGGTGACTTCTCCACCGAATGGACTCGAGCGGTGCAGATTCCACCGTCCCAGCGCTGGGACGGTGGAATCTGCACCGCTCGGTCCGGTTCAGACCCTTTCGGTGGAGAAGTCACCGCTCGTGGGGGTCACTGGAGGGGGACGTCGAAGAAGGTGGTGCCGAGCGTCTCCCAGCGGTCGACCTCGCAGCCGTTCTCGCGGGTGAAGGTGGCATCGACGTCCGCGCCGTCGACCGTGCCCTTCACCGTGGCGGTCTGGGGGCCGCCGTAGATCATCGTGCAGACCTGGTCGGCCGGCACGGGCTCGAGGACGTCCGCCCCGGCCGACGCGAGCGCGGCGCAGGCCTCCTGGGCCTGGGGGTGGTCGCCACCTGCCGGGTCGCACTCGAGGGTCATGACGTTCGGCTCGGCGTCGGCGTCGGTGCGCACCTCGATGGTGATCGACGTGGCCGCGACCGAGCCGCCGCCGGCCCCGGCGTCCGTACCGGGCCCGTCGTCGGAGTCCTGGCCGCAGCCGACCAGGAGTGCCCCGACGAGGACGATGAGCGGCAGGGCCCTACGCACCGGCGATCCTGGGCGCCGTCGGGTCGGAGGACTCCCCCGTGTCCTCGCGGGCGACCCAGTCCTCGATGCGGTCGACGTCGTCCTTCGCCCGCGTGACCACGGCCAGCAGGTCCCCCATCTTGGCGACCTCCTCCACCTGCTCACGGATGAACCACTGCATGAACTGCTCGGACGCGAAGTCGCCGTCGGCCCTCGCGATCCGCGTCAGCTCGTTGACCTGCTCGGTGACCTTCTTCTCCTGCTCGAGCGCAGCGCGGACCGGCTCCACGACGTCGCCGAACTCCCCCACCGGCGCCGGCAGCGCAGGGATGTGCGGCGTCTCGCCGGCGTCCAGCAGGTACTGCACCATCATCATGGCGTGGTCGCGCTCCTCGGCCGCCTGGTCGTAGAAGAGCGCCGCCATCCGCGGCATCGTCTGGGCGTCGTAGTACGCCGCGATCGCCACGTACTGCTGGTGCGCCCCGAACTCGTGCCCGAGCTGCTCGTTGAGCTTCTCCACGAACGCCTGTGACGTCATCGTCGTCCTCCATCGTCGCCGGGTGACTTCATGGGCCCGATGCTACGGTCTGCTCGTGTCCAAGGAGCCGAAGCGCAAGTGCTGCGTCAGCAAGAACCGCTGCAAGCGCTGCCCGATCCGGATGCTCAAGGAAGGCACCCTCCCCGACGGCTACGGCGTGAAGAAGAGGCGGCTCGTCCGCATCGGCGCCGACGGCACCGTCGTCCCGGTGGAGAAGAAGGACAAGAAGTCAAAGAAGAGCAAGAAGGGCAAGAAGTCCGGCTCGAAGAGCACGAAGTCCCAGGGCAAGAAGTCCGGCTCGAAGAACACGAAGACCCAGGGCAAGAAGGCCAAGAAGCACGCCCTGGCCGCCTGAGTCCATCCCGGGGCGGCATTCGTCTGGTGGGTCCCGACGTCGTGCCCTAGCGTCGGCGTCATGGACCTGAAGACACGCGCCCAGACGCTGCTCGACCTGCACACCGCCCCGGAGCTGCTCACCGTCGTGAACGTGTGGGACGCCATCACCGCCCGCATCGTCACCGAGGTCGAGGGCACCAAGGCCCTCGCCACGGCGAGCCACTCCATCGCCGCGTCGCACGGCTACGAGGACGGCGAGAACATCCCGGTCGACGAGATGATCGCCGCCGTCGGGCTCATCGTCGCGAACACGCACCTGCCGGTGACGGCCGACCTCGAGGCCGGCTACGGCGATCCCGGCGAGACCGCCCGCAAGGCGATCGGCGTGGGCGCGGTCGGTGCCAACCTCGAGGACCAGGTGAAGCCGCTGGCCGAGGCCGTGGCCGCGGTCGAGGCCGTCGTGAAGGCCGGTGAGGCCGAGGGCATCCCGTTCGTGCTGAACGCCCGCACCGACGTCGTCGCGAAGGCCGGCGACCGCCCGCACGACGAGGTCATCGCCGACGCGATCGAGCGCGGCAGGGCCTTCATCGAGGTCGGCGCGCCGATCGTCTTCGTCCCGGGCCCCCTCTCGGAGGACGACGTCAGAGCGTTCGTCGACGCCTGGGGCCCGCAGCGGCTCACCACCATCGGCTACCCCGGATCCATCCCCCTCGCGCGCCAGCAGGAGCTCGGCGTCGCTCGCGTGTCGTACGGCCCGTTCACGCAGTCCGTCGCGCTCATGGCCCTGCAGGACCTGACCCGCGACATCCAGTCCGGCGGCGCGCTGCCCGAGGACTTCCGCGTCCTCAACTGACCCGCGGACGACGAAGGGCCCGGGACCGTGTGGTCCCGGGCCCTTCGCACGCGGTCAGGCCTCGAGGCCCTTGGCCTTGCGGATCTCGTCGACGATGCGACCCATGATGTCGGTCATGCCGAAGTCCTTCGGGGTGAACACCGCGGCCACGCCGTCCGCCTCGAGACGACGACCGTCGGAGTCGGGGATGATGCCACCGACGATGAGGGGCACGTCGTCCATGCCGGCCTCGCGCATGCGCTGCTGCACGTCGGGCACGAGCTCCATGTGCGACCCCGACAGGATCGACAGACCCACCACGTGCACGTCCTCGGCCACGGCGGCGGAGACGATCTGCTCGGGAGTCAGCCGGATGCCCTGGTACACGACCTCGAAGCCGACGTCGCGGGCGCGCACGGCGATCTGCTCGGCCCCGTTGGAGTGGCCGTCCAGGCCCGGCTTGCCGACCAGGAAGCGCAGCCGCGTGCCGAGCTCGTCACCCGTGCGCTTGACCTTCTCGCGCACGGCGGTCAGCTCGGCGCCGGCCTCCGCCACGCCGACGGCACCGGAGACGCCGGTGGGTGCCCGGTACTCGCCGAACACCTCGCGCAGCGCACCCGACCACTCCCCCACGGTCGCACCGGCCCGCACGGCCGCGAGCGTCGCCTCCATCAGGTTCGTCTCGGTCTTGGCCTCGGACTGCAGCCTCTCGAGAGCCGCGTCGACGGCACCCTGGTCGCGCTGCTCGCGCCACGCCTGCACGTCGGCGACGGCGTTGGCCTCGGCCTGCGGGTCGGCCACCATGATGGCGCCGTCGAGGTCCGCGGTCAGGGGCGACGGCTCGGTCTCGACGTAGCTGTTGACGCCCACGACCTTCATCTCGCCGGACTCGATCTTCGAGCGGCGCGCGGCGTGTGAAGCGACCAGCTCGGACTTCATGTAGCCGGACTCGACGGCCGCCACCGCACCGCCCATGGCCTGCACGCGGTCGATCTCGGCCTGCGCACCCTCCACGAGCTCGGCCACCTTGGCCTCGATGACGTGCGAGCCCTCGAAGATGTCGTCGTACTCGAGGAGGTCGGACTCGAAGGCGAGGACCTGCTGGAGGCGCAGCGACCACTGCTGGTCCCAGGGGCGGGGCAGGCCGAGCGCCTCGTTCCAGGCGGGCAGCTGCACCGCACGGGCACGGGCGTTCTTGCTGAGCGTGACGCCGAGCATCTCGAGCACGATGCGCTGCACGTTGTTCTCGGGCTGGGCCTCGGTGAGTCCCAGGGAGTTGACCTGCACGCCGTAGCGGAAGCGGCGCATCTTGGGGTCGGTGACGCCGTAGCGGTCCCGGGTGATCTGCTCCCAGAGCTGCCCGAAGGCACGCATCTTGCAGGTCTCCTCGATGAAGCGGACGCCGGCGTTGACGAAGAACGAGATGCGCCCGACGGTCTTCTCGAAGTCGGCGTCGTCGACCTGGCCGGAGTCCTTCACGGCGTCGAGCACCGCGATGGCGGTGCTCAGCGCGTAGGCGATCTCCTGCGTGGGCGTGGCACCGGCCTCCTGCAGGTGGTAGCTGCAGATGTTGAGCGGGTTCCACTTGGGGATCGTGTTGACCGTGTAGGCGATCATGTCGGTCGTCAGCCGCAGCGACGGGGCAGGACCGAAGACGTAGGTCCCGCGCGACAGGTACTCCTTGATGATGTCGTTCTGGGTCGTCCCGGCGAGCGCCGACGGATCGACGCCCTGCTCCTCGGCGGCCACCTGGTACATGGCGAGCAGCCACATGGCGGTGGCGTTGATCGTCATGGAGGTGTTCATCTCGCCGAGCGGGATGTCCTGGAACAGCCGTCGCATCGACCCCAGGTGCGGGATCGGGACGCCGACCTTGCCCACCTCGCCGCGAGACAGCACGTGGTCGGGGTCGTAGCCGGTCTGGGTGGGCAGGTCGAAGGCCACCGAGAGCCCCGTCTGGCCCTTCGCCAGGTTCTTGCGGTACAGCGCGTTGGACTCGGCCGCCGAGCTGTGTCCGGCGTACGTGCGCATCACCCAGGGACGGTCGGGCGCAGACTTGTCAGGCATGCCGGTCAGGTTACCGCGCCGTAACGTGACGCGGCAGACTCTGTGAGCCACGCGACCCGCCTCAGGTGGCCCGGCCGCCTCCAGCGACACGCCCTAGGGTGAGGTCATGGTCAACCTGACACGGATCTACACCCGGACCGGCGACGACGGCACGACCAACCTGGTCGACTTCAGCCGCACCTCGAAGAACGACCTGCGGCTCGTGGCCTACGCCGACGTCGACGAGGCCAACAGCCAGCTGGGGCTCGCCCTGGCGTTCGACGAGCTGGACGACGAGGTCACCGCGGTGATCCGGCACGTGCAGAACGACCTGTTCGACGTCGGCGCCGACCTCGGCGCTCCGGTCGTGGAGAACCCCGAGCACCCGCCGCTGCGTGTCGAGCCCGACTACGTCGACCGCCTCGAGGGCTGGTGCGACCAGTACAACGACCGGCTCGAGAAGCTGCGCTCGTTCATCCTGCCCGGCGGCACCCGCTCGGCATCGGCCCTGCACGTCGCGCGGACGGTGACCCGGCGCGCCGAGCGCTCCGCCTGGGCCGCGATCGAGGTGCACGGCGACACGATGAACCCGTTGACGGCCCGCTACCTGAACCGGCTGAGCGACCTGCTGTTCATCCTCGGTCGCTACGCGAACCGCGAGGCCGGCGACATCCTCTGGGTGCCCGGCGGCGAGCGCTAGCGAGCCGACCCGACGGCACAGCGGCGAGCGCTGGCGAGCCGACCCGACGGCACAGCGGCGAGCGCCGGCGAGCCCACCGGAGACGCAGATCGCCGCCGTCCACGCGGGACGACGGCGATCTGGTCACGTGCTGGTGGGGGTCACTCCCAGTCGATGGCTCGCTGGGTGGTGACGGTGCCGCCGGACTTGACCTTGGTCACCTTGGTGACGGAGGACGTGGAGTCGACGTCAGCCTGGGCCGGCGACGACAGCGGCAGGAACGCGAGGGCCGACGCGAAGGTGGCGACGACGATGCGCTTGGCAATACGGTTCATGGGGCTACCTGTTCCATCGGGGGGCCCGGTCGACCGGGCATGGTCCATCGGGACCATGGTCCCGTAGTCCTCGCACGATCGTCAATGGAAACGCCGAGACGCGTTCGACTTCCGCAGGTCTCACCCATGCCGCGGCGGCTCACGACCGGACGCCGTACGCGTCGGCTCACAGGACCGTGCTGACCCGCTGCCCCGGGGGTGATGCCTCGAGCCAGGCCAGCAGCCCCGTCAGGGCCGCCGGGGTCAGGGCGAGCTGCTGCACCGGTGTCGGGTTGCGCGTGGTCACGACCACGTGCCCGTCGTGGACCGCGTGCACCTCACCGCCCACGGGGTCGCGACGACCGTCGACGGCCATGGCGTCCCGCGAGAACCGGTACGCCGGACGCAGCCGCAACGAGAAGGTCCGGTACCACTCCAGCGTGCTTCCGCGGTACACCGCGAGGCCCAGGGTCCACCCCTGGGCCGACGCGCCGTCCCGCTTGTTGATGCTGAGGTCGAAGGCGCCCAGCGTGCGCGCCAGGTACCGACGGCGCAGCACGAGGACGGCCAGCAGGACGACGGTGAAGGCGATCGCGGCGAGGACGAGGTCCACGGCCCACAGCCACAGCGGCACCCCGCCCTCCCTCCTCCGGCAGACGGCCGAGAACCCTAGGCCAGCTCGATGCCGCGGAGCTTGGCCTCGGCACGCTGGACCGCAGCGTCGTCGTCGTCGGACCGCGCCTGCTCCAGCTCGGCCTGCACCTGGTCCCGGTCGAGCTCGGACACCAGGTGGGTGTCCTCGCTCAGGATCGAGACGCGGTCGTCGGCGACGGACAGGAACCCGTCCTCGACGACCGCGACGACCGTCTCGCCGTCGGCCTTGATCTTGACCACGCCGGGCACGAGCACCGACAGCAGCGGCGCGTGCCCGACGAGGACGCCGAGGTCACCCTCGACGGTGCGGGCGACGACCTCGTGGGCCTCCCCCGACCACACCACGCGGTCGGCGGCGACCAGCTCGACCTGGAGCGTCGTGTCCGCCATCAGGAGTTCTTCTGGATCTCGGCCCACTTCGCATCGACGTCGTCGAGACCGCCGCACATGAAGAAGGCCTGCTCGGCCACGTGGTCGTACTCGCCGTCGCAGATCTTGGTGAAGGCGTCGATCGTCTCGTCGAGCGGGACGGTGGAGCCCTCGATGCCGGTGAACTGCTTGGCCACGTACGTGTTCTGGCTGAGGAAGCGCTGGATGCGACGGGCGCGCGAGACGATCGTCTTGTCCTCCTCGCTCAGCTCGTCGACACCGAGGATGGCGATGATGTCCTGGAGCTCCTTGTTGCGCTGCAGGATGCCCTTGACCCGGTTGGCCGTCGTGTAGTGGTCGTCGGCGATGTAGCGCGGGTCCAGGATGCGCGAGGTGGACGTCAGCGGGTCGACCGCGGGGTAGATGCCCATGGAGGCGATCTCACGGTTGAGCTCGGTGGTGGCGTCCAGGTGCGCGAACGTGGTGGCGGGCGCCGGGTCCGTGTAGTCGTCGGCCGGCACGTAGATCGCCTGCAGCGACGTGATCGAGTGACCACGCGTGGAGGTGATGCGCTCCTGCAGCACGCCCATCTCGTCGGCCAGCGTCGGCTGGTAGCCCACGGCGGACGGCATGCGCCCGAGCAGCGTGGAGACCTCCGAGCCGGCCTGCGTGAACCGGAAGATGTTGTCGATGAACAGCAGCACGTCGCGGTTCTGGACGTCGCGGAAGTACTCCGCCATCGTCAGGGCCGACAGCGCCACGCGCAGACGCGCTCCGGGCGGCTCGTCCATCTGGCCGAAGACGAGGGCGACCTTGTCGAGGACGTCGGCCTCCTCCATCTCGGCGATGAGGTCGTTGCCCTCGCGGGTGCGCTCGCCGACTCCGGCGAACACCGACACACCGTCGTGGTCCTTGGCCACACGGGCGATCATCTCCTGGATGAGCACCGTCTTGCCGACGCCGGCGCCGCCGAACAGGCCGATCTTGCCGCCGAGGACGTAGGGCGTCAGCAGGTCGATGACCTTGATGCCGGTCTGGAACATCTGCGTCTTGGACTCGAGCTGGTCGAAGGCGGGGGCCTTGCGGTGGATGCCCCAGCGCTCGGCCGCCTCGAACGTCTCGCCCTCGGGCATGTTCATGACCGCGCCGGTGGTGTTGAACACCCGGCCGAGCGTCTGGTCGCCGACCGGCACCGAGATCGGCTCGCCGGTGTCGGTGACGACGCTGCCGCGCACGACACCGTCGGTCGGGCGCAGGCTGATGGCGCGCACCAGGCCGTCACCGATGTGCTGGGCGACCTCGAGGGTGAGGGTCTCCTCGCTCCCGGGGATGCTGGTCTCCACGGTGAGCGCGTTGTAGATCTCCGGCATCGAGTCCGACGGGAACTCGATGTCGAGGACCGGGCCGATGACCCGCGCGACGCGACCGGTGGTCGTGGTCTTCTCTTCGGCAGTGGCAGTCATAGCTCTCTCACTCCTGACCAGCGGTGGCGTCGGCGAGCGCGTTGGCGCCGCCCACGATCTCGCTGATCTCCTGGGTAATGCCGGCCTGGCGGGCCTGGTTGGCAATGCGGGTGTACTTCTCGATGAGGTCCTGCGCGTTGTCGGTCGCGGACTTCATGGCCTTCTGGCGGGCGGCGAGCTCGGAGGCGGCCGCCTGCAGCTGGCAGTAGTAGATGCGGCTGTTGACGTACTTCGGCAGCAGCGCGTCGAGGACCTCGTGGGCCGAGGGCTCGAACTCGTACAGCGGCAGCAGGTCCGACTCCTCGGGAGCCTCCGTGCCCTCGACGACCTCGAGCGGGAGCAGACGGATGACGTCCGGCTCCTGCGTGAGCATCGACTTGAACCGCGTGAACACGATGTGCAGCTCGTCGACGGCGCGGGACGGGTCGATCGCTTCCTCGTCCGTCTCGTCCTGGGCGAACAGGCTCGTGAGCGCGTCGCCGATCTCGCGGGCGTTGGCGTACTCCGGCTTGTCGGAGTACCCGGTCCACGACGAGACGAACTCGCGCTGGCGGAAGGAGAAGTACGTCACGGCCTTGCGACCGGAGAGGTAGAAGTCGACCTCCTTGCCCTCGGACCGGAGCTTCTCGGTGAGCCGCTCCGCCTCCTTGAGGACGCTGGAGGAGTACGACCCCGCGAGGCCGCGGTCGCTCGTGATGACGAGCACCGCCGCCCGCGTGGGGTTCTCCTTCTCGGTGGTGAGCGGGTGGTCGACGTTGGAGAACGTCGCCACCGCCGACACCGCCCGGGTCAGCTCACGGGCGTACGGGGCCGCCGCCGCCGCGTGCTGCTGCGCCTTGATGATGCGCGAGGCGGCGATGAGCTCCATGGCGCGCGTGATCTTCTTGGTCGCCTGGGTCGACCTGATCTTCGCTCGTAGCTCTCGTACCGACGCTGCCATGTGGGTCAGCCCCGCTTCTGCTTGACGATCTGCTCCTGCTCGACGTCCTCGTCGTCCAGAGCGTCGAACTCCTCGCGACCGACGGAGATGCGTCCGCCCTCGCTGGTCTCGAACTGCTCGAGGAACGACGTGTACGCCGACTCCAGGGAGGACGCCGTGTCGTCGTCGAACTTCGCCGTCTCGCGGATCGTGGTGAAGATGCCCTCGTGCGAGCGCTTCACGTAGTCGAGGAACTCCTCCTCGAAGCGGCTGATGTCCTCGACGGGGACCGGGTCGAGCTTGCCCTGGGTACCGGCCCAGAGCGAGACGACCTGCTGCTCCATCGGGAACGGGGCGTACTGACCCTGCTTGAACAGCTCCATGAGGCGCTGTCCGCGGGCGAGCTGCGCCTTGGACGCGGCGTCGAGGTCGGAGGCGAACATGGCGAACGCCTCCATGGCGCGGTACTGAGCCAGGTCGACCTTGAGCGAGCCCGTGACCGCCTTCATCGCCTTGGTCATGGCCGCACCACCGACGCGCGAGACGGAGATGCCGACGTCGACGGCGGGGCGCTGGTTGGCGTTGAACAGGTCCGACTGCAGGAAGATCTGGCCGTCGGTGATCGAGATGACGTTGGTCGGGATGTAGGCCGAGACGTCGTTCGCCTTGGTCTCGATGACGGGCAGACCCGTCATCGAGCCCGCGCCCAGCTCGTCGTTGAGCTTGGCGCAACGCTCGAGCAGCCGGCTGTGGAGGTAGAAGACGTCTCCGGGGTAGGCCTCGCGGCCCGGCGGACGACGCAGCAGGAGCGAGACCGCACGGTAGGCCTCGGCCTGCTTGGAGAGGTCGTCGAAGATGATCAGGACGTGCTTGCCCTGGTACATCCAGTGCTGGCCGATGGCCGAACCGGTGTACGGGGCGAGGTACTTGAAGCCGGCCGAGTCCGAGGCGGGGGCCGCGACGATCGTCGTGTACTCCAGCGCACCCGCGTCCTCGAGGGCGCCGCGGACGCCGGCGATGGTCGAGCCCTTCTGACCGATGCCGACGTAGATGCAGCGGACCTGCTTGGTCGGGTCGCCGCTCTCCCAGAACTCCTTCTGGTTGATGATCGTGTCGATGGCGATCGCCGTCTTGCCGGTCTGGCGGTCACCGATGATCAGCTGACGCTGGCCGCGACCGATGGGCGTGAGCGAGTCGATGGCCTTGATGCCGGTCATGAGCGGCTCGGAGACCGACTGACGCTGCACCACGTTGGGGGCCTGGAGCTCGAGGGCACGACGGCCGTCGGTCTCGACGTCGCCCAGACCGTCGATCGGCTGGCCGAGCGGGTCGACCACGCGGCCGAGGTAGCCGTCGCCGACGGGCACGGAGAGCACCTCGCCGGTGCGCTTGACCTTCTGGCCCTCCTCGATGCCGGAGAAGTCACCCAGGATGACGACACCGATCTCGCGGACGTCGAGGTTCAGCGCGAGGCCGAGCGTGCCGTCCTCGAACTCGAGCAGCTCGTTGGCCATGGCCGAGGGCAGACCCTCGATCCGTGCGATGCCGTCGCCGGCCTCGGCGACGATGCCGACCTCTTCGGTCTTGCTGGCGCTCGGGGAGTAGTCGGACACGAACTGCTGCAGCGCGTCGCGGATCTCCTCGGGACGGATGGAGAGTTCCGTCATGTCTTCTGCCTGCCTTCTGTGGGTCTGGTGGCTGGGTGGTGCCGGATGATCAGGGGACGTCAGCCGGCGAGCTGCCGGCGGGCGGCCTCGAGTCGGCTGGACATGGTTCCGTCGACGACCTCGCCCTCGACGGAGACGGCGATGCCTCCGACGACCGACGGGTCGACCACGATGTTGAGGTGGACGTCGCGTCCGTACTTGCCGGCCAGCGCGGCCGCGAGTCGGGAACGCTCGTCGTCGGACAGCTCGTAGGCCACGCGCACGACCGCGACGAGGCGGTCGCGACGCTGGGCCGCCACCTCTCCGAACGCGGTCAGGACCTTCTCGAACGATCCGGTGCGTGCCACGACCGCCTGCTGCGCGAGCTCGAGGGTCTCGGTCGAGACCTTGCCCTCGAAGATCGAGGCGAGCAGGGACGCCTTGGCCTTGGCCGGGACCGAGCGATCGGCCACGACGCCACGGAGCTCGACGTCGCCGGCGACCGTGCGACCGAGCTCGAACAGCTCGGTCTCGACCCGCTCGAGGTCACCGGCGGCGTCGGCACGCCCGACCAGGGCGGCCGCACCGGCGGTCTCGAGGGCGTCGGCCAGGTCACGCCCGGCGTTCCAGCGCGACGCTGCCGCGGCCTTGACCACGTCGAGGGTCGCGCCGTCGACCTGCGAGCCGAGCACGGTGGCCGCGAGGCCGGCCTTGGCCTCGGGCTCGGTCGACGGGTCCGTGAGCACGCGGCGCAGCGCCGGGTTGGCGTCGAGCAGCGCCACCACCCCGAAGAGCTGGCTGCCGAGCGCCGCCGAGGAACCCTGGGCCGACTCGACGGCCGACAGGACCTCGTGCTGGGACCTCGCGGAGATGCCTCGCATCAGTTGGCCGACCCCTCCAGCTCCGTGATGAAGCGCTCGACGGTGCGACGCTGACGCGCCTCGTCCTCGAGCGACTCACCGACGATGCGTCCGGCGAGGTCCGTGGCGAGCGAGCCCACCTCGGCCTTCAGCTGGGCGAGGGCCTGCGACCGCTCGGCCTCGACCTGGGCGTGCGCCGTGGCCGTGATGCGGGCGGCCTCGTCCTGGGCCTGGGCCCGGAGCTCGGCGATGATCTGCGCGCCCTGCTCCTTGGCCTCCTCGCGGATGCGCGAGGCCTCGTGCCGGGCGTCGGCCAGCTGGGCGTTGTACTTCTCGAGCGCGGCCTGCGCCTCCTTCTGGGCAGACTTGGCCTCCTCGATCCCGCCCTCGATGGCGGCGGTCCGCTCGGCGAACGCCTGCTCGAAGTTGGGCACGACGAACTTGCGGACCAGCAGGAAGAGGATGCCCAGGACGACGAGGCCCAGGACGATCTCGGGCAGCTCGGGGACGAGCGGGTTGTGCTCCTCGCCCTCTGCTGCGGCGACCAGGATCGCGCTCATGGTGAATCTCCCTTAGCGAGGATCAGTTGTAGCCGAAGACGAAGGCCAGGGCCAGCGCGATGATGAAGAACTGCTCAGCGAGGACGAAGCCGAAGATCGCGATGCCCTGGAGCTTGCCCTGCGCCTCGGGCTGACGGGCGACGCCCGTGACGTAGGCGGCGAAGATCAGGCCGACGGCGATGGCCGGGCCGACAGCGGCCAGTCCGAGGCCGACGGTGGCGATGGAACCAGTCATGACGGTTCTTTCCTTTCGTGGTGACGCAGGAGGCGTCGGGTGCGGGTCGAGAGGTGGTCAGGTGGTACCGAGCGAGCTCAGTGCTCGTCGGCGATCGCGCTGCCGATGTACATCGCGGTCAGCAGCGTGAAGACGTAGGCCTGCAGGAACATGATCAGCATGTCGAGGAAGCTGACCCCGATGCCGAGCAGGAAGGACACGATCCCGGCGGGGATGCCGATGGCGGCGTTCGCGTAGTCGGTCACCAGGTACGCGGCGCCGAGCGAGAACAGCAGGATCAGCAGGTGCCCCGCGAACATGGTCGCGAAGAGTCGCAGCGCGAGCGTGAACGGTCGCACGATGATGTTGGAGAGGAACTCCAGCGGCACCAGGGCCAGCAGGATGGGGCCCTTGGCCCCGGCCGGCACGGTCTGGTGCTTGAGGTAGCCGAAGAAGCCGTGCTTGCCGATGCCCGCGACGTTGTAGATCAGCCAGGTCACGAGGGCCAGGGCCACCGGGAAGCCGAACTTCGACATCGACGGGAACTGGATGACCGGGATCACGCCGTAGAAGTTGTTCACCAGCACGAACAGGAAGACCGTGAACAGGTACGGCACGTACTTCATGAAGTCCTGGCTGCCGATGTTGTCGCGGGCGATGCCGTTGCGGATGAAGCCGTAGACGTACTCGCCTGCGAACTGCAGTCGGCCGGGGACCACCGCGGCCTTGCGGCTCGTCGCGTAGGCGAAGCCGAAGACGATGACGATGGAGAAGACGAGGAAGAGCTCGGGCTTGTTGACCTCCCAGCCGCCGATCGTGAACGTCGGCGGGAGCAGGAAGCTCCCGGGGCCGGGCTGCGGCGGGCCGTCAGCGGCAGCCGCCAGGGCGGTCGAGGCGAGGGTCACTCGGTCACCTTTGTCTCATGGCGCGGTCGATTCCGACTGGGAAGTCGGCGATCCGGCATACGGCCAGCGTCATCGTTCACGTCGTGACCGACCGGGAACCGGCTGGGCTTCGACGCACTCGAGAGGCTACCAGGAGGTCACGACGGGGTGTCGTCCAGGTCATACGTGAGGACCCGACGGCGGCGGAACGCCCGGACCTGCAGGGCCGTCCACACCAGGCTGCACGCCACGGCCGACAGGCCGAAGGCACGGCGGTCGACGTGCTCGGCCACCCCGCCGACGTCGAAGAGCAGCAGCAGCACCGCCATGGCGGCGAACGCCTTGACGAGGAAGAACAGCACCGCCGCGGGCAGGGCGAGCACCGGGCTCGAGCGCGCGACCGGGTTCATCACCAGCGGCGTGGAGCCGAGGAAGGCCACCACCACGATCCCGGCCAGGAGGGCGCCGAGCACCCCCGGCCACCCGTGGGTGGCGCCGGCGACCGTCGCGCACAGCAGCACGGCGACGACCATCGGGACGGCGACGGGGACCACCCGCCGGACGGTGGGCCGGGGGTCCGGCGCCGAGCCGCTCACGTGCGGTTCCACACGCGACCCTCGAACCGAGGCAGCACGAAGGCCGAGGCGGCCGTGAGCAGGGCGAGCACGACGAATCCGACGATCGACTGCCACCCGCTGAACAGGCTCACCACGACGCTGCCGAACGCCACGAGCCCGGCCGCCGCGTACATGAGCAGGACGGCACGGCGGTGCGAGTGGCCGATCTCGAGCAGCCGGTGGTGGATGTGCATCTTGTCCGGGCTGAACGGGGAGCGTCCGGCCCGTGTGCGGCGCACCACGGCGAGCGCCAGGTCGAGGAAGGGGACGAGCAGGATCGCGAACGGCAGGAACAGCGGCAGCAGGGCGGGCAGGAAGCTCGCCGCTCCCCCACCCACACCCTCGGAGAGGCTCGTGGCCGGGAACTGGCCCGTCAGGCTGATCGAGGAGCAGGCGAGCATGAAGCCGATGAGCATCGAGCCGGAGTCGCCGATGAACATCCGGGCAGGGAAGAAGTTGTGCGGCAGGATCCCGATGCACGCGCCTGCCAGCGCCGAGGTCAGGAGGGCCGCGGCGATGGCGCGCGTCTCGCCGTTGACCACGGCGAGCGAGAACGCGTAGGAGAAGAACGCGATGGCGCCGATCGCGACCATGCCGGCAGCGAGGCCGTCGAGGCCGTCGACGAAGTTCACCGCGTTGGCCGTGGTGACGATCAGCAGCACCGTGAAGATGATCGACTGCGCGTTGTCCAGGCCCAGGTAGTTGTTGTAGAGCGGCAGGTACAGGAACTGCACCCCCATGGCCACCACCACGACCCCGGCGAGCACCTGGCCGGCGAACTTGCTGAGCGCGTCGAGCTCGAACAGGTCGTCGATCACGCCCACGACGCAGATCACCGCTCCCCCGACGATGACCGCCTGGGCGTCGCCGAAGACCGCGTCGTCGTTGCGCGACAGGAACGGCAGGTGGGTCGCCACGAGGTAGGCCGACACGAGCCCGCCGAGCATCGCGGGACCGCCGAAGTACGGAGTCGGGATGGCGTGGACGTCGCGGTCGCGCACGCGGGCCACGGCCCCGAAGCGCACCGCGAGCATCCGCGCGATCGAGGCGAGGAGGTAGGTCACCCCGAGGGCGACCCCGAAGACGACGAGGTACTCACGCACCGAACGGCTCCACGGTGTTGTTGTAGCGGTGGAGGACGTCGAGGGTGACCGGTCCCTCGCGCAGGATGCGTGGCGAGCTGCCGGTCACGTCGAGGATCGTGGAGGCGGTGCCGCCGGGGCTGGTCCCGGCGTCGAGGTAGACGGCCACCGCGTCGCCCAGCATGCGCTCGGCGTCGTCGACGGTCACGGCAGCGGGCTCGCCGGTGAGGTTCGCGCTGCTCACCGCGAGCGGGCCCGTCTGCTTGAGCAGCGTGAGCGCGACGGGGTGGTCCGGCATCCGCACGGCCACGGTGTGGTGCGTCTCGCCCAGGTCCCACGTGAGGGACGGCTGCTGGCGGCAGATGATCGTGAGCGGCCCGGGCCAGAGCTCGGTGGTCATGGACCGGAGCCATCCGGGGACGTCGGTGGCGAGCGCCTCGAGGGTCGTGGGGGCGCCCACGAGCACGGGCGGGGGCATCTGCCTCGTCCGGCCCTTGGCGTCGAGGAGGCGCTGCACGGCCTCGGGCGAGAACGCGTCGGCGGCGAGCCCGTACACCGTGTCGGTGGGCACCACGACCAGCTCACCGGACTCGAGCACGCCCTGGGCGGCGTCGATCCCGGTCTGACGTGTCTCCTCGTCGGCGCAGTCGTACCTCACCGGGACACCCTAACGGCCACGCCAGCGCCGACGCAGCGCCCACGCGGTCGGCCCACGCCGTCTGACACGCCGTCTGCCCAGGGCCTCACAGCACACCGTGGATGACGAAGGCGATGGCGAGGAACTGGATGGTCCGACCCAGGAAGACCATCGCGAGGAAGACCCAGAGCCGCTGGCGGGACAGCGGTGCGAGGAGCGTCACGACCGCGAGCGGCGGCACGGCGGCGAGCGCCGAGAGGAACACCGTGGCCGCGCCGGCCACCGGTCGGTCGAGCCAGGTGAGCAGGAGGTCGCCGGTACGGCGCAGCCACGCGGTCACCCGGTTCCGCGGCGGTCGGCGCTCGGCCTGCTTGCGGTAGCGGGCGGACCCGGTGCGCACCAGCTGGAACACGATCGCCTTGCCGGCCACCGTGCCGACGCTCAGCGTGAGGATGACCAGGGCGAGGTCGAACCGGCTGTCGACGAGGGCGCCGAGGCTCAGCACGTAGATCTCGGCGTTGAGGAACATCGGCAGGATCGCCGAGCCCACGCCGAAGGCGAAGGCGGCCGCGTGGACCAGGACGACTGCCATGGTCCGGGAGCCTATCGGCAGGCGGACGCCCTGCGAGCACACCCGTCGCCGAGAACCTCCTGGCGCGCCGGGTCAGCGCAGCACGACGTCGCCCACCAGCCAGGCACCGTCCTGGCGGACCATGGTCATGACCACCCGGCTCCGCTCGGTGCGCTGGGTGCCGTCGCTGCCCCGGGTGATGGTCTGGTCGACGAACAGCAGTACCTCGACCTCGTCGGCGGAGACGGCCCTGCCGACCGCCTCGACGACGTCGCCGACCGCACGGGCCTCGACCCGGCGCGCCACCTGGGCGACGGGCTCGTTCGCCTCGGCGTACTCCCGCGCGAACTGCGGGGTCGCACCGGTGCGCGCCCACGCCGTGTCGGCGTCGAAGGTCTCGCCGGTGTAGCTCGTGAGCTGGACCGCGCGGTCGCGCGCCACGGCCGTCGCCTCCGCCGCGGCGTCCGCACGCTGCTGCACCGCCCGTCCGGACAGGACGAGCCACGCCGCACCGACGACTACGGCCAGCAGCGCCACCGCCAGCGCGAGGGCCACGACACGAACCCGTCGGTCCCCGCCCGACGACAGACGCTCCACGGCACTGCCGCGCGAGGTCGTCACCGTCGGTCCTGCGGCAGGGGCGCGTTGGACGACCCGCGCTGCTGGCCCCCGAAGGACGTCGGGCACGAGCGGTCCGGATCGATCGGCCGGCGCTCCGCGTGCTTGGGGCTCGGGTCGGCGACGCCGTAGGAGCACACCCCACCGGGCGAGACCAGCATGTTGGTCTGGAGTCGCCCGTCCTTCACGGCCTCGGCGAACCGGTCGAACCCGCTGGGGAACACCCGGAGGAGCTCGCGCAGGTGCTGGTCGCGCGGGATCGTCATGTCGGCGAAGACGATCATCTCGTCGAGCACCCGCGGCAGCTTGAGTGCGACGAGCGACGTGAGCTCCCTCAGGTCCTGCACCCGCGCCGGGAGGGCCTCGATGCTCGTGCGGAGGGTCGGGTCGTAGTCAGCGAGCCAGGCGGTGAACGACTCGGCGGACCGGGCGAACTCCCGGAACTCGTCCTCCACGTCCACCCCGGTCCGCAGCACCGTGCGCCCGTTGACCAGGAGCCGCTCGGTCTGCGGCCAGGTGCGGTCGAGGGTCTCGACGATCCGCGATCCGGAGTCGAGGACGCGACGCAGGTCGTCGGGGTCCTCGAAGGCCACGCGCAGCTCCTGCAGCGTGGTCCGCAGGGCGGCGGTGTCGACGTCGGACATGAGGTCGTCGACGGAGCGCAGGGTCTGCGCGACCGTGGTCGGCGTGGTGGTCGCCGACGCCGCGATGCGGTCGCCGTCGTCCAGCCACGGCGCCCGGTGCTGCTCGGGCTGCAGGTCGAGGAACTGCTCACCGGCCGGGGAGAGCGAGCGCACGACCGCCCGGGCCGTGGCCGGGACCTGGGCACCGGGGTCGAGCGACAGGGTCGCGACGGCTCCGGACCCCTGGGCGCGGACGGTGTCGACCTTCCCGATGCGCACCCCGCGATAGGTGACGCCCGAGCCCTCGAACAGCCCGCCGGTCGTGGCGAGGTCGACCTCCACACGATCCTGGCGCTGCCCGACCGTCCCGCCCAGGACGGAGGTGTAGAGGTGCATCGAGACCAGGACCAGCACGGCGAGCAGCGCGAACGCGCTCGTGCGGTACCTCATGGGCATGGGACGGCTCATCGTGACCCTCCCAGCAGTCCGTCGAGACCCAGGCCGGAGAGGCCTCCACCGGGCTGGGCGGCGGCGCCCGCTCCGGGCGAGGCGCCACCCGGGGGCACGAGGCGGTCCAGGCCCGGGAGCGACCCCACCAGCGACTCGATCCCGTCGACCAGCCCGTCCCCGGACAGGCCACCGGTGTCGGGTGTCTCGATCCGCGGCAGGTCGAGGTCGCCCACTCCCGGCAGCGACGGCAGCCCGACGCTCACGGAGGTCTGGAAGTACAGGTACGTGTTGAGGTACTCCGCCGGCACGGCCTCGTCGATGAGCCTCGAGAAGCCCACCAGGGTCCGCAGGCCCGGCTCGAACTCGTCCGCCGTCGTGTTGAGCGACTCGAACACCGGCCCCGCCTGGGCGAGCACCGTGGTGAGGTCGTCGCGCGAGCGGCCGACCACGTCCACGACGTCGGCGCCGAGCCGGTCGATCCCGCTGAGCAGGTCCACGAGCTCGTCGGTGTTCTCCCGGACGACCTCGGCGGCCGGGCGCAGGTCGGTCAGGGCCGCGTCGACCACGTCCTCGCGCTCGTCGAGGACCCGCGAGACCTCGGCCAGCGCGGTGAGGGCGGCATCGAGCTCGTCGTCGGAGGCGTTGAGGGCCGACGCCGTCCCCGCCATCCTGCGCAGCGCGGTGCGCACGGCCGGTTCGCGGCCCCCGAGTGCCGCGTTGGCCTCCTCGACGATGGTCTGGACCTGGCCGAGCCCACCACCGTTGATGAGCATCGAGGCGGCCGACATGGTGTCCTCGATGGTGGGCGCGCTCGACGCGTCGCCCGCGGCCAGCACGGAGCCCGGCGCCAGGAACGGACCGTCCGCGTCCTCCTCGCCGACGTCGACGAAGAGTTCACCGAGCGGCGTCGTGGCGCGCAGCCGCACCGTGGTGCCCTCACGGAGCCGGCGGTCCGCGAGCACGTCCATCGTGACGCGGGCCCGGAAGTCACGGACCGAGATCTCCCGCACGCGCCCGACCAGCACACCGCCGCTCTTGACCGGCGCGCCGACCGCCAGGTTGAGCGCGTCGTCGAACTCCGCCGACAACGGGTAGGAGTCGCCGCCCAGTCGGCTCCCGGGGAGCGGCAGGTCCGAGGCCGTGGTGCTGCACCCGGCCAGGGCCACGGCCAGCAGCACGCCCACCACGGCACGGCCCAGGCGTCGCGTCGGGCCGGTCATCCCTCGCTCACCCCCGCCAGCGTCAGCAGGACGGTCCACAGCGGGAGGTCGAGCAGGCCCAGTCGCTCGCACGCGTCCTGCGGCGCGCGCTCGCAGAGGTCGGCGACCACCGTCCTGCCGGGCACGAGGTCGAGCGGACGGGTGCGGAAGCTGAGCCGGTCGTTCTCGTCGATCGCCCGGACCAGGTTCTGCAGCATGAGCGGGCCGGTGTCGAGGAGCTGCTGGTACTCGGCCTGGTGGTCGGCGAGGTCCTGGGCGAGCGCCACGAAGTCATCCATCTGCGAGCTGATGCGCCCGCGTTGGTCGCGCACCACGATCCCGACCTCGCGCACCATGGCCGTGACGGCGTCGAACGTCGCCTCGATCGACTCGTGCTGCTCGTCGAGCATCGTGGCGGCCTCGGCGACCTGGTCCACGAACTGCCGGACCACCTGGTCGTCGTTCGCCACCGCCGTCGTCAGCTGGTCGAGCCCGGTGATCGTGCCCTCGACGTCGCCCAGCTGGGCGTCGATGGTGCCCAGCACGTCGGCCAACCCGGCGAGCCCGTCGCGGATCGCGCCACCGTTGCCGTCGAGGTTGGCCGCCGACGACGTCAGCAGGCCGTTGAGCGCGTCCCCACCGTCCGCACCCAGGGCCGACGACGTGGACTCCAGGGTCGAGAGCAGCTCGTCGAACTCCACCGGAGTCCGCGTGCGTTCCAGGGGGATCACGTCACCGTCGCCCAGCGTCGCTCCGCCGCGGTAGACCGGTGTGAGCTCGACGTAGCGATCCGTGGCGACCGACCGCGACACCACCACCGCGGCGGCGTCGGCCGGGACGTCGATCCCGTCGTCCAGACGCAGGGTGACGTCGACGTGTCCGCCGCGCGGGCGCACCTCGACGACCTCACCGACCCGCACGCCCAGCACGCCGACGTCGTTGCCCTCGAAGAGTCCTGCGGCGTCGCGCAGCTGCACGGTCACGGTCCGGCCACCGGAGCCGACGCAGCTCGAGAGCAGCGGGACCACGAGCGCCACCGCGAGCAGGGGCAGGAGAGCCCGCCACCACCGCCGGGTCCTCATGAGCACTCGTCCGGGCTCGCGAGGCACGCGAGGTTGTCGTTGATGGCGACCGGCACGTGCAGGTCGAGCCAGGGTCCGTTGCCCGAGGCGTTGGCGACGTACTTCGTCATCGTGGCCAACGACGACAGGGCCTTCGTCACGTCGTCGCGGGCGTCCTCGAGACCGTCGAGGGCGGTGGTGAGGTCACGCAGCATCGGGTCGAGGTCCTCCTCGGTGTCGTCGAGCAGACCACGCACCTGCACGGCCATGCGCAGCGCGTCGGACAGCATCTGGTCGATCACCTCACGACGGGAGGTCAGCTCGCCGAGCACGAGCGTCGACTGCTCCAGCAGGTCGAGCACGGCGTCGGCGTTGCGGTTGAGCGTCCCCGTCACGTCGTTGCTGGCCGCCAGGAGACGGGACAGCTGGTCGCTGCGCCGCGACGCGACGCGCGCGAGGTCGGCCACGCCCTCGACCGCGGCCCTCGTCTCGTCGGGGGTGCGACCGAGCACGTCGGCCATGACGTTCATGGAGCGCGCCAGCCCCTCGGCGTCGAGCGTCTGCAGGGCGTCGGTCGAGGCGTCGACGACGTCCTGCAGGTTGTAGGGCACCGAGGTCCGCTCCAGCGGGATCCTGGCATCGGCGAGGTCACCGGTGCCGCGCGGTGCCACCTCGAGGAAGTGGCTCCCGAGCAGCGTCGCGACCTTGACGGCGACCCCCGAGGACCGACCGAGCCGCACGTCGCGGTCGGCGGTGAAGGTCACGACCACGCGGTCCTTCGCCAGTCGGATCCCGGTCACCTCCCCCACGCCGACGCCGGCGACCTGGACCTCCTCGCCGACCCGCAGGCCGGCCGTGTGCTCGAGCTCGGCCGTGTACGTGCGCTGGCCGAACGGGATGACGCTGAGCGCCAGGACGAGCAGGCCGAGGACCCCCAGTCCGACGACCCCGACCATGCCGACGCGGCGTGCGTGCGTCCGTCGATCGCTCATCGGCAGACCTCCGAGTAGGGGCCGTCGGTGGAGCCGAGGTTGATCAGCTCGCCACCGACCTCCACCCCGAGGTTGCAGATGTACATGTTGAGCCAGGTGCCGTAGGACATCGGTCGGGCGAACGCGCCGGTGGCGGTCGGCACGGCGGCCAGCATGGTCTGCAGCTCGCCCATGTTGTCGGCGAACAGCGCCGCGGTGGTGCGCAGCGCCGTGGTCACCCGGGCGACGTCCGGGCGGGTGTCCTCGACGAGGTCGGCCGTGACCCGGGAGAGCTCGGAGATGCCGTCGATGGACTCACCGATCGTGGTGCGCTGCTCGGCCAGACCGGTCATCAGCGCCCGCAGCTCCCCGACCGTGGCGGTGAGGTCGTCCTCGCGGTCGACGAGGTTCTCGAGCACCGGGGTGAGGTGGGTGAGGACGTCGGTGACGACCGCGTCCTTGTCGGCCAGGTTGCGCGTGAGCGTCGCCGTCTCGTCGAGCAGGCTCTCCACCGTGCCGCCCTCCCCCTGGAGCACCTTGACCACCGACTCAGCGAGCTGGTTCACGTCCTCGGGCCGGAGCGTCTCGAAGAGCGGCTCGAAGCCGTTGAGCAGCGCGGTGAGGTCGAAGCCGGCACTCGTGCGCGACGTCGGGACGACGCTGCCCGGCTCCAGGGCCGTGCCCCGCTCACGGCCGGGCAGCAGCGCCAGGTACCGCTGGCCGAGCAGGTTCTGGTAGCGGATCACCATGCCCGTGGTGTCGGTCAGACGCTGCCCCTCCCCCACGGACACCCGCACGCGGGCGGTGTCACCACCGACGAGCTCGATGCCGTCGACGCGACCGACCCGGACACCGGCGGCACGCACGTCGTCACCGACGCGCAGCCCGCTGACCGACGTGAAGTCCGCCGCGTAGGTCCGGGTGGTCCCCTCCGTGCTGTTGAGCATCGTGTTCGCGAGCACCACGAGGACGAGCACGCACACGGTGGCGAAGGTGACGAGCTTGACGACGGTGGCCCTCATCGGTCGTCGCCCTCCAGGTAGGGGCGTCCGAGGAGCTCGGCGACACCACCCTGGGGGGCGGCCTCCAGCTCGTCGAGCATGCCGCGGAGCTCGGCGACCAGGGCGTCGTCGTCGGACGTCGCGGCGTTCGTGCCGCTGCCTGTCGAGCCCGGCGAGCCACCGCACCGCGGGCCGCGGGCCGTCCCGTAGGTGGGGCAGTCCGACGCGGTGTACGGCGCGTCGTCGCCGGTCTTGATGAAGACGTTGGTCGACATGTAGGAGCCCTGCGAGAACGTCTCGGCCTGCTTCGCGGCGAAGTCGACGAACGAGGTGAAGCTGTCGGGCAGACCGGCGCGCTCGTCGTACATGGCGTCGACCACGACCGCGGCACCGTCGAGCGCCTCGACGAACGGGTCCCCGACGGCGTCGAGCGCCCGACGCCCCTCGCCCACGAGGGCGTTGCTCCCGGCGAGGAGCGTGGTGAGCTGCGCCCGCTTCTGCACGATCGTGCGGCTCGTCACGAGCGCGTTGCGCGTGGCGTCGAGCAGCTGCGGCGACGTCTCGGCCAGCGTCGTCATGTTCTGCGCGAACAGCTCGAGGTCCTCGCGCAGCAGCGGCAGCCGGGGCTCCAGGCGGCCGAGGTAGCCGGAGACCGTCTCGATCGCGCCGCCGAGCTGCTCGCCGCGGCCGTCGAGCGCCGTCGCGAGCGCACCCAGGGTGGCCGACAGCTCGGCCGGCTCCACGGCGGTGAGGATGCGGTAGGAGCTGTCGAGCGTGTCCTGCAGCTCGAGCGTCTCGGCGTCCCGGGCCTGCTCGATGGCGGCACCGGCTCGCAGGGTGCCGCGCTCGCTCCGGGGTCGGACCAGGTCGACGTAGGTCGTGCCGAACACCGTGGCGGGCAGCACGCGCGCCGTCACCTGCGCCGGGACCTCACGTGCGTGCCGCTCGTCGATGCGCAGGTCGATCCGCACCGAGGGGTCGGCACCGTCGACCGTCGTGCCCGGCTCCTGGGTGATCGAGGTGACGCGTCCGACGATCACGCCGTCGAGCTTGACGTCCGAGCCCGGGACGAGCGACCCGCCGGCGTCGTCGACGAGGGCGTGCGCCGTCGTGTCGTCAGCCAGGGCACCTCGCGACACCGCGGCCAGGGCCGCGCCCACGAGCACCAGGAGCACCACGAGCACGAGGCCGCGACGCACGAGGACCGCGCGGCCGGGGTCGTCGGGATCGATCGTCGTCAGGTCCATCGCCGCATCACCCCGCGATCCGGACGCCGGGGTCGCCGCCCCAGAAGAGCAGGGTCAGCACCATGTCGAGCAGGACGACAACGACGATGCTGGCCCGGATGGCGCGGCCCGTCGCCTCGCCGACACCCTGCGCCCCGCCGCTCGCGGTGAACCCGAACCAGCAGTGGATGAGTGTCACGGCCGCGGCGAACACCAGGATCTTGACGACGGACAGCAGCACGTCGCGCAGGGCGACGAAGGACGTGAAGTAGTGCTCGAACGTGCCCGGCGGCTGTCCGAAGATGAACGTGACGGAGAGCTGGGTCGCCAGGTACGAGCCCGCCAGCCCGATCAGGTAGAGCGGAAGGATCGCCGCCATTGCCGCGATGAGCCGGGTGGTGACCAGGAAGTGCAGGGGCGGGACCGACATGACCGCGAGGGCGTCGACCTCCTCGTGCACCCGCATCGATCCGAGCTGTGCGGTGAAGCGACAGCCGACCTGGGCGGCCAGGGCGAGCGCCGCGATGAGCGGTGCGAGCTCGCGCGTGTTCACGACCGCGGACACGAAGCCGGTCAGGGGTGCCAGGCCGATGGTCTCCAGCCCGTTGAAGCCCTCGATGCCCAGGGAGGTTCCGGCCGACAGGGACAGCAGCACCATGACGCCGACCGTCCCGCCCCCCACCAGCAGCGCACCGGTCCCCCAGCTGATGTCGGAGAGGATGCGGAACGTCTCGAGCCGGTAGGTGCGCAGCGTCGCGGGGATCGCCCCCACCACCTTCGCGACGAAGGTCAGCTGGGCCCCCATCAGCTCCAACGCGTTCCCCGGCGCCGCCATGGCGCGCCGGCCCGCGCGTTCCAGGCTGCTCATGCCATCCTCTGCGGCACGAGCATGACGTAGCCCTGGGTGATGACGACGTTGACGACGGCCAGGGCGATGACGCTGATCACGACGCTGGCGTTGACGGCGTCGGCCACGCCCTTGGGGCCGCCCTGCGCCGACAGACCCTTGTGGCACGCCACGATCGTGGCGATGAAGCCGAAGATCGCGGCCTTGGCCTCGGCGAGCAGCAGGTCGGAGGGCTGGGCGAAGCTCGTGAAGGACCCGATGTAGGTGCCCGAGCTGACGTCGCCGGACCCGACGTTGAGCGCGTAGCCGGTGGTCATGGCGGTGGCGGCCACCACCACGTTGAGGAGCAGGCCGACCGTGACCGCTGCGACCATGCGCGGTGCCACGATGCGCTGCGTCGGGTTGAGTCCCATGACCCGCATGGCGTCGATCTCCTCGCGCACGGTCTGCGAGCCGATCTGGGCACAGATGGCCGAGCCGACGGCTCCGGCCATGAGGAGCGAGGTGACGAGCGGCGCGCCCTGGCGGAGCACGCCGATGCCGTTGACCGCCCCGGAGAACGAGACCGCACCGATCTGCGACGCGACCGCACCGACCTGCACCGCCACGATCACGCCGAACGGGATCGCGACGAGGATCGTCGGCAGCAGGGCCACACGCGTCATGAACCAGGCCTGCTCGACGTACTCGCGCCAGGCGAACCGTCCGCGCAGGATGTCGACGACGGCGAAGCGCAGGGACCCGAGGCCGAGGAGGATCATCTCGCCGAAGGTCTCGAGGCCGGCATTGCCGGAGGCACGCAGGCCCGTGGCGGTGCGCGCCAGGCGTCCGGAGCCCGCGCCTGGGGGCACCGACGTGTCCGCGCTCATCCGACCTCCCTCACCGCCGCAGATGATACCTGTACGAAGGTACTAGTTCAGGGCCTCTCGGGGAAGAGAACGAGCCAGGAAGGCGTGGGTCACGTCACACCGCTCGGCGCGGAGGACCGGTCGGGCAGGGGTGGACGCCCTGAGGACACGGTCGAGGCCGTCGGCGGCGGCGGAGCGCCGTGAGCGGGAGCGCCGCCGGCGGGGCGAGCCTCAGGGGCGACGGGCGGTGAGGAAGCGGGGCCGGTCCGCGAGGTCCACGTGGTCACGCACGTCGGACCAGCGTCCGGCGAAGACACCGGGGGCGGACTCGCCCTGTGCGTCGGCGTGCTCGGCCCCGACCGAGCCGCCCGGGCGCAGCAGCCGCCACGCGGCCTGCTCGAGCGCACGCATGGCGTCGAGACCGTCGTCACCCGACCACAGCGCGAGCGACGGGTCGTGGTCGCGTGCCTCGGGGGCGACGCTCTCCCAGGCCTCGAGCGGGATGTACGGCGGGTTGCAGACGACCACGTCGACGGTGCCGTCGAGGTCCGCGAACGCCTCGAAGGCGTCACCGAGACGGAGGTCGACGCCGGTGTCCCCCAGGTTGCGCTCGGCCCAGCCGTAGGCGGCTTCGTCGAGCTCGACGGCGTGCACCCGGGCCCGCGGCACCTCGTGCACGATCGACAACGCGATGGCGCCCGAGCCGGTGCACAGGTCGACGACCACCGGCGGCTCCTCGCGTGCGGCGACGACGGCGGCCGCCTGCTCGACGGCCCACCCCGCGAGCAGCTCGGTCTCGGGACGGGGGACGAAGACCCCCGGGCCGACCTCGAGGTCGACGTAGCGGAACCCGGCCGAGCCGGTGAGGTGCTGCAGCGGGACCCGCCGGGCCCGCGCCTGGACCATGTCGCGGTACACCTGCGCCTGGGGACCCTGCGGCCGTGCGGTCAGGAGAAGACCGCGTGGCGTCCCGGTCACGTGGGCGAGCAGGATCTCGGCATCGACCCGCGGCGACGCGACGCCTCCGGCCGTCAGCGTGTCCGTGGCCTCGTCCAGGAGCCGCTCGGCCTGGCTGCGCACCCGGCTCACGCTCTCGTCCCGTCGACCGACTCGAGTCGTTCGGCGAGGTCGGAGTCGACGAGGGAGCCGATCACGTCGTCGAGCGCGCCGTCCATCACGGCATCGAGGTTGTAGGCCTTGTACCCGGTGCGATGGTCGGAGATCCGGTTCTCGGGGAAGGTGTAGGTGCGCACCCGCTCCGAGCGGTCCATGGTGCGGATCTGGGACCTGCGGGCGTCCGAGGCCTCGGCGTCCGCTGCGGCCTGGGCCGCCTCGAGCAGTCGCGCCCGGAGGATCCGCAGGGCCTGCTCCTTGTTCTGCAGCTGGCTCTTCTCGTTCTGGCAGCTCACCACGAGGCCCGACGGCAGGTGGGTGATGCGCACCGCCGAGTCGGTCGTGTTCACGCTCTGACCACCCGGGCCGGAGGACCGGAAGACGTCGATGCGCAGGTCGGCGTCGTGGATCTCGACGTCGACGTCCTCGGCCTCGGGCAGCACCAGGACGCCGGCCGCCGACGTGTGGATCCGTCCCTGCGACTCGGTGACGGGGACGCGCTGCACGCGGTGCACCCCGCCCTCGAACTTGAGCAGCGCGTACGGCGCCTGACCGGGCTCCGGCGTGCCCTTCGCCGCGACCGAGGCGGTGACCGACTTGTAGCCACCGAGAGCGGACTCCGTGGCGTCGATGATCTCGACCCGCCAGCCCTTGCGCTCGGCGAACCGGGTGTACATGCGCAGCAGGTCGGCGGCGAAGAGTGCCGACTCCTCGCCACCCTCCCCGCCCTTGACCTCCAGGATCACGTCCTTGCCGTCGGCGGGATCCCGCGGGACGAGCAGGCGCTGGAGCCGCTCGGCGAGGGCTGCACGCGTCGCCTCGAGCTCGGCCGCCTCGTCGTCGAGCTCGAGCTCACGTGCGGCCTGCAGGTCCTCGACCGTCTGCTGCCACTCGCGGTAGGTGCCCACCACGGCGCCGAGCTCGGCGTACCGTCGGCCGACGCGCTTGGCGCGGCCGGCATCGGCGTGCAGGGCGGGATCGGCCATCTGCCGCTCGAGCTCGGCGTGCTCGGCGACCAGGCCCTCGACAGCCTCGAACATGGCGATCCTCTCGTGCCCTCGGCGTCTCGACGAAGCGTCCGGTCCCTGGGCCGGCGGCCCGGGGACGACGACGCCGACCCGATCCCTCGAGGGATCGGGTCGGCGTGTCGGAGGAGCTACTTCTTGCCGTAGCGCTTCTCGAACCGGGCCACGCGGCCGCCGGTGTCGAGGATCTTCTGCTTGCCCGTGTAGAACGGGTGGCAGGCCGAGCACACGTCGGCACGGAGGGATCCCTCGGTGGCGGTGCTGCGGGTGGTGAACGAGTTGCCGCAGGTGCAGGTGACCTGGGTCTCGACGTAGGTGGGGTGGATGTCGCGCTTCATGATGTCCTCTCGTCGGTACTGGGTCGGACCGCGGCGCGGGCCGTGAACCAGGACCAAGGCTGGATTCTGCCAGGGGCACCCTGGTCAACCCAAATCGTGCCCCGTCTGTTCCCCACCCCGATGCTCGTGCCCGGCGCGCCGCGCCGGCCGGTGCGTGGGGTGGAGGGCCCGCTCAGGAGGCGAGCAGCGCCTCGACGTCAGAGGCGATCTTCTCGGGCTTGGTGGTCGAGCCGTACCGCTTGACCACGTTGCCCTCGGTGTCGATGAGGAACTTGGTGAAGTTCCACTTGATCTTGTTCCCGGCGAACCCGCTCTTCTCGCTGCGCAGCCACTGGTAGAGCGGGTGCGCGTCGTCGCCGTTGACCTCGACCTGGGAGAACATGGGGAAGCTGACCCCGTAGTTCCGCTCGCAGAAGGCGGCGGTGTCGTCGTCGGAGTCGGGGTTCTGCCCGCCGAACTGGTCGCACGGGAAGCCCAGCACCACGAGGCCACGGTCGGCGTAGCTCGCGTAGAGCTCCTCCAGACCGGCCAGCTGGGGGGTGAAGCCGCACTGGGTCGCCGTGTTCACGACGAGCAGCACCTTGCCCCGGTAGTCGGCGAGCTCGCGCGGGGTTCCGTCGATCGCGTTCGCGGTGAAGTCGTATGCAGTGGTCACGCGCTCATCCTAGGTTCACGGCCCGAGCGCCGCAGGAGTCCTCGATCCTGCACGCACCTCCCGATCCCGCCAAAGCCCGGCGAGGCGGCGCACCCCGCCCTACGATGTCGGCACGGCGGTGGATGGGGAGCCATCCAGCAGGGACGCCGGGACGAGGGAGTCGTCATGAAGTCGTTCGCCTGTGGGGACGTCGTCCCCGGGTGCACCGCCCGGTGGGAGGAGCCGTCCGACGAGGCCGTTCTCGCGCGCGTGGCCGACCACGCTGCGGAGGTCCACGGACTGGTGGAGGTCCCGGCCGAGCTGGTCGCGGCCGTCCGGGCCTCGATCCGCACCACACCCGCACCCGTCTGATGTCCGTCGCACCCTGGGTCGTCTCGACGCCCCAGCGGATCGATGCCGACGTCGCCTTCAGTCCGATCCTCGACCTCGCGCGCGGCGTGGTGGCCGGCTACCAGACGGTGGCCTCCCCGGTGGGCGCACGCCGGTCCCAGGACGTCGTCGACGACCCGTGCTCGATCATGACCGCCGCTCTCGCGGCCGCGGCGACGTTGCCCCCCGACACGTTCCTGACCGTCCCCCTGGGGCTGGGTGACGGAGGCCCCGGCGACCTCGACGACCCGGCGCTCATGTCGGTCCTGACGTCCCGCGGCGACCTGTCCGGCGTGGTGCTGGACCTGCGCGCCGTCCCCGAGGACGTGGGCGCCGCACCGACAGCCCGCCTCGAGGGTCTGCGCGAGGCGGGCGCCCTGGTGGCTCTCGGTGGCGAGCAGGCGGCCCAGCCCACGCTGCGCAGCATCACCCGGCTGCGTCCCTCGATCGTCCGGCTCGGCCGTGCCTGGGTCGAGGGGATCGAGCACAGCGCGGAGAAGCGCGACGCCATCGAGGTGACAGGCACGATGGCCGCCCAGCTGGACGCCTGGCTGCTCGCCGAGGGGGTCAGCACGGCCGGGGAGCTCCGCACGCTCTCCGAGCTCGGGGTCCCGCTGGCGCAGGGACCGCTCGTCGGCCCGGCCCGACGGGTGTGGCAGAACGCCGCGCCCCAGGCTCATCGAGCCCTGCCCCGGGACCGGGCACCGGCCGGGGACGGCGTCCTTCGCGACCTGGTCCGCCGTGCCTACACGACCGACGACGTCGGCTCGGCCCGCTCGGTGCTGGCGGAGACGGTCGGCTTCGAGGTCGTCGTCGCCGTCGACGAGCACCGGCGTCCGCACGCGGTCCTCGTCAAGGACGACCACGGGCGGTGGCAGTCCAGCGACGTGCTGGCCGTGCACGTGGACACCCCGCTCGGCGACGCCGTCGCCCGGGCGATGGCACGGCCGCGCAGCACCCGGTTCGGGCCGCTGGCGTGCACCGACTCCGCGGGCGGGTTCCTCGGCGTCCTCCACCTGGAGGACCTCATGACCCACCTGGCCGGCCGGGCCTGAGCGGGCCCGCGGACGCATCCGCGAGCCCGCCCGGCAGACGACCGGCGCTCAGGCCAGCGGCGTGCGCGAGAGCTGGAGCAGCAGCTCGCCGTTGCTCCCGGTCGCACCGACCCGCTCGGCCACGGCGTCGAGGGCCTCGCGCGGCTCGCGACCGGCCAGGGCGCGACGCAGCCCGGCGACGATCTCGAGCTCCTGCGGGTCGAGGAGCAGCTCGTCGTGGTGGGTCCTCGAGGCGATGACGTCGACGGCCGGGAAGACCGTCCCGCGGTCGTCGACGACGAGCCGCAGCGTGCTGTTGGCCGCACCGTCGAGCTCCTCGAGCACCGTCTCGTCCACGGCCGAGCCGGTCTCGACGAGGGCGGTGGCGACGACGGTGAGCGATCCGCCGTCCTCGGCGTTGCGGGCGGCCCCGAAGAGCGCCTTGACCGGGTGCAGGGCCGACGCGTCGACGCCTGCGGTCACCCGTCCGGAGGCCGGCGTCGCCTGGTGGTAGGCGCGACCGAGCCGCGTGATGGAGTCCAGCAGCACCACGACGTCGTGACCGAGCTCGACCAGACGCTTGGCCCGCTCGACGGCGAGCTCGGCGACGATCGTGTGGTCGGTGGCCGGCCGGTCAAAGGTGGAGGCGATGACCTCGCCCTTCACCGCACGCTGCAGCTGCGTGACCTCCTCGGGCCGCTCGTCGATGAGGACCACCATGAGGTGGCACTCGGGGTTGTTCGTCGTGACGGCCTCGGCGGCCGCGCGCACGAGCGTGGTGCGGCCGGCCCGCGGCGGCGCGACGACGAGGCTCCGCTGACCCTTGCCGATCGGCGCGAAGAGGTCGACCAGCCGCGTGGTGACCAGCGTCGGGTCGGTCTCCAGGCGCAGACGCTCGTCGGGGTGCACCGGGGTCAGACCGGCGAACTCGACCCGGCCACGAGCGTCCTCCAGGGGCATCCCGTTGACCGTGTCGACCCGCACCATGGGGTTGAACTTCTCCTTGCGCTCCCCCTCGCGGGGCTGGCGCACCTGACCGGTGACGGCGTCGCCCTTGCGAAGGCCCCACTTGCGCACCATCGACAGCGACACGTACACGTCGTTCTCGCTGGGCAGGTAGCCCGTGGTGCGCACGAAGGCGTAGTTGTCGAGGATGTCGAGGATGCCGGCCGCGGGGACCAGCACGTCGTCGTCGGCGTAGGTGGGCTCGCCGTCGGCGCCTCGGCCACCACGGTTGCGGCCGCGTCGGTTGCGGCGGCGACCACCGTTCTCGTCGTCGAGGTCGTTCTGGCCCCGGTCGTTCTGGTTCTTGTCATTCTGGCCCCGGTCGTTCTGGCCCTTGTCGTTCTGGTTCTTGTCGTTCTGGCCCTTGTCGTTCTGGTTCTTCGCGCCCTGGTTCTTCGGTCCGCCGGAGCGCTGGGCGTCGTCCTGGCCCTGCCCGCGGCCGCCCTGCTTCGGGCCGTCCTGGTTCTTCTGGCCGTCGTTCTTCTGCCCGTCCTGGTTCTTCGGGGCGTCCTGCTTCTTCGGGGCGCCCTGGGCCCGCTGGCCCTCGCGCTTCCGGGATCCGTCCTGGTCCTGGGGAACGCCCTGGTCCTGAGGGGCGTCGTCCTGGCCACGGCGGTCCTGCTCGGTCGGTGCCTGCTCCGTCGCGGGCTCACGGCGCGCACCGGCCCGGGTCCGCGGTCCGCGCTCGTCCTTCGCCTCGGCTGCGGGCGCCTCGACCGGTGCGGCCTGGACCGCGCTGGTGGCCGTCTCGCCACGGGCCTGCTTGATGGCGTCGATCAGCTCGCCCTTGCGCAGCTTGGCAGCGTCGGCGATGCCGAGGCCGGACGCGATCTCGCGCAGCTCGGCGAGCACCTTGCCGCCGAGCGCGCCGCCCGCACGGCGGGCGGGCTTGGTGGTCGGTTCAGCCGCGGCACCGGAGGTGTCGGGCGCGGCCTGGTCGTTCGGGGAGTCGGTCACGTGGGTGCTTCCTGGGTGGGAGGGGCGCCGGGCACTCTCCCGGCGAAGACCGGGGCACCACGGCCACCCGCCGACGGCGGGTGATCGAACAACGGTGTCGGGGAGCGGACTCCACACCGACGATCGCCACTCTAGCAGCGCTGCCGGCCCCCGACCTCCTGCCCCGATCACGCGCTCCCGTGCGGGTCAGGGGGTGTCGACGACGTGCGCACCTCGGTCCGCGACCTCGACCTCGAGCACGCGCCAGCCGTCGGGGCAGGCCCCGGCGACACCACGCGCGAAGGCGAGCACGGTGGGCCCGGCACCCGAGATGACCGCCGGCACACCGTCGACGCGCAGGCTCCGCACGAGCTGGTAGGAGTCGGGCATCGCGGACGCCCGGTACTGCTGGTGCAGCAGGTCCTCGGTGGCCGCCGCGAGCCGCTCCGGGGCCTGGGTGAGCGCCGCCACCAGCAGCGCTGCACGCCCCGCGTTCGCGGCGGCGTCGGCGTGGGGCACGGCGTCGGGCAGCAGGCCGCGGGCCGCCTCGGTGGACACGGGGCTGTCCGGCACGAACAGGGTGACGGGGACCGCGACGTCGAGGCGGAGCGCCTCGGCGGCGAACCCCTCCGTCCAGGCGATCGTCAGGCCGCCCAGCAGCGCGGCCGCCACGTTGTCGGGGTGACCCTCGAGGTCGTGGGCGAGCTGCAGCGTGGCCCGGTCGTCGAGCACCTCGACCCCCTCCACGAGGGCCTTCGCCAGCACGATGCCGCCCACGATCGCGGCGGACGACGAGCCCATCCCGCGGCCGTGGGGGATCACGTTGCGGCAGGTGAGTCGAAGGCCGGGACGCCTCAGTCCCATGAGGTCGAGCGCGGCGTCGAACGACCGGACGACCAGGTGTCCCGCGTCGCGGCTCACCTCGTCGGCACCCTCGCCCTCGACCACGATCTCGAGGGCGTCGCCGGGCAGCACCTCGGCGGTCAGCTCGTCGTGCACGTCGAGGGCAAGGCCCAGGGCGTCGAAGCCCGGGCCCAGGTTGGCGCTGCTCGCCGGGGTGCGCACGGTCACCGGCCGGCCGACGAAGGGTGAGGTCATCCCGCCCTCAGGCCAGGCCGGCAGCGGCGGCGGCGTCGTGCACGTCGGCGTCGATCACGGAGTCGACCACCGAGCCGACACCGGACAGCGCCGTCTCGACGTCCTTCAGGCCGTGCCCCGTCACCGTGACCGTGATGGTGAGGCCCGGCTCGACCTCGCCCGCCTCGGCGGCGGCGAGGAGACCGGCGACTCCCGCGGCCGACGCCGGCTCGACGAACACGCCGTCCTGCGAGCCGAGCCTGCGCTGGGCGTCGAGGATCTGCTCGTCGCTCACGGCGTCGATGCGACCGCCGGAGGAGTCCCGAGCCGCCTCCGCGAGGTGCCACGACGCGGGGTTGCCGATCCGGATGGCCGTGGCGACGGTCTCGGGGCGGGGCACCACCGCACCGCGCACGATCGGTGCGGCGCCCTCCGCCTGGAAGCCCCACATGCGGGGACGCCGCGTGGCGAGGCCGGCGTCGGCGTACTCGGTGAAGCCCATCCAGTAGGCGGAGATGTTGCCGGCGTTGCCGACGGGGAGCACGTGCAGGTCGGGGGCGTCGCCGAGCACGTCGACGATCTCGAACGACGCCGTCTTCTGCCCCTGCAGACGCACCGGGTTGACCGAGTTCACGAGGGCGACCGGGTACTCCTCGGCGAGCCCGCGCGAGAGCTGGAGGCACTCGTCGAAGCCCCCACGGACCTGGATGACCTCGGCGCCGTGCATCACCGCCTGCGCCATCTTGCCGGTGGCGATCTTGCCGTGCGGGACGAGCACGATCGGGGTCAGGCCCGCACGCGCGGCGTAGGCCGTCATGGAGGCCGACGTGTTGCCGGTCGAGGCGCACACCACGGCCTTGGCGCCCTCACCGACGGCGACCGAGATCGCTGCGGTCATGCCACGGTCCTTGAAGGACCCCGTGGGGTTGTCCCCCTCGACCTTGAGCCAGACGTCGCCCTTGACGAGCGCCGACAGCCAGGTGGAGTGCACGAGAGGTGTCCCGCCCTCACCCAGCGTGATCACGGGGGTGTGCTCGTCGACCGGGAGCCACTCGCGGTACTCCTCGACGACTCCACGCCACGGCTGTGCCATCAGTGTGTTCCCTTCACTGGTCGAGACCCTCCACGCGCATGACCGAGGTGACGTCGCGCACCATGTCGAGCGCGCGCACGGCCTCGACCGTGGCGGCCAGGGCGGCGTCGTCGGCCTCGTGGGTCACGATGACGAGCTGTGCGTCGGACCCGTGGCCCTCCTGGCGGACCGTCTTGATGGAGACGTCGAAGCCGGCGAACGCGTCGGCGACGGACGCGAGCACGCCCGCGCGGTCGTCGACGTCGATCGACACGTGGTAGCGGGTGCGCGCCCGGCCGACGTCGAGCACCTCGAGGTCGGCGTGGGAGGTCTCGCCCGGGCCGTGCACGCCCTGGCGGCGGTTGCGCGCCACCGAGACGACGTCGCCCAGGACCGCGCTCGCGGTGGGCGCTCCCCCGGCCCCCGGGCCGTAGAACATCAGACGTCCGGCCGACTCGCTCTCCACGAACACGGCGTTGTAGGCGCCGCGCACGCTGGCGAGCGGGTGGCTCTTCGCGATCATCGCGGGGTGGACCCGCGCCGAGACGGCCGGGCCGTCGGGGGTCTGGATCTTCTCGCAGATGGCCAGAAGCTTGACCACGCAGCCCATCTCGTCGGCGGAGCGGACGTCGCCTGCGGTCACGTCGGTGATGCCCTCACGGTGCACGTCGCCGATGGTGACGCGGGTGTGGAAGGCCAGCGAGGCGATGATCGCGGCCTTCGCCGCGGCGTCGAAGCCCTCGATGTCGGCGGTCGGGTCGGCCTCGGCGTAGCCGAGCCGCTGAGCCTCGTCGAGCGCCTCGGAGAAGCCGGCTCCGGTGGTGGTCATGGCGTCGAGGATGAAGTTGGTCGTGCCGTTCACGATCCCGAGCACCCGCTGCACGGCGTCACCGGCCAGGGACTCCTGCAGGGGGCGGACGATCGGGATGGCGCCGGCGACGGCGGCCTCGAAGGCGATGTCGCGCTCGGCCTTCTCGGCGGACTCGAACAGGTGTGCCCCGTCCTCGGCCAGCAGGGCCTTGTTGGCCGTGACCACGGAGGCTCCGTGCTCGAGTGCGGCGAGGATGAGCTCGCGGGCCGGCTCGATGCCCCCGATCACCTCGATCACGACGTCGAGGTCGCCCCGGGACACGAGCCCGAGGGCGTCGGTCGTGAAGAGGTCGGTCGGGAGGTCGAGGTCGCGGTCGCGCCCGAGGCGCCGGACGGCGATGCCGACGAGCTCGATCGGCGCACCGATCCGCCGGGCCAGCTCGTCGCCGTCGCGGGTCAGCAGGCGTGCGACCTCGGAGCCGACGACGCCGCAGCCCAGCAGGGCGACCTTGAGGGGTCGGGCGGCGGCGGGTGCGGTAGTCACGCAGACAGCCTATCGGCGCCGCACCGCGCCCCGGGCCGCAGTGGGTCGCGGTGAGACCCGACCCCGCACGGACGGCCCCGTCAGGAGGTGAAGCCGCGACGCAGGACCACGAGGGCGGCGACCGCACAACCCACCGGGACCACGAAGGCCGCGAGCACGGCGGCGCCCACGCCGTGCACCACGACGGACGCGAACACCGCCGACCCCAGCGCCAGCGCGGTGGACTCCGCGACGGAGTCGCTGGTCTGCAGCGACGCGCTGCTCGATGCCTGCTCCCCCGGCGCCGACCGCGCCAGGACCTCGGTGACGAACGACGTCATCGCCGCACCCATGCCGAACCCGCCCACGGCCCAGGCGGCGACCACGAGCACGACCGGGACCTGCGGCAGCAGCACGAGGGGCACCGCCAGGATGCCCAGGCAGATGGCGCCGGCGCCGAGGGCGGC
Source organism: Aeromicrobium sp. WCS2018Hpa-31 (assembly GCF_031843905.1). Classification (NCBI taxonomy): domain Bacteria; kingdom Bacillati; phylum Actinomycetota; class Actinomycetes; order Propionibacteriales; family Nocardioidaceae; genus Aeromicrobium; species Aeromicrobium sp. WCS2018Hpa-31. The sequence continues at coordinate 177,613 of NZ_JAVTJF010000006.1, read as the reverse complement.
CCGGCGCTGCGTGGTCGCCAGGAAGGGCCCGAGACGCTCCGGACGCGAGACGGCCCACGCCCCGGCGAACCAGGTGAAGGCGGCCACGGACAGCACGGCACCTGCCAGACCCACCGGCACGTCGTGCAGGTCCACGAGGGCGAGCGGCACGTAGACCTCGGCGGCGAAGTAGGCCGAGGCGAGCAGGGACCTGGCACCCATGAGCGACGGCAGGCCCCGTCCGCCGGTCCAGGTCCGTGGCGGGACGAGCTGCCGGACCGCCACCGCGAGCAGCACCGCCGAGCCCACGAGCAGGAAGGGCCACCACGCGACCGCGCGCTGACCGGCGACGGAGAGCAGGAGCACCGCACCGCCGGCCGTCGCGGCGGCCGCCACCGGGACACGTCGTGCGGCCGGGCCGGCCTGGTCGGGGGTCTCGACGGCTCCACCGAGGTCCCGGACGGGCCGCCAGGCGACGGCGAGACTCACGACCGCGAGGGCCGGGGCCATCAGGAAGACTGCACGCCAGCCGAGCAGGTGGGCGAGCCCTCCCGCGATGGCTGGTCCGACGACGGCGGGCAGCGTCCATGCGCTCGTCATGACAGCGAGCGCCCGGGGCCGCAGGTCGACCGGGTACGCCCGCGCGACCACGACGTACAGACCGACGCCGATCGCCCCCATGCCCAGGCCCTGGACGGCGCGCCCGACGAGGAACCAGGTCATGGTCGACGCCGTCCCGCACGCGAGGAGCCCGAGGGCGAAGACCGCCACGCCCCCGACGAGGGCCGGGCCGGGGCCGGAGCGGTCGATCCACGGCACCGCGACGGTGCGCGACAGGATGCTCACGGCGATCGGCGCGGCGAAGGCGACGGCGTACGCGCCGAGCCCGTCCAGGTCCCGTGCCACCTCGGGCATCACCGTGATGACCGCCAGCGACTCGAAGGCCACCAGGAACGCCAGGGCGAAGAGCCCGACCGTCGTCCGGCCCAAGGGCCCCGTCCACAGCGCGACGGGCTTCCCCGTCGGCGCTCTCCCCACCCCTGCTCCGATCGCCATGCCCTGATGCAACAACCTCGAGTATGGTTGAGGTCAAGCCGAACGAGGAGACCCTGTGCGTCCCACCGACCAGCTCACGCCCCAGGAGGTGTCGCAGCGCTCCGGCGTGGCCGTCTCGGCGCTGCACTTCTACGAGTCACGTGGACTCATCAGCGCAACGCGGACGAGCGGCAACCAACGGCGCTACCGGCGCGAGGTCCTGCGTCGCCTCGCCTTCGTCCAGTTCTCCCAGCGACTGGGCATCCCCCTCGCGGAGGTGGGTGCGGCGCTCGAGACCCTCCCGGCCGACCGCACGCCCACCAAGCGGGACTGGGCGCGCCTCACCGCCCGGTGGCGCGAGGACCTCGACCGACGGATCGAGCGCCTCCAGCGCCTGCGCGACGACCTCGACGGCTGCATCGGCTGCGGCTGCCTGTCCCTGCGCAGCTGCGCCGTCTACAACCACGACGACGAGCTCGCCGGACTGGGGTCCGGACCGCACCGCGGTCTCGTGTGACCGACGCGGGCCCCGCCCCCGATCGAGTCGCCCACTCCCCCCCATCGGTGGATCCTCAACCGCAGGCCGACGTCTGCGGTTGAGGATCCACCGATACGGGCCCTGATGTTGCGGATCCACCGATGACTCGGAGCCCCGATCGGGCCCGATGCCGTCCCGCGGTCGCCTACTCTGTCCGCGTGTCCTCTCGATCCAGCCGCCTGAAGCGTCGACTTCGTGGGCTCGGGGCGATTCCCCTGGTGGGTCTCGTGACCATCGTGGTGGTCGCCGTGATCCTGGTCTGGGCGGTGCTCGACGTGCGGTCGCTGCTGGCCGACCGCCCGGCCACCGTGGCCGCCCCGGCGCAGGACACGACCGGGACCCGGGAGGCCACCACCGCGGTCCAGGTCGCCGTGCGGGTGACGTTCTCGTCGGACGGACCGTTCACCGCCACGGTCGTGGACGCCGCGAAGAAGGAGCGGACGTTCACCTCCGCCGGCGAGGACGTCGTGTTCACCCGCGTGTACGAGGGAACGGGACCGTACGTGTTCGCGAGCGCCCAGACCTCGGCCGACGCCACGATCCGCTGCCGCATCGACGTCGACGGCCGCAAGGCGTCGTCGAACGAGGAGTCCGGGCTCTACGCCCAGACCATCTGCGCCGACTGACGGCTCTCCGCGCACCGGTGACAGACTGACGCGGTGACCCCGGCCGAACGGTCCTCCTTCCGAGAGGGCCTGAGACTCGGCGTGCCGTTCGGACTCGCCTCGTTCCTGCTGTCGATGTCGTTCGGCGTGGTGGCCCGTGAGGCCGGCTTCAGCCTGGCCGCGGCCGTCGTGATGTCACTGGTGGTGTTCGCCGGGTCCGCCCAGTTCGCGGCCGTCGCCGTGATCGCGACCGGTGGCGGGGCCGGCGCGGCGGTCGCCGCAGGCACGCTCATGAACTCGCGGTTCCTGCCCATGGGGGTGGCGCTCGCACCGTCGCTGCCCGGTCGCGCCTGGTGGCGCGGCCTGCAGGGCCAGGCCGTCGTCGACTCGTCGTGGGCGGTCGCCGCCCGCGGGGACGGGACGTTCGACCGCTGGCGGCTGTTCGGGACGACGGCACCCCAGCTGGTGGCCTGGCAGCTCGGCACGGTGGTCGGCGCGTTCGGCGGCGACCTCATCGGCGACCTCGAGCGGTTCGGGCTCGACGCGATCTACCCCGCGTTCTTCCTCAGCATCCTGCTGCCGGAGCTGCGCGACCGGAACCGGCTCGGCGTGGCCGTCGTCGGCGGGCTGCTGGCCCTCGCCCTCGTGCCCTTCGCCCCGCCCGGGGTGCCGGTGCTGGCAGCCGGGCTCGCGGCCCTGTGGGGGCTGCGCCGTCGGGACCAGGGACCCTCGGACCCGGATCGGCAGGACCCGGCATGAGCACGGTGTGGTGGACGATCCTCGGTCTCGCCCTGGCCACGGCCGCGGTGAAGGGCGTCGGACCCGTGCTGCTGGGCGGGCGGGACCTGCCGGAGCGGTTCACCGGGGTCATCGTGCTCATGGCACCCGCCCTGCTCACCGCCCTGGTGGTCACCAGCGTGCTCGCCGACGGCGACCGCTGGCACGCCGGCGCCGACACCGTCGGGGTCGCGACGGCCGGCGTGGCGGCCTGGCGCGGGGCGTCGGTGATCACGACCATCGGCATCGCCGTGGTCCTCACCGCGCTGCTCAGGCTCGCGGGGCTGCCGTAGCCGCTCAGCCGACGTCGAGCGTGAAGAGGTCGTCCTCGGTCTCGCGGCGCAGCACGAGGCGAGCCTCGCCGTCGCGGACGGCGACGACGGCCGCCCGCGGCACGTGGTTGTAGTTGCTGGCCAGCGATCGGCAGTAGGCGCCGGTGCCGGGCACCGCGAGCAGGTCGCCGGCAGCGACGTCGGACGGGAGGTACTCGTCCTTGACCACGATGTCGCCGCTCTCGCAGTGCTTGCCGACGACGCGGCTCAGCACCGGGTGCGACGCGGACCGACGCGACGCGAGGGTGCAGGAGTAGTCGGCGCTGTACAGCGCGGGACGGATGTTGTCGCTCATCCCGCCGTCGACGGCCACGTAGCGACGCGAGGCGCCGCCGTCGAGACCGACCTCCTTGGTGGTGCCGACCTCGTAGAGCGTGAACGTGGACGGGCCGGCGATGGCCCGGCCGGGCTCGATCGAGATGCGCGGGACCTCCAGACCCATCGCGGCGCACTCGTCGTCGACGATCTTGAGCAGGCCGCCGGCGAGATCCTCGGGCGAGCGCGGGTCGTCCTGGGTGGTGTAGGCGATGCCGAACCCCCCGCCGAGGTCGAGCTCGGGCGGCGTGACGCCGAGCTCGGTGGCGATCTGGGCGTGCAGCCGCAGCACGCGCCGCGTGGCCACCTCGAAGCCGTCGGTGACGAAGATCTGGGACCCGATGTGCGAGTGCAGGCCGAGCAGCCGCAGGCCCCCGCCCTCAGGACGCTGCGCGGAGAGCACACGACGGACCGCGGCGAGCGCGGCACCGTCGGCGATCGAGAAGCCGAACTTCTGGTCCTCGTGCGACGTGGAGATGTACTCGTGGGTGTGGGCCTCGACCCCGGCGGTGACGCGGACCATGACGGCGGCCTCGCGCCCGGTCTCGGCGGTCAGCGCCTCGAGACGGTCGATCTCCTCGAGCGAGTCGACGATGATCCGCCCGACCCCGACCTCGAGCGCACGGCGCAGCTCGGCGACCGACTTGTTGTTGCCGTGCAGGCCGATGCGGGCCGGAGGGAAGCCGGCGCGCAGCGCGACCGCGAGCTCACCACCGGTGCAGACGTCGAGGTTGAGGCCCTCCTCGTTCACCCAGCGGGCGGTCGCGACGCACAGGAACGCCTTGCCGGCGTAGTAGACGTCGGCGTCGGGGAACGCGTCGCGGAACGCCCGGGCCCGGGCCCGGAAGTCGTCCTCGTCGATGACGTAGAGCGGGGTCCCGAACTCCTCGGCGAGGTCGGTGACGGGCTCCCCCGCGACGGTGACCACGCCGTCGACCTTCGACACGTTCTGGGCCCACAGGTGCGGAACGAGCGCGTCGGCGTCGTCGGGCTTGCGCAGCCAGGCGGGTCCGCGGTCTCCGGCCTGTCCGTGCAGCGCGCCTGCCTCGTGGGACCTCATCACATGCGCTCCGGGGCCGAGACGCCCAGCAGCGCCAGACCGTTGGCGACCACTTGGCGCGTGGCGTCGACGAGGACGAGGCGCGCGCGGTGGACGTCGCTCACGTCCTCGTCGCCCTGGGGCAGCACCCGGCAGACGGCGTAGAACGCGTGGAACGCCGCCGCGGTCCGCTCGAGGTAGCGGGCCACCCGGTGCGGCTCCCGCAGCTCGGCGGCGCGTGCCGCGACCTCCGGGAAGCTGGCGAGCGCCCGCAGGAGGTCGCCCTCCTTCTCGTGCTCGAGCAGACCCGGGTCGAACCGGTCGAGCCCGTGCTCGATGCCGAGGTCGGTGGCGTTGCGCAGGATGCTCGACAGGCGGGCGTGCGCGTACTGCACGTAGTAGACGGGGTTGTCGTTCGTGGTGCTCGCCCACAGGTCCAGGTCGAGGTCGATCTGGGAGTCGGTGGAGTACCGCGCCAGCGCGTACCGGGCGGCGTCGACACCGATGGCCTCGACCAGGTCCTCGAGCGAGATCACCGTGCCGGCCCGCTTGCTCATCCGCAGCGGCTGGCCGTCGCGCAGCAGGTTGACCATCTGCCCGATGAGCAGCTCGAGGTTGACGCCCGGCTCGTCACCGAAGGCCGCGCACATCGCCAGCATCCGGGAGACGTACCCGTGGTGGTCGGCGCCGAGCATGATCAGGCACCGGTCGAAACCACGCTCGCGCTTGTCGAGGTAGTAGGCGAGGTCGCCGGAGATGTACGCGGCCTGGCCGTCGGACTTGACGACCACACGGTCCTTGTCGTCGCCGTAGTCGGACGTGCGCAGCCAGCGAGCGCCGTCGCGCTCGTACATCTTGCCCAGCTCGTCGAGGCGGGCGATGGCGCGATCCACGGCACCGGACTCGTGCAGGTCGTTCTCGTGGAAGTAGACGTCGAAGTCGACGCCGAAGTCGTGCAGCGACGCCTTGATCTCCGCGAACATCTGGTCGACGCCCTCGGCGCGGAACAGCTCGACGGCCTCGGCGTCGGGGAGCGAAGCGGCGTCGGGGTGCTTGGCGACGACGTCGGCGGCGATGTCGTGGATGTACTGGCCGCCGTAGCCGTCCTCCGGTGCGTCCTGTCCGCGGGCGGACGCCAGGAGGGACCGGGCGAACCGGTCGATCTGTGCCCCGTGGTCGTTGAAGTAGTACTCGCGGGTGACGTCGGCGCCGGCGAAGGAGAGGAGTCGGCCGAGCGAGTCGCCCACGGCGGCCCAGCGCACGCCGCCGATGTGGATCGGACCGGTGGGGTTGGCGCTGACGAACTCGAGGTTCACCTTCTGGCCGGAGTAGAGGTCGCTGCGGCCATAGGAGGCTCCGCCCTGCAGCACCTTCTCGGCCACCTGTCCCTGGGCGGAGGCGGCGACCCGCAGGTTGAGGAACCCGGGCCCGGCGACCTCGGCCGCGCTGACGCCGTCGTGCTCGGCAAGGACGGCGGCCAGGTCGGTGGCCAGGTCGCGCGGGTTCAGCCCGGCCTTCTTGCCCAGCTGCAGCGCGATGTTCGTGGCGTAGTCGCCGTGCTCCTTGACCTTCGGACGCTCGACGCGCACCTGTGTCGGCACGCCGTCCGGCAGGCTCAGACGACCCTCGTCGGCGAGCCGGGAGAGGGCGGACACGATCACGTCGCTGAGCTGCTCGGGAGTCACCCGGCCAGCCTATCGAGCAGCGACGCCCCGCCGCGCCGCGGGAACGACCCGCAGGTGCGGCCCCGTCAGTCCTGCGCGCGCTGGCGGATGACGTCGCGGACCGTGGCCACGAGGAAGTCGGGGTCGAAGGGCTTCGTCACGTAGGCGTCGACGCCGGCCTTGACGCCCCGCTGGACGTCGGCCGGGTGGTTCTGGGTGGTCACCATCACCACGCCGAGGTGCCGCAGCCGGGGGTCCGACCGGATGGCGTGCACGGTGCTCACGCCGTCCTGCCGCGGCATCATCACGTCGACCGTGATCACGTCGGGGAGGCTCCCTCGGTCCGCCGACTCGCGCAGCTTCTCCAGGCAGTCCAGACCGTCGACCGCCTCCTCCACGTCGAACCCGGCGAGCTCCAGGTTCGTCCGGATGAGGAACCGGATCGACTGCGTGTCGTCGGCAACCAGGACGGTGGGCACGGGTCCCACGGTATCGGCCGTGCGGTAGGCTCACACCGCACTCGGCCAGATCGGGTTCCGCCCTCGTGCGGCGCCCAGCAGGCCCCCGTAGCTCAGGGGATAGAGCGCCGCCCTCCGGAGGCGGAAGCGGAGGTTCGAATCCTCCCGGGGGCACTCGTGCGTCGCGGCCGCGGCCTCGGCGCACTCACGGTGCGAGCGTGGCCGGCAGTGTCGCGTAGCCCCGCAGGATGCGAGTGGGTCGGCGGGTGGCCCCCGGCTCGAGCCGCAGGTCAGGGAACCGCTCGAAGATCGTGCGCAGGCCGACCTCGCCCTCCATGCGGGCCAGCGCCGCTCCGAGGCAGTAGTGCCGCCCCGAGGAGAACGACACGTGGTCGCCTGCGTTGGCGCGGGTCACGTCGAAGCGCGCCGGGTCGGTGAAGACCTCGGGATCGCGGTTGGCGCCGGCCAGCAGGGTGGTGATCATCGAGCCGCGCGGCACTCGTTCGCCGGCGATCTCGGTGTCACGCACCGCCATGCGTCCGGTGAGGAGCACCGGCGGGTCGTGGCGCAGCGCCTCGTCGACGGCGTTCGGCCACACGGCGGGGTCCTCGCGCAGCACGGCGAGCTGTTCGGGGTGGTCGTGCAGCAGCCGGATCCCGTTGCCCAGCAGGTTCACCGTCGTCTCGAAGCCGGCCGCCAGCACCAGTCCCGCGGTGGACTTGAGCTCGGCGTCGCTCAGCACCTCCCCGTCGTCGTGCGCGGTCACCAGCTGGCTCAGCAGGTCGTCACCAGGCTCTCGGCGCACCTTCTCGATGTGCTGCTCGAGCCAGCGGTCGAACTCGGTCAACGACGACTCGACCCGACGGAAGACCGACCACGACAGCCCGAGGTCGAGCGAGGGCGCCGCGCCGGTGCCGAAGCGCAGGACCCGGTGCTGGTCCTCCCTCGGCACACCGAGGATCTCGGCGATCACCGTGACCGGCAGCTGCGAGCAGTAGGCCTCGACCAGGTCCACGGGCCGGGTCGGGTCGAGGCCTTCGAGCAGCTCGTCGGCGATCTGCTGGGTGCGCTCCCTCAGGCCCTGCACGGCCTTCACCGAGAAGACACGGGTGACGAGCTTGCGGTACCGGGTGTGGTCCGGCGGCTCGGTGACCAGCAGCGACGGCGGGGTCAGCGGGCCGAGCGGCGCGGACCGGAAGGCCCAGCCACTGACCTTGGCCAGCGGTCCGCCCGGCCCGAAGTCGATGCCGGTCCGCATGTCGGGACTCGTCAGCACCTCCTTGACCACCGGCTGCGTGGCCGTGACGTAGGCGAACCGCGCACGGTGCAGCGGTCCCCCGGCGCGGATCTGGTCGAACAGTGCGAAGGTCTCGGCCTCGTCGGACGCCTCGATCAGACGACCGTGCAGGTCGCCCCGCTTGGACGAGCCACGGATGGCAGCCCGCGGCAGAGCGTGCCCGAGTCCCCACCGCAGGGTGCTGGCCGCACGGGCCCCCGCCTGCGACCTGACCTGGTGCTGGATCGACATGCCGTCTCCTGTCGTGCCGTCAGCGTCGGATACCGCGAGTATCACCACTCCTGGACGCGTGCGCTCCGTCGGCGCGCCTCTTCGAGCTGCGGCGGATCTTCCACGTGAGAAATGTAACTCTCGGTGACATCCTCGCGACAGAAGCCCTCACGGAGGCTCGGAGGCCCTAGTGTCAGCCCCGCGCCGTTCGCGTCATCCCCTGGTAGCGAAGCGGTGGCAGCGCCCCTGCTCTCGTACAAGGAGAGCAGGGGCGCCCCGGGCTCACGCAGGCGCGAGCACCCTTGATCATACGTACGTCCAACTTCTCCGCTCGCCGACGCGACGGCGGGAACCGGGGCTAGGGCTCGCGCACCACGTGGGTGATGCCGAGCTCCTCCATCCAGGCCAGGTCCTGGTCCGACGACACCCCGAGCGCGACGGCGTCGGCCTCGATCTTCGAGGCCAGCGTGGCGATCGACTCCACCAGGACCCGCCGGCTCGGGTCCTCGGCGAGGCCCTGGACGAGGGAGGCGTCGATGCGGATGACGTCGGGCGAGAGCAGCAGGATGTGGCGCAGGTCGGCCGATCCGTCACCGACGCGGTCCACCGCCACCCGGGCCCCCAGCAGACGCAGCGGCTGCAGCAGGCCGGTGAGCTCCTCGTAGTCGTCGATCTTCTCGTCGACGTCGAACCGGAGCATGAGCCGCGAGGGCGGCATGGCCGAGATCAGGGCCTGGAACGCCGGGTCCCGGAGCGCCTCGGCCGACAACGAGGTGCTGACCACCGGGGCGGTCGAGTCCTCCACCGCGGCGAGCGTCTGCGTCAGGACCGAGAGCTCCAGCTCGACCCCTCGACCCAGCTCGCGGGCCTCGGCGAGCCGGCGGCGGAACGGCACCCCGTCGCCGAAACGGGCGACCGCCTCCTGGCCGACCACGGCGCCGGTCGCGACCTCGATCACGGGCAGCAGGTCGATCCTGGTGTTGACGTCGAGCGCCTCGTCGACCGTGGCGGCGAGGTCGCGCAGCCTGCCGTCGACCTCCTCCTCCACCTCGATGAGGCGCATGATCAGCACCGCCGTGGCCCTCAGGACCTCCGCCTGGGCAGGCGACAGGTCGGGGCGTGGCTTCCGCGAGAACGCGCAGAGCGTGCCGAACAGCTCCCCGCTGCGGCGCATCATCGGCACACCCACGTAGGCGCCGATGCCCAGGTAGGAGGTGTGGAACGCGTCGACGGTGAGGGGGTCACGCGACGTGTCGGGGACGACCTCCTCGAGCCTCCCGCTCGTGATCATCTCGCAGTACGTGCCCTCGTACGGCTCGTTGAAGCCGATCTCGATGGGCAGGTCGACGTCGGAGACGAGCGCCCGGAACGTGCGGCGGTCGCCCTCGATCTCGCTGATGAACGCGACGTTGAGACCCAGCTCGCGGCGCACCAGCTCCACCATGGACGTCGCCGCCGTCCGTGCATCCGATCGTGTCTCGCTCACACACCACGCCCATCCGTGCCCCGAACCGTGACGCCCATCATCGCAGGTGCGGGATCCACCAGGTCAACCGCGGACGAACCGCTCCACAGGACCTGCTGCACCCGCACCACGGCGTCGCGGTCGAGCGGCCCGCGCACGTGCGGGAAGAGCACGTCGTCCCCGACGCCCGGCGGTGGCACCGGGACGGCGGCCTCGCGCACGACGGGAGCCCGCAGCCGGGACTCGTCCAGGTGAAGCACCAGCAGCGGGCGCTGCGCGTCGGAGTAGAACGCCGTGGCGACCGCCAGCGTCGTGGCCACGTCGGGCGAGCAGTGCACGAAGCCCTCGGCCTCCAGCGACGCCGGCGCGTAGGGGCGGTCGGGCTCGGCCGTCCAGGCCGCCGCGGGAACCAGGTGCAGGAGGCCCGTGGGAGCGGTGTCGTCGACTGCGGTCACGAGGACATCGGACCACGACCATCGTCCACGAGGGAATGTCGGGCCGGTCCCGATGCTTGACGTGGGCATGAAGAACATCGGCTTCCTCTCCTTCGGGCACTGGTCGGACTCGCCGCACTCGGCCACGCGCAGCGCCTCCGACGTGCTCCACCAGTCGATCGAGCTGGCCGAGGCCGTGGAGGACCTGGGGGGCGACGGGGCCTACTACCGGGTGCACCACTTCGCCCAGCAGCTCGCGTCGCCCTTCCCGCTGCTGGCCGCCGTCGGCGCGCGGACGAGTCGGATCGAGATCGGCACCGGCGTCATCGACATGCGGTACGAGAACCCGCTGTACATGGCGGAGACCGCGGGGGCGGCCGACCTCATCAGCGACGGCCGGCTCCAGCTCGGCATCAGCCGCGGATCACCGGAGCAGGTGATCGACGGCTACCGCTACTTCGGCTACGTGCCGAGCGAGGGCCAGAGCGACGCCGACCTGGCACGCCAGCACACGCAGGTGCTCCTGCACGTGCTGGAGGGTGAAGGCTTCGCCGAGCCGAATCCGCGTCCGATGTTCCCCAACCCTCCGGGCTTGCTGCGGCCCGAGCCGCACTCCCCCGGTCTGCGCGACCGCATCTGGTGGGGCGCCGGCAGCCGGGCGACCGCCGAGTGGACCGCGCAGCAGGGCATGAACCTCATGAGCTCCACGCTCCTCACCGAGGACACCGGGGTGCCGTTCCACGAGCTGCAGGCCGAGCAGATCCAGCGGTTCCGCGACGCGTGGAAGGAGGCGGGGCACGACCGCGAGCCGCGCGTGTCGGTGAGCCGCAGCATCTTCGCCCTCGTCGACGACCGTGACCGTGCGTACTTCGGCGGCTCGGGCGGGGACGACCAGGTCGGCTACATCGACGGTGGCCGCGCACGGTTCGGCAAGACCTACGCCGCCGAGCCGGACCAGCTCGTGGAGCAGCTGCGCGAGGACTCCGCCGTCGAGGCCGCCGACACCCTGCTGCTCACCGTGCCCAACCAGCTGGGCGTCGAGTACAACGCCCACGTGGTGGAGAGCATCCTGAAGCACGTCGCGCCCGAGCTCGGCTGGCGCTGAGTCGGCTCGGGGCCTCGTCCTGGGGCGCACGCGAGGGTCCGTGCGCGCCGGACGGCGGAAGTGGGAGACTCGTGTCTCGATGAGCCCAGCCGACGAGAACGTGCCGCCCACCGAGCCCGACGTCCCCGAGCTGCCCGTGCCGTGGGTCGCCCGCGTCCCCACCTACGGGGACGTGGAGGCCCTCGTGGCGCTGCGCCACCTCGACGAGCTCCAGGGCACGGGCGAGGCGCACGTCGACCCGGCGGGCATCGAGAACGAGGTCGCCGGGCAGGCGTCGTGGACCCGACGTCAGCTCGTCGCGGTGGGTGACGACGACGTGCCGCGGGCCTGGATCACGGTGCACGACCGAGCCGCGGGGCGTGCGCTCGTGTGGGGCTACTTCGACCGCGACGTCGCCGAGGTCGACGAGATCGCCCGCATCTTCTACGCCTGGGCCGAGGACGTCGCGATCCTCATGGCACGGATCCGCGGCATCACCGAGACCCGGCTCGACGAGAGCCCGTTCGGCGGCGACACCCGGCAGGCGGGCTGGCTGCGCGACGCGGGGTACGCCAAGCGCCGCACCTGGCTGCACATGGAGCGCCCGGTCACGCCGGAGGACGCCGAGCTCGAGCCCCGCGAGGGCGTGCTCGTGCGCACCGTCGAGAAGCACGAGAACGGGTTCCCGGTCGCCGCGGACCTGCAGACCGTGCACCACATGCTCGAGACGTCGTTCGAGGACCACTTCAACAACTACCGCGAGTCGTTCCCGGAGTTCGTCCAGCGCATGCGCGAGGAGCCCGGGCACCGCTGGGACCAGTGGTGGCTGGCCTACGTCACCGACGAGGACGGCGAGCAGGTCCCGGCCGGCACGGTGGTCTGCTCCGTGCTGCCCGGCAAGGACGGCGGACCCGAGGGCTCGTACGTCGAGTACATCGGCGTCAACCGGCACGCGCGCGGACGAGGCGTCGCCAAGTCGCTGCTCGCAGCCGTCATCAGCGACGCGGCCCGTCGCGGACGCAACCGTGTCGGCCTCGAGGTCGACGACGACTCCCCCACGTCGGCCGACCAGCTCTACCTGTCGCTCGGCTGGGAGACCGACTACGTGACCGACTCGTGGTTCAAGGACCTCACGCTGGAGTGAGGCCACCGCGCGGATCGGCTTGCGTCCCGCCGCGACGTCCGTAGCGTCGACATCGCAAGCACCTGCACCCGACGCAAGGGAGTCACCCATGCCCACACGCACCGCACGCACCGCCTGGGACGGCGGCTTCGAGGACGGCTCCGGCCAGGTCGAGCTGACCAGCTCGGGCCTCGGGACGTTCGAGATGTCGTTCCCGAAGCGCTCGTCCGAGGACGGCGGCGGCGCCACCAACCCCGAGGAGCTGCTCGGGGCGGCGCACTCGTCCTGCTACACCATGCAGCTGACCGCGCTGCTGGGCCAGAAGGGCGCGACCGTCCACACCATCGAGACCAAGGCCGACGTCTCGCTCGGCAAGGACGAGGCCGACGGCGGCTTCAAGATCACGAAGATCGCCCTCACCGTCCGCGGCGAGGTCGGCGGTGTCGACGAGGCCGGCTTCCTGGAGGCCGCCGAGGCCGCGAAGGTCGGCTGCCCCATCAGCAAGGCCCTCGCGTCGGTCGAGGACATCACGCTCGACGCCGCCCTGGAGAGCTGACCGGCAGACGTCAGCCGCGCACGGCGGCGGCCGCGTCCTCGAAGCGTTCGGGGGCGTAGCCGTCGCCGCTGTCCGGTCCCGCACCACGTCCGGCCCCGCCCCGTTCCTCCCCGAGCGCCTCCGAGGGGTCGACCAGGCGGACCTCGTGGCCGTCGAGGTGCAGTCGCCGGACCCCCTCCAGCAGCATCCGTCGGGCCACGTCGTTGACCCGGTGCACGCGCTCGAGGTCGAGCACGACGACCCCGGCGCCCTCGGGCTCCTCGGTGAGGCTGCGCAGCACCCGCTCGGCCTCGACGAACCTCAGGTCGCCGGACACCTCGTGCACCGCCGCGCCGGAGTCCTCGACGTACCGACGCACGACCGAGCGCGCCGCCTCGGAGACCTCCATCAGGTGCAGACCCATGTCGCGCGAGAGCCGCTCGAACACCCTGACGCCACGGGCGCTGTTGCCGTGGCGGTCGAGTCGCGGCGAGAAGACGGCGATGCCCACCTGTCCGGGCAGCACGCCGATGAGACCGCCGGCCACCCCGCTCTTGGCCGGGATCCCGACGGTCGTCAGCCAGTCCCCGGCGGCGTCGTACATGCCGCAGGTCGCCATGACGCTCAGCACCTGACGGCTCACGTGGGGCTCGAGCAGCTGCGTCCCGTCCGGTCCACGCCCCTGGGCCGCGAGCACCGCGGCCATGCGAGCGAGGTCGGAGACCGTCACCGAGACCGAGCACTGACGGGTGTAGCCGCGGACCACGTCGGGCGCGTCCGCCTGCAGCGTCCCCACCGTGCGCAGCATGTACGCGATCGCCAGGTTGCGGTCGGCCGTGTCGAGCTCGGAGGTGAAGACCGCCTCGTCCACGTCGAGGTCGCGCCCGGCGAGGCGGGAGTAGAGCGCGAGGATCCGCGCGAAGCGCGCCTCTGCGTCGTCACCCTTCACGAGGGCGTGCGCCGCGATCGCGCCGGCGTTGATCATCGGGTTGCGCGGCCGCCCCGAGGACGGCTCGAGCGAGATCTCGTTGAACGCGTCGCCGGAGGGCTCCACGTCGATCGTGCGCAGCACCCCGTCGAGACCCTGGTCCGCGATCGCGAGCGCGTACGTGAACGGCTTGGAGATCGACTGGATGGAGAACGACGACTCGGCGTCACCGGCGGTCCACACCGTCCCGTCGAGCGTGGACACCGCGATGGCCAGACGGTCGGGGTCGGCCTGCGCGAGCTCGGGGATGTAGTCGGCCACGGCACCGTCGTCGGCGGCGCACTCGCCGAGCACCTGCTCGAGGTAGTCGGGAACGGGTGTCCTCATGACGCGATGCTGCCACGGACACGAACGCCGGCGGCCACCCCGGTGCAGCCGCCCGTCGCCGCGCGCCTCTAGCGTCGGAGGCGTCGGGGACGAGCCCCGGCACGATCGGGAGGCAGCCCCATGCACGCACCCAAGACCACCGCCGTGACGACGTCGCACGACGCGGACCGCACCTTCGGTGCACTCGTCGAGACCGTCGAGTCCGGCTCCTACACCGTCACCACGCGCGACGACGCGTCGCGCACCATCGCGTTCACGAGCGGCAAGACCGCCTTCTCCTGGGGCCACGAGTACCTGGCCACCGTGACCCCGGCCGCCAGCGGCGCGAACCTCGAGGTCGTCGCCGGTGGCCTCGACGACAAGCCCAAGGCCCTCCTCGACGACCGCAAGAACGTGAAGGCGGGGGCCAAGGTCGTCGAGGCCGTGAAGGCCGCGCTCGGCGACTGACGCGGGACGTCGGAGCCTCTTCGAGGGGCACTGATGTCCGCGCGCGATGTCACGATGACCCCGTGCGCCAGTCCCTCGCTCCCTACCGTCTGCGGTCGCAACGACTCGTGGGCCCCGGCCTGCCCGATCCGGTCGCGGTCGTGCGCCACCTCGGCGCCGTGCAGTCGCAGGAGCACACCACGGCGCCGTGGAGCATCGCGCGGCGGTGCGGCGCCACGCTGACCCAGGTGCTGGACACCCTCGACGTCGGACGGGTCGTCCGGACCCACGTCCTGCGCACGACCTGGCACCACGTGCACCTCGACGACCTCCCGCTCGTCGTGGCCGCCACGGGCGACCGTGTGATGGCCCAGGTCGTCCCGCACGTCCGTCGTCAGGGTGTCGACGAGGCGACCCTGGTGGCCTCGAGCGAGGTGGTCTCCGCCGCGGTCCGGGAGACGCCGGGGTGCACCCGCGACGTCATCGCCGACCGCCTCGCCGCCGCGGGTCTGCCCGCCCGGGGCGACGTCCTGGCCCACGTCGTCATGGCGACGGAGCTGCGGGGTGAGATCGCCGGTCGTCGCGACCCCGGCACCCAGCACCGCTACCACCCCGTCGTCCTCACGCCCTCCCCCCTCGACGCCCAGGCGGCCCGGGCGTGGCTGGCCGCCACCTACGTGCGCGGCCACGGGCCGACCGGTGCCGCCGATCTCGCCTGGTGGTCCAGCCTCACGCTCACGCAGGCGCGGCGCGCCCTCGTCGACGCGGGGCTGCACGAGGTGCAGGTCGCGGGTCGGTCGCTGTGGACCGACATCGACGCCGGCACCCTCGAGTCCGAGCGCGTCGACGTCCCGCCGGTGCTGCTGCTCGCGAACTTCGACGAGCTGATCTCCCACGCGCGCGACGGCGACCTGCGGGCCGAGGTGGGTCCGCGCTACGACGACGTCCTGGGCGGGGTCGGGATCCTGGTCCTCGACGGTCGCCTCGCCGGGAGCTGGAACCGCTCGGTGAGCGCAGGTCGGCTCGACGTCACGGTGCGGACCGACGCGTCGCTGTCGCCGCGACACCGCGCGGCCCTCGACGAGGAGGCGCAGGCTCTCGCCACCTTCAGCGGGCTCGCCGAGGCGCGCGTCGCGGTGTCCTGAGCCTGCGCCGAGCACCGTCTCGGGGCTCGCGAAACGCTGCGCCGTCGACGTCGCCGTGGCACGGTGAGAGCACGGCTCCGCGGTGGTCGAACCGGGCGTTCGGCGTCGGACCCTCCGCGCTACCCTGGAGCCGCACCGTGTCCAGTGCGCAGGGAACCAACCGGAAGAGGCGATCGAGGCCGTGGCCGAGTCCTCACATGACCCGTCAACCCCCGATTTCGGGACGAACCAGTGGCTCGTCGAGGAGATGTTCGACCAGTACCGGGCCGACCCCTCCTCCGTCGACCAGACCTGGGTGACGTTCTTCGAGGAGGGCGACGGAGCAGCGCTGGCCGCGAGCAACGGCAGCGCCCCGTCGGCCAACGGCAGCACGGCCACGACGTCTCCCGCCTCGAAGGCCGAGCCGGCTCCGAAGGCGCAGCCCGCCGCCAAGAAGGCCGAGCCCGCCGCGGAGAAGCCCGAGCCGGCCACGAAGGCGCAGCCCGCCGCGGAGAAGCCTGAGCCCGCCAAGAAGGCCGAGCCCGCCAAGAGCGCCGAGCCGGCGAAGAAGGCACAGCCCGCCGCCAGGAAGGCCGAGCCGAAGGCTGCGGCGTCCGCGGCGCCCACCCCGTCCGGTCCGGGCGAGGTCCAGCGCGTCCCGCTCAAGGGCGCGCCCGCGCGCACCGCGGCCAACATGGACGCGAGCCTCGAGGTCCCCACCGCCACGAGCGTGCGCGCCGTCCCCGTCAAGCTGCTCTTCGACAACCGCGTCGTGATCAACAACCACCTGGCCCGCGCCCGCGGCGGCAAGGTCTCGTTCACCCACCTCATCGGCTACGCCGTGGTCAAGGCCATCGCGTCCATGCCGGAGATGAACACCGGCTACGACGTCGACGAGAAGGGCAAGCCGGTCCAGCTCAAGCCCGAGCACGTCAACTTCGGCCTGGCGATCGACACCAAGAACGCCAAGGGCGAGCGTCAGCTGCTCGTCCCGTCGATCAACGCCGCGGAGACCATGACCTTCGCGCAGTTCTGGCAGGCCTACGAGGCCATGGTCAAGAAGGCGCGCGACGGCAAGCTGGAGGTCTCCGACTTCCTCGGCACCACCGTCAGCCTCACCAACCCCGGCGGCATCGGCACCAACCACTCGGTCCCCCGGCTCATGAAGGGCCAGGGCGTCATCGTCGGCGTCGGCTCCATGGACTACCCGCCGGAGTTCCAGGGCGCGTCCGAGCACACGATCGCCAACCTGGCCGTCAGCAAGATGATGACGCTCACGTCCACCTACGACCACCGCGTCATCCAGGGCGCGCAGTCCGGTGAGTTCCTCCGTCGTCTGCACCAGATGCTGCTGGGCGAGGAGGGCTTCTACGACGAGATCTTCCGCGCGCTGCGCATCCCGTACGAGCCGATCCGCTGGGCCCAGGACATCGCCGTCAGCCACGACGACGAGGTCCACCGCCAGGCCCGCGTGCTCGAGCTCATCCACGCCTTCCGCGTGCGCGGCCACCTCATGGCCGACACCAACCCGCTGGAGTACCGCCAGCGCAGCCACCCGGACCTCGACACCGCGTCGCACGGCCTCACGTTGTGGGACCTCGACCGTGAGTTCGCCACCGGCTCCTTCGCGAGCGGCAGCGGCAAGCGGTTCATGAAGCTGCGCGAGATCCTCGGCGTGCTGCGCGACTCCTACTGCCGTTCCATCGGCCTGGAGTACATGCACATCCAGGACCCGGGCGAGCGCCAGTGGCTCCAGGACCGCATCGAGGTCGGGCACACCAAGCCCCCGCGCGAGGAGCAGCTGCGCATCCTGCTCAAGCTCAACCAGGCCGAGGCCTTCGAGACGTTCCTGCAGACGAAGTTCGTCGGGCAGAAGCGCTTCAGCCTCGAGGGTGGCGAGACCACGATCCCGCTGCTCGACGAGATCTGCGAGGAGGCAGCCGGCGACGGCCTCGAGGAGGTCTGCATCGGCATGGCCCACCGCGGTCGCCTCAACGTCCTCGTGAACATCGCGGGCAAGAGCCCCGGCACCGTGTTCCGCGAGTTCGAGGGCAACATCGACCCGCGCACCGTGCAGGGCTCCGGCGACGTCAAGTACCACCTGGGCGTCGAGGGTGAGTTCCGCTCCGAGCACGGCGACACGATCAAGGTCTCCGTCGCGGCCAACCCGTCGCACCTCGAGGTCGTCGACCCCGTGCTGGAGGGCATCACGCGCGCCAAGCAGGACCGCCTGAACCGTGGCGCCGAGTTCCCGGTGCTGCCGGTGCTCGTGCACGGCGACGCCGCGTTCGCCGGCCAGGGCGTCGTGGCCGAGACGCTCAACCTCTCGCAGCTGCGCGGCTACCGCACCGGCGGCACGATCCACCTGATCGTCAACAACCAGGTCGGCTTCACCACCAGTCCGTCGTCTTCGCGGTCCTCCACGTACTGCACCGACGTCGCCCGCATGGTGCAGGCGCCGATCTTCCACGTCAACGGCGACGACCCGGAGGCGTGCATCCGCGTCGCCGACCTCGCCTACGAGTACCGCAAGACGTTCAACAAGGACGTCGTGATCGACCTCGTCTGCTACCGCCGTCGCGGTCACAACGAGGGCGACGACCCCTCGTTCACCCAGCCGCTGATGTACGACACGATCAACGCCAAGAAGTCGGTGCGCAAGCTCTACACCGAGGCGCTGGTCGGTCGCGGCGACATCACGATCGAGGAGGCCGAGGCGGCCCTGGCCGACTACCAGTCGCAGCTGGAGCGCAACTTCGCCGACGTCAAGGAGGCGTCCTCGGGCGAGCTGGAGTACACGCGGACCCCCGACTACCCCGAGAAGCCCGAGCAGGCGGGTGCGCTCGAGACCGCGATCACGCCGGAGACGATGAAGGCCATCTCGTCGGCCTACACGTCGGTCCCCGACGGCTTCACGGTGCACCCGAAGGTGCTGCCCCAGCTCCAGCGACGCGCGCAGTCCATCGAGACCGGCCCGATCGACTGGGGCACCGGCGAGATCCTCGCCATGGGCTCGCTGCTGCTCGACGGACGCCCCGTGCGCCTCGCCGGCCAGGACTCGCGCCGCGGCACCTTCTCGTCACGCTTCGCGACGATCATCGACCGCAACGACGCGAGCGAGTGGACCCCGCTGGCCCACGTCGGCGACGAGCAGGCGACGTTCTACATCTACGACTCGCTGCTCAGCGAGTATGCCGCGCTCGGCTTCGAGTACGGCTACTCGGTGGCCCGCCCCGAGGCGCTCACCATGTGGGAGGCGCAGTTCGGCGACTTCGTCAACGGCGCCCAGTCCGTCATCGACGAGTACATCTCCTCGGGCGAGACGAAGTGGGGCCAGAAGTCCGGTGTCGTGCTGCTGCTGCCGCACGGCTACGAGGGCCAGGGCCCCGACCACTCGTCGGCACGCATCGAGCGCTTCCTGCAGCTCGCCGCGAACGACGAGATGACGATCGCCCAGCCGTCCACGTCGGCGTCGTACTTCCACCTGCTGCGCCGTCACACGCTCGAGGGTCAGCACCGCCCGCTCATCGTGTTCACGCCCAAGCAGCTGCTGCGCCGCAAGTCCGCGGCCTCGCAGCCGGACGAGTTCACGTCGGGCCAGTGGCGCCCGGTCATCGGCGACGACGCGGTCGACGCCGAGAACGTCGACACCGTGCTGCTGTGCTCGGGCCGGATCTCGCACGACCTGTTCGAGGAGCGCGCCAAGCGCGAGGGCGACAACCCGACCACGGCGATCGTGCGGCTCGAGCAGCTGTACCCGCGTCCGGTGGAGCAGATCAAGTCCGAGCTCGCCCGGTTCAGCGGCCTCAAGTCCGTGCGCTGGGTGCAGGACGAGCCGGCCAACCAGGGTCCCTGGCCCGACGCGGCGCTGCACTACCCCGAGGCCGTCGCGTCCGGCTCGCTCACGGTCGTCTCGCGTCCGGCGTCGTCCACGACGGCGGTCGGCTCGAAGGCGCGGCACGACGTCGAGCAGCGCGAGCTCATGGACGCCGCGTTCGCCTGACCCGTGTACTTCACCGATCGAGGCATCGAGGAGCTGGCGGCCCGCCGCGGCGAGGAGGACGTGTCCTTCGCGTGGCTGGCCGACCGGCTCGTCGAGTTCGTCGACCAGCACCCCGACTTCGAGGTGCCGGTCGAGCGGCTGGCGACCTGGCTGGCCCGCCTCGACGACGACGAGGACTGAGCGCGACGTGTCGGTGCAGGCTGCCAGACTGAACCAGTGAGGTTCGACCAGCCACCCGTGGTGCGCGTGAAGCCCGAGCGTCGCGGCGACGGTCCACCCCTCGAGTCCTGGCTCCTCGACGTCCCCGCGGTGCAGCAGGTGCTGCGCGACGGACTCGACCTCGCGCCCGGCGTCACCTTCCTCGTGGGCGAGAACGGGGCCGGCAAGTCCACGCTCGTCGAGGCGGTCGCCATGGCCTACGGCTTGTCCCCCGAGGGCGGGAGCACGCAGGGCTGGCACCGCACCCGACCGAGCGAGTCCGCGCTGCACGGGGAGCTGACGCTCCAGCGCGGCGTCGGCACCGGCAGCTGGGGGTTCTTCCTGCGCGCCGAGACCATGCACGGCTGGTACACGTACCAGGAGGGCGTGGGCGGACACGACCTGCACGCCATGAGCCACGGTGAGTCGTTCCTCGAGGTGCTGCGCCGGCGCTTCGACTCCCCCGGCTTCTACTGCCTCGACGAGCCCGAGGCCGCGTTGTCGTTCTCCTCCAGCCTCACGCTGTTGCGCACCCTCCACGACATCGCCGAGGGCGGCGGCCAGGTGCTGTGCGCCACCCACTCGCCGATCGTCGCCTCGCTGCCCGGCGCCCGGGTGCTCGAGGTCGGTCCGTGGGGACTGCGCGAGACCACGTGGGACGACCTCGACCTGGTGCACCACTGGCGTGCCTACCTCGCCGCGCCCGGGCGATACCTGCGCCACGTCCTGGCCAACGACGACGATGAGTGAGTCGTCGGCGACCTCGCGCACGCGGCGGCTGCTGACCACCAACCCGTTCCTCACCGCGACGGCCGCCCTCGCGCTGCTCACGTGCGTGCTCGTCCCGCCGAGTCGGGAGTACCTGGACTACCCGGAGTACCGCACCCTGGTCTGCCTGTGGTGCTTCCTCACCGTCATCGGTGCCCTCGACCGCACCCACCTGGTCACGGCCGCGGCGCAGGGCGTCGTCGCCGTCCTGCGCACCCGACGCGCGCTGGTCCTCGGTCTGGTGCTGCTCACGATGGTCGCCTCGATGCTGATCACGAACGACATGGCGCTGCTGACCCTCCTGCCGCTCAGCCAGCTGGCCCTGCGCGCCACCGGCGACGATCGTCACCTGGCCTACGTGTTCGTCCTGCAGACGGTGGCCGCGAACCTCGGCGGCATGATCACGCCGTTCGGCAGCCCGCAGAACCTCTTCCTCTACCAGTACTTCCACCTGTCCGTCGGCGAGCTGATCGGCGTCATGGCCTGGCCGTTCATGGTCTCCCTGGTCCTCGTGGTGGTCGCCTGCCTGCTGGTGCCGAACGCCCCGATCTCACCGGTCACCGACCGCACGTCGGTCCGCTGGCGCCCCGCCACCGTGCACCTCGTCCTCTTCGTCGTGGCGGTCGCGATCGTCGTCCGGGCGCTCCCCGTCTGGGCGGGCGTCGTCGTGGTGGCGGTCGTCGCCGTCCTCGACGTACGGGCTCTGCGCTCGGTCGACTACGGGCTGCTGGCCACGTTCGTGCTGTTCTTCGTCTTCGCCGGCAACCTCGAACGGGTGCCCCAGGCCAGCGGCTTCCTGCAGGACCTGCTCCAGGAGCACGTCCTGCTCTGGGGCGTGGCCGGCAGCCAGCTCGTCTCCAACGTCCCCACGGCGCTGCTGTTCGCACCGTTCACCGACGACTGGCGCGCCCTGCTGCTGGGCGTGAACATCGGCGGTGTCGGCACGATCGTGGCGTCGCTGGCGAGCCTGATCACGCTGCGCCGCTACCAGCAGCTCCGGCCCGACGGCACGCGCGCCTTCCTGGGCCTGTTCACCGTGGTCAACGTGCTGTTCCTCGTGCTGCTCCTCGGTGCCACGGGCCTCCTGCTCGCCGCCGGGGTCCTCTGAGCCGACCCCCGCGCCGCGGTCAGAGCGTCAGGACGATCTTGCCGAACACGTCGCCGTCGACCACGCGCTGCAGCCCCTGGGCCGCGTCCGCCATCGGGATCTCGCTGTCGATGAGCGGCCGGGTGCCGGTCACGTCCATGAACTGGGCCAGGGCGTGCAGCTCGTCGCGCGTCCCCATGGTCGAGCCGTGCACGCGCATCTGCTGGAAGAAGATGCGGGTCAGCTCGGCCGCCTTCGGCGCGTCGCCCGAGGTGGCACCGGAGATGACGATCGTGCCGCCCGGACGCATCGACTTGATCGAGTGCGACCACGTGGCGGCACCGACCGTCTCCATGACCGCGTCGACCTTGGCGGGCAGACGGGCCCCGGACTCGAACACCTCGTGCGCACCGATCTCGAGCGCCTTGGCGCGCTTGTCCTCGTCACGGCTGGTGGCGAACACCCGGAACCCGGCCGCGCGGGCCAGCGTGATCACGGCGGTGGCCACGCCTCCGCCGGCACCCTGGACGAGCACGGTGTCGCCCTGCTTGAGACCGGACTGCGTGAACAGCATCCGGTAGGCCGTCAGCCACGCCGTCGGCAGGCACGCGGCCTCGGCGAAGGACAGACCCGCGGGCTTCGGCACCACGTTGCGCGCGGGCACGGCCACCTTCGCGGCGAAGGTGCCCTGGTGGCGCTCGGACAGCAGCGACCGCTTGGGGTCGAGCGTCTCGTCGCCCCGCCAGGAGGGGTCGCTGATGACGGCGTGCACGAGGACCTCGTTGCCGTCCTCGTCGAGTCCCGCGGCGTCGCAGCCGAGGATCATCGGCAGCGACTCCTCACGCAGGCCGACGCCGCGCAGGCTCCACACGTCGTGGTGGTTGATCGACGCCGCCTTGACCGTGACGGTCGTCCAGCCCTCGGGCACCTCGGGGTCGGGACGCTCCCCCACCACGAGCCCGTCGAGCGGGTTCTCGGGGTTGATCTGACCTGCGTAGACGGCGAACATGCGACTCCTCGGGTGGACGGATCAGTACGGACGACGGGCGAGGCCCTCGCGACGGGCCGTCTCGGTGACGGCTCGGGTCACCACGTCGGCGACCCGCGGGTCGAACGGCGACGGGATGACGTACGACTCGCTCAGGTCGTCACCGACGAGGTCGGCGATGGCGTGGGCGGCCGCGAGCTTCATGCCCTCGGAGATCGCCGTGGCACGGACGGCCAGGGCGCCCCGGAAGATGCCCGGGAAGACGAGCACGTTGTTGATCTGGTTCGGGAAGTCCGACCGCCCCGTGGCCACGACCCGAGCGTGCCGGTGGGCGACGTCGGGGTGGACCTCGGGGTTGGGGTTCGCCATCGCGAACACGATGGCGTCCGGCGCCATCCGGGCGACGTCCTCCTCGGGGACCGTGCCGCCCGAGACGCCGATGAACACGTCGGCCTTCTCGAGCGCGTCGCCCACCGTGCCGGGGCGGGCCCAGTCGGCCGTCTGCTCGGCCAGCATCTGCTTGACGCTGTTCAGGTCGTCGCGGCCCGGGTGGATGACACCCTGGCGGTCGACGACGCTGATCCGGTGCACCCCGGCCGACCGCAGGATCTGCGTGATCGCCACGCCTGCGGCTCCCGCACCGGAGATGACGACCTTCACGTCCTGCATGTCCCGGTCGGTGAGGCGGACCGCGTTGATGAGCGCGGCCAGGGTCACGACCGCGGTGCCGTGCTGGTCGTCGTGGAAGACCGGGATGTCCAGCTGCTCGATCAGGCGACGCTCGATCTCGAAGCATCGCGGGCTCGAGATGTCCTCGAGGTTGATGCCGCCGAACGTCGGGGCCAGCCGCACGACCGTCTCGACGATCTCGTCGACGTCGGTGGTCGCCAGCGCCACGGGGATCGCGTCCACCCCGCCGAACTGCTTGAAGAGCACGGCCTTGCCCTCCATGACGGGCATGGACGCCGCAGGCCCGATGTCACCGAGCCCGAGCACCGCCGTGCCGTCGGTGACCACGGCCACCGTGTTCGAGACCCAGGTGTAGTCGTGGGCCATGTCGGGGTCGGCCGCGATCGCCTCGCACACGCGGGCGACGCCGGGCGTGTAGGACAACGACAGGTCGTCGGCGTCGCGCAGCGGCACGGTCGACGCCACCTGCATCTTGCCGCCGCGGTGCAGCGCGAAGACCGGGTCGTCGGGATCGAACGCCTCGAACGGCGTGCTGGTGTCGGGGGCGACCATGGCGGTTGTCTTCTCTTTCGAAGGGGGCAGGATCTCGCGGAACGAGCGTCGACGCGGCCCGCGACCGGTAGGTGCACGGCGGGCCCGCGGACGCGGGGAGACGGCAGGTGATGCCCGCCGACGAGTCTCTCACACGGGGTCGTGGCCTCCGAGAGCCTGGGTGACCGGTGGGGACACGAGGCAGCCGAGAGCGACCAGGGCGCCGACGGCCATGGTCGGGGTGATCCACGCCGCGTCCCCCCGGAAGTTGAAGGAGAGCACGAGGCACAGCAGCTGGGAGAAGACCAGGAAGCCCCGCGGCCAGGTCTGCCCGGCCAGGATCCGCACCACCGCGACCAGGAGGAGCGCGCCGAAGGCACCCAGGAACCCGGCCGTGCTCACGCCCAGACCGACTCGGTCGGCCTCGACGGACCGCAGCTCGAGCGCGGCGATCGTCAGCAGGCCGAACGCCTGCGCGGACACCACGGCACCGGCCACGGCCAGCAGCGTCCTGGCCCTGCCGCGCGGCGCGGCGGAGGTCTGCCCGGGCGACGACGCCGACGGCTCGTCCGAGGGTGAGGGATCGGGGTTCGACGTCACGGCACCAGGGTAGGACCAGCACCCCGGCCGGCCCCGCGCAGGCAACTGGTATGACCTGTGTGACTGACCCGACACGGACCCGCCGCGCAATCCCTTGTGCCCAGAGGCTTTTGTTGAAACGATGAACCGAACGCGCGCGCCGGTTTCGCCGGTTTTTTTCGTGCGTTCGCACTCACACAAGGGAAGGAGCTGTCGTCATGGACTGGCGCCACCACAGCGCATGTCTCGATGAAGACCCCGAGCTCTTCTTCCCCATCGGCAACACCGGCCCCGCGATCCTGCAGATCGAGGAGGCGAAGGTCGTCTGTCGCCGCTGCGACGTCCGTGAGCAGTGCCTGCAGTGGGCACTGGAGTCCGGTCAGGACCATGGCGTCTGGGGAGGCATGAGCGAGGACGAGCGTCGTGCCCTCAAGCGTCGCAACGCGAGGGCACGCATCCGCACCGCCTGAAGTCGTTCCACGCAGCACGCGTCCGAACCCCGTACCCGCGATGGGTACGGGGTTCTCGGCGTTCCGGCCCGGAGCCCCCGCTGGTGCTCGTCTCCGCCCCAGGCCCGGAACCCCCGCTGGTCAGAGCGTGATGCTGATGGTCACCGTGGCGCCGCCACCAGGCCGCGACTCGAAGCCCAGCGTGCCGCCCAGCTCGGACTCGACCAGCGTCGACACGATCGACAGGCCGAGGCTGCGCGTCGGGTCGAAGTCGGCCGGCAGACCGGTCCCGTCGTCGCTGACCCGCATGCGCACCCGCTCCCGGATCCGGTTGACCGCCACCGTCACCCGCCCCGCGCCGCCCGGGAAGGCGTGCTCCGCCGCGTTCTGCACCAGCTCGGTCAGCACCATCGCCAACGGAGTCGCGACCTCCGCCGGCAGCAGTCCGAAGCTCCCGATGCGCTCCGCGCGGACCTGGGGCCCGCCGACGTCGAGCACCGAGCGCAGCAGACGGTCGGCGATGTCGTCGAAGGCCACCGTCTCCTCGAAGCCCTGGCTCAGCGTCTCGTGCACCAACGCGATCGACCCCACCCGGCGAACGGCCTCGTCGAGCGCCGCCCGCGCCTCGGGCACGTCCATGCGTCGGGCCTGCAGGCGCAGCAGCGCCGCGACCGTCTGGAGGTTGTTCTTCACCCGGTGGTGGATCTCGCGGATCGTCGCCTCCTTGGAGACGAGCTGCTTCTCCCGCAGCCGCAGCTCGGTGACGTCGCGCAGCAGGACCACGGCCCCATCCCGAGCAGACCCGTCGCGTGCCGTCGCCCCGCTCCTCCCCGGTGCGGTCAGCGGGATCACGCGAAGGAGGAGCGTGGCCTCCGCGCCCGAGACCTCGGCCTCGGCCGGCGACGAACCCCCCAGGGCCGCGGCGGTGCTCAGGTCCGTGGGCGTGCGCCCCACGCACGCTGCCGTGACCTCCGCGAGGTCCGCACCCTGGAGGGCCCCCGTCAGACCGAGCCGACGGTACGCCGAGTGCGCGTTCGGGCTCGCGTACTGCACCGTGCCGTCCGCCGTCGTGCGGATGAACCCGTCGCCCACCCGCCATGCGTCGGCCAGCTCCGACCGAGCCCCCGGCGTCGGGAACTCCCCCCGCCCGATCATCGACACGACGGTGTCGGCCGCGGCTCGGTAGGTGACCTCCAGCTGGCTCGTGGCCCGCGCGTCACCACCGCTGCGCAGCGCCAGGACCGCGATCGTGCGCTCCTCGCGCCGGACCGGGACCACGCGCACGTGCACACCGTCGGCCACCGCGGCGTCGTCGTCGTCCTGCGCGCCCTCCCCGGCCAGCACCCGCGCCGCCGCCGGCGACCGCTCCCCCGGCACGAACGTCCCCGTGACGTCCTCCAGGAGCGTCGTCGCCACCGTCGTGGGACGGATCTGGGCCACCGCCCACAGACCCTTCGACTCTGCGTCCGGCACCCACAGGACGAGGTCGCCGAAGGAGAGGTCGGCCAGGATCTGCCAGTCCGCCACCAGAGCCTGGATCCACGCGACGTCGTCCGGACCCAGGGTCGTCTGCGACCGGATGATGTCGTCGAGGGTCGGCACGCGCCCAGCCTATCGACGGCACCGGGCCGACCGTCCCTTCCGCCGGTCGCTCCAGGACGTCTGGCACGATGAACGAGATGTCCGAGGCCTACTGGCAGTCCGTCATGAAGACCGGCATGCAGGTGCCGCTCGACCGCTCCCTGGACGAGTCCACGGTGGAGCTCGTCGAGATGCTCGGTCACCCCAATCCACGGCTGCGTGAGGACCTCGCCTACCCGCTCCTCACGACCTGGATCGCCAACGGCGTGTACGACGGCCTGCTCGCCGGCCTGGGCGACGGGGTCGCGCCCGGGCTGCGGTACGGCCTCGGCCACGACGGCGACGTCTCCGTCATCCGCCGGTCCTACAGCGCCCTCATGCTCGCCGAGATCATCGGGCGGGACAACGACGAGCACCTGCTCCCCGCCACGACCGTCCTCGGGTGGGGCGACCTCGCCACCAGCTGGTACGTGCGCGAGCTCGACCACCGCGGCTGGATCCCGGAGCAGGGGTGGGCCCACGCGGTCGCCCACGGCGCCGACCTGCTGGCGGCCCTCGCCCGTTCCCGCCACTTCGGCCGTCTCGAGCTGACCGTCCTGCTCGACGTCATCGCCGACCGCGTGCTCACCCCGACCGCCTACGGCTGGCGCCACGGCGAGGACGACCGGCTCGCCTACGCCGTCATGACGCTCCTGCACCGCAACGCGCTCGACCCCGGCATCGTCGAGCCGTGGCTCGCCCGGCTCGGCGCCGGCATCAAGGCACCACGGACCCGCGGTCACCTCGACGACGAGTGGCCTTCCCCGACGGCCAAGAACGCGTCGTCGTTCCTGCGCGCCCTCCACCTCCAGCTGGCCCTCGGCGTGCAAGGACGCGCCGACCTGCGCGGCGACGCCGAGCTGTTCGCCGAGCAGCCGGCCCATCGGGCCGACCTCCTGCTGGCCGTGCTCGACCAGATCCGCGGCGAGAGCCCCTGGCTCTATCGACCCACCACCCGGGCCCGGCCCGTCGACGGCCCGGCGGGCGACACCCCCGTGCAGTAGCGTGCGCCGCATGTCACAGAACGACGGCACCGCAGGGACCCCCACCGAGACCGGGAACGACCAGAGCGCCGACGACGTGCGCTCAGCGCATGGGGGCGTGCACGCGCTCGAGGTCGCCCGCGCCCACGGCGTCCAGGCCATGTTCACCCTCTCCGGCGCCCACGTCTTCCCGATGTACGACGCCGCGGTCACCGCCGCCGACCCGATGCCCATCATCGACGTCCGGCACGAGCCCACCGCCGTGTTCGCCGCCGAGGCCGTCGGCAAGCTCACCCGCACCCCCGGCCTGGCCGTCCTCACGGCCGGACCCGGAGTCACGAACGGCGTCAGCCCGGTCGCCCAGGCGCACTTCGCCGGCTCGCCCCTGGTCGTGATCGGCGGTCGCGCGCCGGAGGCCCGCTGGGGCATGGGCACCCTCCAGGAGCTGGACCACCCGCCGATCTTCGAGACGGTCTCCACCTGGGCCTCCACCGCCCGGACCGTCGGCGACATCGCCCCCACCCTCCACGAGGCCTTCACCCGCGCCGGGTCCTCGCACCGCGGCCCCACCTTCGTGGACGTGCCCATGGACGAGTTCTTCAACTCCGGCCCCGTCACGGCGCAGCCAGGACTCCAGCGAGCCCGGATCGAGCCGGACCCCGACGACCTCGCCCGCGCCGGTCGCCTCCTGCAGGAGGCGCGTCGCCCCGTCCTCGTGCTCGGCACCGACGTCTGGGCCGACGGTGCCGAGGAGGCGGCCCAGCGCTTCGCCGCCGAGACCGGCATCCCCGTCATCGCCAACGGCATGGGTCGCGGCATCCTGCCCGGCGGGCACGGCCAGCTCGTCACGAAGGCCCGGTCGGCGGCCTTCAGCGGCGCCGACCTGGTGGTCGTCGCTGGGACCCCGCTCGACTTCCGCCTCGGCTACGGCGTGTTCGGCGGCAAGGACGGCGCCACCCCGGCGCGCGTGGTCCACCTCGCCGACTCCCCCGCCCAGCTGTCCACGCACGCCACGCTGGCCGCATCCGCCTCGGGCGACCTCACCGTCGTCCTCGACGGCATCCTCTCGGCCCTGCAGTCCGCCTCCGGTGCGCGCCCGGACTGGACGCCGTGGCTGAACGAGCTGCAGGACGTCGTGGCCGCTGCCGCCGCACGCGACGTCGACCTCCTCGGCTCGCAGAGCGACCCCATCCACCCCGCGCGCATCTACGGCGAGCTGCTCCCCCGCCTGGCCGACGACGCCGTGGTCATCGGCGACGGTGGTGACTTCGTGTCGTTCGCCGGGAAGTTCGTGGAGCCGCAGCGCCCCGGTGGCTGGCTCGACCCAGGACCGTACGGGTGCCTCGGCGCGGGCATGGGTGCGGCCATGGCCGCCCGCATCACGCGGCCCTCCAGCCAGGTCGTCGTGCTGTTCGGCGACGGCGCTGCCGGCATGTCGCTCATGGACGTCGACACCCTCGTCCGTCACGACCTGCCGGTCGTCATGGTCGTGGGCAACAACTCCGCCTGGGGGCTGGAGAAGAGCCCCATGCAGATGCTCTACGGCTACGACGTCGCCGCGGACCTCGCTCCGAACACGCGCTACGACCAGGTCGTCACGGCGCTCGGCGGTGGCGGCGAGATGGTCACCGACCCCGCCGAGATCGGTCCGGCGATCGACCGGGCGTTCGCGTCGGGCGTGCCGTACCTCGTCAACGTCATGACCGACGTGTCGGCGCAGTACCCCCGCACCACCCACGGCGTCTGAGGTCGGCGCGGGACCCGACCGGACCGCCGCGTCCCGCGTGGGTGAGGGTAGCCTCACCTCGTGGCGAGCACGAGGACGCAGGTCGAGGCCCCTGGGACGGGTCAGGACGACCGCACCCCGCCCGCCGGGGCCGGCGCACTGCTGCGTCGGAGCGTGCGTCGCCAGGCCCGCCGGCTCGTTCCCGGCTACTCCCTGCTCGTCGTCTGGCAGCTCTGCGAGACCCTCGTGCCGGTCGTCATCGGCCTGGTCGTCGACCAGGCCGTGGACGGCGGCACCCTGGGCGACCTGGCCTGGACGCTCGGCGTCCTGGTGGCCCTCTTCCTCGTCCTGAGCAACGGCTACCGCTACGGCGCCCGGTTCATCGTGCGCGGCATCCAGACCGAGGCGCACCTGCTGCGCGGGGAGGTCTCCGCCCACGTGCTGCACCCGCGCGGAGCGCGCACCGACCGGCTCGCCGGCGAGACGCTCTCGATCGCGACGTCGGACGCCGAGCTCGTCCCCTCCGTGCTGCACCAGCTCGGCTACGCGCTCGCGTCGCTCGTCGCCGTCGTCGCGACAGCCGTCTACGTCCTGTCCGTCGACGTCGTGCTCGGTCTGGTGATCCTGCTCGGCGTGCCCGGCGTCCTGCTGGTCATCCAGGCGCTCGCCCCCCTCGTGGCCCGGCGGACCCGCCGCCAGCAGGAGAGCACCGCGGCCGCCTCGGGCGTGGCCGCCGACGTGCTGACGGGACTGCGCCCGCTCAAGGGCATCGGCGGTGAGGACGTCGCTCTCGGCCGGTACCGGTCGGCCAGCCGGCAGGCGAGCAGCGACACCATCGCCGTCGCGCGCTCCTGGGGCTACCTGGCCGGACTCACCACCGCACTCAGCGGGATCCTGCTGGCCGTCGTCGCGGTCGTGGCGGGCGAGCGCGCCCTCGACGGCACCATCAGTCTCGGTGAGCTCATCGCACTCGTGGGCCTGACCCAGTTCCTCGCGGAGCCGATCCGCGGCCTGGGCGACGTGAGCGCGCAGTTCGCGGCCTCGCGCGCCTCGGCCGGACGCATCGTGGAGTTCCTGAGCACCCCCCGTGTGCTCGCCCCCGGCGGTCGCGGACCGTCCGAGGACCGTCCCGGTCTCGTGCTCGAGTCGGCCGTCGTGGGACCCCTGCGGGGGCTGGACCTGCGGACGACGGCCGACGAGCTGGTCGCCGTGACCATCGACGACCCCGCCGTCTCCGACACGCTCATGGCCGTGCTCACCGGCGAGGCCACGCTCACGTCGGGGCGGGCGCGACTCGGCGACGTCGACCTGCACGAGCTGTCCGTCGAGGGTCGTCGCCGGCACCTGCTCGTCGCGTCGCACCACTCCGGCGTCTTCGAGGGGACGCTGCGCAGCACGGTCGACCCCGGCGGCGAGCGCACCGACGCGGACCTCGGACCCGCCCTGGCCGCGTCGGCGGCAGACGACGTCGTCCGCCTGCACCCCGACGGACTCGACCGCGCCGTGCGTGCCGCCGGCTCGAGCCTGTCCGGCGGTCAGCGGCAGCGCCTCACCCTGGCCCGGGCCCTCGCGACGGATCGTCCGGTCCTCGTGCTGCAGGACCCGACGAGCGCGGTGGATGCCGTGACCGAGCAGAACATCGCCCGCGGCGTGCGCCGGCTGCGTCGAGGACGCACCACCCTCGTCATCACCTCGAGTCCCGCGCTGCTCCAGCACGCCGACCGCGTCGTGGTGGTGCGCGACGGACGCGTCGCGGCCGAGGGCACCCACGCCGAGCTCGTGCGCGGTCCCGCCTACCGCGCGGCGGTGGACCGATGAGCACGGACGAGGCGACGAACGTCCACCTGCTGCCGGTCGCCGACGCCCGACGCACGACGGCCGTCGCGTGGCGGCTCGTGCGCGCCCGTCGGGCGAGCCTGGCGCTGACGATCGCCTCGTTCCTGCTCACCGGCTTCGCCGGGGTCGTGCCCGTGCTGATGATCGGCCGGATCGTCGACGCCGTGCGCGAGGGCGGGACCCTGCGCGAGATCGTCGTGGCCGCCACGGTGATGGTGGTCGCCGGTCTCGCCGCCGGACTGTTCTCGACGCTGTCGTCCGCGGCCCTGGCGCAGGCCGTGGCGCCGGCCCTGGCCGAGCTGCGCGAGGACGTGCTGGACCGTGCCTTGCACCTGGAGTCCCAGCGGATCGAGCAGGCAGGCATCGGCGACGTGCTGAGCCGCGTGGGTGACGACGTCCGCAAGCTCACCGAGGCGCTCGACGAGGCCATCCCCCTCCTGCTCGGCTCGCTGTCGGCCATCGGCTTCACGGTCGGCGGACTGTTCACGCTCGACTGGCGCCTCGGCCTGGCCGGTCTCGCCGCCGCGCCCTGCTACGTGCTCGCGCTCCGCTGGTACCTGCCCCGCTCGATCCCCTACTACCGCGCCGAGCGGACCGCCGAGGGTGCGCGGGCCGAGGCGCTCATCACCGGGGTGCGCGACGCCCCGACGCTGCGGGCGTTCGGCGTGGAGCGCATCGCGCTCGAGCGGATCGAGCGCGACTCCGCCGCCGCCGTCGAGATCACCGTCGACGTGTTCAGGCTCTTCACCCGCTTCGGCGCCCGGATGAACGGCTCGGAGTGCGTGGGTCTGGTCCTGGTGCTGGGCACCGGGTACCTCCTCGTGACGAGCGGTGCCGCGAGCGTCGGCGACGCCACCGCCGCAGCGCTGTTCTTCCATCGCCTGTTCAACCCCATCGGAGCGGTGCTGTTCGTCTTCGACGCCGTGCAGGCGAGCGGAGCGGCACTGGCCCGCCTGGCCGGCGTCGTCCTCATCGCGCCGCGTGACCACGCCCCCGTGGACGTCGGCACCGACCCGACCTTGCGGCTCACGGGTGTGCACCACGCCTACGAGGAGGGCCGTCCGGTGCTCGCACCGCTCGACCTGGAGGTGCGGCCCGGGGAGCGCGTGTCCGTCGTCGGGGCCACCGGCGCCGGGAAGACCACCCTCGGTGGGATCGCCGCCGGGACCCTCTCCCCGAGCGGCGGGAGCGTCCGACTCGGCGCCCTCGACATCACCACCGCCGCCGAGACCGTCGTGCGCCGGCACGTGGCGCTCGTCTCGCAGGAGGTCCACGTCTTCGCCGGCACGCTGCGCGACAACCTCGTCCTGGCCGACCCGCACGCCGACGACGACGCGCTCTGGTCGGTGCTCGCTGCCACCGAGGCTGCCGCCTGGGCACGGACGCTCCCCCACGGCCTGGACACCGTGGTGGGCGACCTCGGCCACCCCCTCACCCCGGCCCAGGCCCAGCAGCTCGCCCTCACGCGGGTGCTGCTGCTCGACCCGCAGGTGGTCGTGCTCGACGAGGCCACGGCGGAGGCGGGGTCGTCCGGGGCCCGTGAGCTCGAGCAGGCCGGCGAGGCCGTCACCCGCGGACGCGCCGCGCTCGTCATCGCCCACCGGTTGAGCCAGGCCCGCACGGCCGACCGGGTGATCGTGATGGAGCACGGCGCGGTGGTCGAGGAGGGGCCCCACGACGACCTCGTGCGGGCCGGCGGGCGCTACGCCGCCCTCTGGTCGGCGTGGTCGGACGCAGGAACCGGGGACGTCGGGCAGGCTGGGTCGTCTCCCGCCCGTGACCTGGAGGACCGATGACCCGCAGTGCATCCGTGACCCACACCGTCGGCGACGCCGACACGGCCGCCGCCCTCGGCAGCGGTGACCTGCCGGTGCTGGCGACGCCGCGCGTCCTGGCCTGGCTGGAGGCAGCGACGTGCGCGGCCCTGGACCTCGACGACAGCCGCACGAGCGTGGGCACGAGGGTCGAGGTCGAGCACATCGCCGCCAGCCCCGTGGGGGCGACGATCACCGCCACGGCGGACCTGGTGCACGAGGACGGCCGACTCCTGCGCTTCCGGGTCGCCGCCCACGACGGGCACGGGACGCTCGTGGCGCACGGCGAGGTCCGTCGCGTCGTCGTGGACCGCGCGCGCTTCCTGGAACGGGTGCCCCGACCCTGAGCGACCCGACCCCGACCCGTCGCCCTCGGTCCCGGGCCGCGGACCACGTTCGCAGACGGGCGGGACGATGTGGGACCATGGACGCTGAACGTCTGAGGAGGACCATCATGGGCAAGACCGGCCGCAAGCGCCGCGCGCGTCGCAAGAAGGGCGCGAACCACGGCAAGCGCCCCAACGCGTGACCTGACGCTCCTCGCGGAGCGCACAGACGATCGAAGCCCCCGTCCGGTGACCGGACGGGGGCTTCGACGTCGCCGGGACCGACACCGCGGTCGGCAGACCGGTCAGGTCTGGCGGTACTCGGAGATCTGCACCTGCACGGTGCGGATCGAGAACAGCACCTTGTCGCGCAGCGGCTCCGGCGCGACCTCGCTGCACGAGCGCGAGACCAGCGACTTCACGAGTCGCTCGAGGTCGTACTCGGTGAGGCACTCGCTGCAGTCGTCGATGTGGGCCTGGATCTCGGCACAGCTGGCGCTGTCGATCTCGCGGTCGAGGAACAGGTAGAGGCTCTCGAGCGCGGTCTCGCAGTCCGGGCCGTCGCAGCCGTCGGCGGTGAGGTCGTCGCTCATGAGTCGCTCACCCCGCTCACGGCCATGCCGCGGTCGCGGGCGTAGTCGGCCAGCAGCTCACGCAGCTGACGGCGTCCGCGGTGCAGGCGGGACATGACGGTGCCGATGGGCGTGCCCATGATCTCGGCGATCTCCTTGTACGGGAACCCCTCGACGTCGGCCAGGTAGACCGCGTAGCGGAAGTCCTCCGGCAGCGCCTGCAGCGCATCCTTGACGTCGCTGTCGGGCAGCCGCTCCAGCGCCTCCATCTCGGCCGACTTGAGGCCCGAGGAGGAGTGCGCCTCGGCGGCGGCGATCTGCCAGTCCTCGATCTCGTCGGTGACCTGCTGCGGCTGACGCTGCTTCTTGCGGTACGAGTTGATGTAGGTGTTGGTGAGGATCCGGTAGAGCCAGGCCTTCAGGTTGGTGCCGGGCTTGTACTGGTGGAAGGCGCTGAACGCCTTGGCGTACGTCTCCTGCACCAGGTCCTCGGCGTCCTGGGGGCTGCGCGTCATGCGCAGACCCGCGGAGTAGAGCTGGTTCAGGAACGGCAGGGCCTCGGCCTCGAAGCGGGCCTGGCGCTGCTCCGGCGTCTCCGTGGCGACGTCGACGTCGCTGTAGTCGATGGCGACGGCTCCGTCGTGGCTGCCGTCCTCGACGGTCGAGGTGGCGTCGACGGACCCGGCGCCGGACGCGTCCGACGTGGGCGTGGGGGTGGTCTCGGGGGTGTTCGTCATCGTGCTCCAGCCTACTCCCGACGTACGACGTCCGTCGTCCGCGCGGGGGCCGCGAGCGACCGGACCCGTGGTGGTGGGGCTGGCAAGGGTGCGTTCAGGGCACGCGAGCATGTCGACCTCCTTCGTGAGGTGGAACGACGTGGCCGTGGGCTGTATTCCGAACCGTGCGCCGCGCAGGGCCTACTCGGCGGGCCTACTCGACGGGAAGGGGCTCGACGAGCTCGGGGCCGTTGTTGCGGACGTTGTTGACCTGGGTCGTGACGGGCCACGCGTCCAGACGCCCCGGCGTGGCCGGCACCAGCAGGTCGAGCAGCTCGGCCGCCGGCCGCTCCACCGGGCTCAGCCACGTGTCGCGGACCTCCGGCGCCACCAGGAGCGGCGCGCGGTCGTGGAGCATGCCGTCGCCGCCCTCGGCGCTCGTGGTGAGGATGGTAAACGTCACGAGCCACGGGTCCTCGGCCGAGGACCGCCAGAACTCGTACAGCCCGGCCAGGCCCAGCACCTCGCGGCCGCCGTCCTGCTCGCCGGACGTGATGTAGAACGGCTGCTTGGGCGCCTTCGGGCCCTGGCCCGCATACCACTCGTAGTAGCCGTCGGCCGGGACGATGGCACGCCGCCGCGCGAAGGCACGCCGGAACGACGGCTTCTCGGCCACGGTCTCGGACCGGGCGTTGATCATCCGGCTGCCGATGGAGCGGTCCTTGGCCCAGCTCGGCACGAGACCCCAGGTGGCCGCCAGGAGCTCACGCCGCGGTGGCGCCGACTCCTCGGCGTCCTCCCGGGCCCGGCCGATCACCACCGGCGCCTGCTTGGTGGGGGCCACGTTCCAGTCGGGCGGCGGCAGCTCCGCACCGTCGGCCAGACGGGCCGCGAAGGCGTCGTCGAGGTCGCTCGAGGTCCGGGTGGTCGCATACCTGCCGCACATGGGGCCAGCCTTCCACGTGACACCGACACAGCCCGGGGAATCCCACCATGGCGACTGACCTGCGGCTGCGCTGCCTCGACTCATCGCGGGGTCGGTCCCCGAAAGGCCTCGACGGTGCGGTGGGACCGGGATCGATCGAGCCTCCCGGCCCCCGCTCTGCGTTTCGACGACTTCGTGTCGATTCCGCGCCCACGAATCGACACGAAGTCGTCAGAACACGCGTTCTGGACAGGTGCGGGGCACTCGGACCCCGATCCACGCCCCGGAACTGTCCGAGACGGAGCGACGGCCCGGCACCCCCGCCGGGCCCGACGCAGCCCTGGTGCGTCGGGTCCGGACGGGTGTCAGCGCGCCAGGGCCTGCAGGAGGCCCGGCAGGTCCCCGGCCGTGGGCGGAAGCTCCTCCACCCACAGCCGGGGCGCACTCCCGCCGTCCGGCGTGCGCCCGAGAAGCACACCGACCAGCGCGAGGGTCGTGGCGTGGGCGCGCTCGCGCGCCGTCAGCACCACGAAGCGGCTCGACCCGACCCGGGCCACGGTCTCGTCGCCCGGGAAGACCGATCGCAGGACCTGCCCGACCTCGACGGCCCGCAACGAGGCCTCCAGGGGCGAGCGTCGTCGGTCGTCGGACGGCTCGACCACGACGAGGACGTGACCGTCGCCGGCGCGCTGCTCCTCGACAGCGGCGGCGCGGTACACGTCCCCCAACCTGCTGTGCAGGTGGGGCACCGTCGACAGCGACGTCAACGGGTCCTCGCACCCTGCGTCGTGCACGCGCCCGAGTGCGCGCTCCGCCCAGGCGAGGCACGCAGCCCGCACCGACGCGTGTCGGGGGGCTCCGTCGAAGGCACGCTCCACGAGATCGATGACCTCGTGGAGCGGGGACCCGTCCGCCGCTGCACTCGCTCCCACCACGTGTGCAACGGCATCGACGTCGGTCCGACCGTCGCGGACGGCCTCGACCAGCGACGTCGCTGCGTGCTGGGTGTCGTCCATGACGGTCCTCCTCTCGAGTGCGGTGACCATGGGACGGCCGGGCGCGGTGATCGTGACGCGATCGGCGGAACTTTCTCGACACGGGTCCGGTGACCCACGACCGGCCGGGCGTGACGTGCAGGAACGTTCCTCGTTGGACCCCGTGGGAGTGCAGAAGAGGGAGCCGAACCGATGGACGACCTGATCGAGACGACGCAGCCGCGCAGCGACGCGCAGCTGATCGCTGCCGTGCGTGCCGGCGACACCGCGGCCTACGGTCTGCTGTTCCAGCGGCACGCGGCCGCCGCGACCCGCCTCTCCCGCCAGCTCCTGAGCACCGGCGAGGCCGACGACCTCGTGTCGGAGGCCTTCCTGAAGGTGCTGAGCCTCCTGCAGGACGGCAAGGGTCCCGACGAGGCCTTCCGCGCGTACCTGCTCACCGCGGTCCGGCGCCTGCACGTGGATCGCATCAGGGCCACGACCCGCACCCGTCCCACCGACGACGAGCACGTGCTCGACCGGGGTGTGCCCTTCGACGACGCCGTGAGCGCCGCCTTCGAGAACGACGCCGCCGCGCGCGCCTTCGCGTCGCTGCCCGAGCGGTGGCAGCTGGTGCTGTGGCACCTCGAGGTCGAGGGGCAGAAGCCCGCGGCCGTCGCACCGCTGCTCGGCATGAGCCCCAACAGCGTCTCCGCCCTGGCCTACCGTGCACGGGAGGGTCTGCGGGCCGCGTACCTCGAGAGCCACGCGGCAGCCACCACCGACGAGGCCTGCCGCGCCGTGACACCGCTGCTCGGCGGTTTCGTGCGCCAGACGCTGTCGGCCCGCGACACCGCGAAGGTCGACCGGCACCTCGACGGGTGCCGACGCTGCACCGGCGTCCACCTCGAGCTCGTGGAGGTCAACCAGAACCTGCGCGGTCTTCTCGCGCCCGCCCTGCTCGGACCGGCCGCCGCGGGCTACCTCGGGGCGACCGGGACGGCCGCCGCCGCCCTGGGGGCCGGCGGGATCGCGGCCGGCGGCGCCTGGGCGACGGCCGGCGCGGCGGCCGGGGGGTCGCTCGCCGCCGGCACCACCGCGGCCGGCGGCGGGTTCGCCGCCGCGAGCGGCTACGCCGGGGCGACCATGCTGACGTCGGCGATCGTCTCGCAGGTCGCCCGGGTGGCACTCGTGCCGGCCCAGGCCGCCGCCGCGACCGCCGTCAGCGCCGGGACACCCGCCGTGGTCGCGACCACCGTGGTCACCGGGGCCCTGACGACCGGCATGGTCGTCGGCGGGACCGACCTGCTCACCTCGGCACCGCCCGCGGTGGTCGCCTCGCCGAGCCCGTCGAGCCCCCTGGCCCCGGAGTCGACCGCGGCGCCCACTACCGAGCCGACGCCGGAGCCCACCA
The DNA here is from genome assembly GCF_031843905.1 of Aeromicrobium sp. WCS2018Hpa-31. Classification (NCBI taxonomy): domain Bacteria; kingdom Bacillati; phylum Actinomycetota; class Actinomycetes; order Propionibacteriales; family Nocardioidaceae; genus Aeromicrobium; species Aeromicrobium sp. WCS2018Hpa-31. The sequence goes on along the minus strand of NZ_JAVTJF010000006.1, from coordinate 139,659 downwards.
CCGAGCCGACGCCGGAACCCTCCGCGGAGCCCACCCCGGAGACGCCGGTCGAGACGACGCAACCCGCACCGACCCCGACCACCGCGGACACCTCCGCCTCTCCCGACCAGCCCGTCTCCGAGCAGCCGGTCGTCACGCCCTCCCCCACGCCGCCGCCGGTCACGCCCACCGACTTCTCCCTCGGCGCCGCGACGGTCACGAACGACTCCACCCTCCTGCAGCGCCGCGTGGTCGTCCCGATCGCCGCCGACGGCGGCAGCAACCCCGTGGCGCGCACCGTGACCATGACCGTGTCGTTCGACCGGACCGTGAAGTTCCGTGGGATCCCCGGCGACGGATGGGCGTGCGACGCCACCCGCAACCAGAGGCTCCGCACGCTCCGCTGCAGCGCCACGCTGCCCGCCGGACAAGGCGGCTCGTTCCCCTTCAAGGTCATCGGCGCCCGCCCCGCCGCCACCGTCACCGTCACCGCCCCCGACGATCCCCGCTCCGACAACGACACCACCACGTTCCGGTCCACGGGCTGGCTCCTGCCGATCTGATCGGTCCGTCGCTGCAGTGGCGCGCTCGGGTCGGGCTCGCGCGCTGACGTTGTGGAACTCGCCGACGTTGGCATGATGGGGCCATGACCGTCCTGCGCACCATCGCCCGTCCCCTGCTCGCGTCGATGTTCGTGTACGGAGGTGTCAACGCGCTGCGCAACGCCCCCGCCATGGGCCCGAAGGCCGAGCCCGTGGCCGACGCGCTCGGCAAGGCCGCGCCGCAGCTCGCGACGTCGCCCACGAACCTGGTGCGGGTCAACGGCGCCGTCCACGTGGTCGCGGGCACCGCGCTGGCCACGGGCCGCTTCCCCCGGCTGTCGGCGTTCGTGCTGGCCTCCACCCTGGCACCCACCACGGCCGTCGGGCACCCCTTCTGGAACGAGACCGACCCGGCGTCGCGCCAGAACCAGACGGTGCACTTCCTCAAGAACCTCTCGCTCATCGGCGGGCTGCTCATGAGCACGCTCGACCCCGACCCGCACAAGAAGTTCATCGGCACCCGCGCCAAGAACAGGGTCGTCGACGCGAAGGGTGTCGTCGTCGAGCGCATCGACGACCTGCGTCCCTGAGCCCGAGACGTCTGGGCCCGAGACGTCGGGCCCGAGACGTCGGGCCCGAGACGTCCGGTCCGGCGCGCCGGGTCACTACAGTGGGGCGTGATGAACGCCCCGCTGCCCTGGCTCGCCCCCACCCGCAAGAGTCCTGTCGACGCGCAGGTGCTCGTCCCCGGCTCCAAGTCCCTGACCAACCGTGCGCTCGTGCTGGCCGCGCTGGCCGACGGCCCCTCGGTCATCACCCGTCCGCTCGGCTCCCGCGACACGCAGCTCATGGCGGCGGCCCTCGGCGCCCTGGGAGCCGGCGTCGAGAAGGACGGCATGACGTGGCGCGTCACGCCGATCGACCGCACCCGCACCGGCTCGACGGCCGTCGACTGCGGTCTGGCCGGGACGGTCATGCGGTTCGTCCCACCGCTCGCGGCCCTCGGCTCGTCCGCGGTCACGTTCGACGGTGACCCGCACGCGCGACGGCGACCGATGGGTCAGACGATCGCCACGCTGCGCGACCTGGGTGTCCGGGTGGACGACGGCGACCGCGGCTCGCTGCCCTTCGTCGTCCACGGCACCGGCGCCGTGGCCGGTGGGCCTCTCGTGGTCGACGCGTCGGCCTCGAGCCAGTTCGTCTCCGCGCTGCTGCTGGCCGCGCCCGCCTTCACCCAGGGCCTCGACCTGCGGCACCGGGGCGCTGCCCTGCCCTCGCTCCCCCACGTGGAGATGACCGTCACGGAGCTGCGCCGACGCGGCGTCGAGATCGACGACTCCTCCCCCGACCGGTGGGTCGTGAGCCCCGGCCCGGTGCGCGCGCTCGACGTCGAGATCGAGCCCGACCTCTCGAACGCAGGGGTCTTCGTGGCGGCGGCGGTCGCCACCGGCGGCTCCATGCGGGTCCGCGGCTGGCCCGAGCAGACCCAGCAGGCCGGCGACGCGTGGCGCGAGCTGGTCGTGGCCTTCGGCGGCACCGCCGAGCGCGACGGCGCCGACATGGTCTTCCGCGGCGGTCCCTCGATCAGCGGGGTCGACCTCGACCTGCACGACGTCGGCGAGCTCACGCCGGTGGTGGCCGCGCTCGCCGCCCTCGCCGACGGTCCGTCGCGACTGCGAGGGGTCGCGCACCTGCGCGGCCACGAGACGGACCGGCTCGCCGCGCTGGCCACGGAGCTGAACCGGCTCGGTGGCGACGTCACCGAGACCGACGACGGGCTCGAGATCCGTCCGCGCCCCCTCCACGGCGAGATCTTCGAGACGTACGACGACCACCGCATGGCGCACGCCGCCGTGGTCCTGGCCCTCAAGGTCCCGGAGCTGTTCGTGGAGAACGTCTCGACGACCGTGAAGACCTACCCCAACTTCGCGCCGGTGTGGGAGCGCCTGGTCGCGTGAGGCAGGACGACGAGCACGCCGCGTTCGAACGACCGCGTCGCCGCACGCGCCCTCGCACGAAGGACCGACCCAACTACGACGACGCGCCCCTGGCCCGTGTGGTCACGATCGATCGTGGCCGCTTCACGTTGCGTCTGCTCGACCCCGACCTCCCGCCGACCGCCGGTCTCGTCACCGCCATGAAGTCACGGCCCATCGGACGGCAGGGCGTGGTGGTCGGCGACGAGGTCAAGGTCGTCGGCGACGTGAGCGGCGCCGATGGGACGCTGGCCCGCATCGTCGAGGTGCTGCCCCGCCGCACCGTGCTGCGCCGCACCGCCGACGACGACGACCCGATCGAGCGGGTCGTGGTCGCCAACGCCGACCAGCTCGTGGTGGTCACCGCCCTGGCGGACCCTCCGCCACGGCCCGGCCTCATCGACCGCTGCCTGGTGGCGGCGTTCGAGGCCGGCATGGAGCCGCTCGTCTGCCTCACCAAGTCCGACCTCGGGTCGCCCGACGAGATGCTGGCGCTCCTGGAGCCCCTCGACGTCCGCACGGTCGTCACGCGGCGCAGCGGCACGGGCCCGGGCGACGACGAGCGGGGCGACGGCATGGAGAGCCTCGACGAGCTGCGCGAGGCCCTGGCCGGCCGCGTGAGCGTGTTCATCGGTCACAGCGGGGTGGGCAAGTCGACCCTGGTGAACGCCCTCGTCCCCGGGACCGGCCGCATCACCAGCCACGTCAACGAGGTCACCGGCCGCGGCCGTCACACGTCGACGTCGGCGCTGGCCATCGAGCTGGAGCCCACCGACGGCGGCGACGGTGGCTGGATCATCGACACCCCCGGCTTCCGCTCGTTCGGTCTCGCGCACGTGCAGGTCGACGACGTCCTGCGCGCGTTCCCCGACCTCGACGACGCGACCCGAGACTGCCCTCGCGGCTGCACGCACGCGGCCACGGAGCCCGAGTGCGCGCTCGACCTGGCGGTGGCCGCCGGGACGCTGCCCACGGCCCGGGTCGAGTCCTTCCGCCGCATCGTCGCGGCCAAGGACACCACCGCCTGGTGAACGGGCTCAGAAGCTCCCGAGCCAGAGCGCGAGGACCACGCCGACGGTGGCGGCCACGAGCTCCAGCACGGCGACGCGCCGCAACCAGCGGCGTCCACCGGAGAGCACGAGGACGAGGGCGGGGAAGCCCCACGAGATCGCCGCACCGGCGAGCATGAGCAACGCCCCCTGGCTCTGCTCCTCAGGGCTCGGCGACTCCCCGAACAGGCTGAGGCCGGTGACGAAGCCGAAGAAGCCGAGCCACGGTCCGAACGGCCACAGGAGCAGCAGGACGACGGAGACGGCGAGGCCGGCGCGACCGGGCGACGCGGCCCGGGACGTCGAGGGGTCCATCGGGCCACCGTACGTGCCCTGCGTCCGCTCGACACCTCGCCGCGCGCAGGCACGACGTGCGGCAGCACCCCCTGCCTCCCCCACCCCGGCGAACCACGCCGTTACCCTGCGACCATGACGCACTCCTGGAACGACGACGTGCGGCTGGCGCACGTGCTGGCCGACTCCGCCGACAACCTGTCGATGGACCGGTTCGGCGCGATCGACCTCGAGGTGTCGACGAAGCCGGACATGAGCTACGTGACCGAGTCCGACCAGGCGGTCGAGGAGACCATCCGTCGCATGCTGAAGTCCTCGCGCACCCGTGACGTGGTGCTCGGCGAGGAGCAGGGCGAGCAGCTGGGCTCGACCGGTTCCCAGGAGCGCCGGTGGATCATCGACCCGATCGACGGCACGTCCAACTTCGTGCGCGGGGTCCCGGTGTGGGCCACCCTCATCGCCCTGGAGGAGGACGGGGAGATCGTGGTGGGCCTCGTCTCGGCGCCGGCGCTCGGCCGACGCTGGTGGGCCTCGAAGGGCGCCGGCGCGTACACCGGCAAGTCGTTCATGCACGCCCGTGAGATCCGCTGCTCACAGGTCTCCGACCTGTCCTCGGCGTCGCTGTCGTTCAGCTCGGCCCCCTCGTGGGAGGACATCGGCAAGGGCGAGGCGTTCTGGGCGCTCGCGCGCCGGTGCTGGCGGACCCGCGGCTACGGCGACTTCTGGTCGCACATGCTGGTCGCCGAGGGAGCCGTCGACATCGCGGCCGAGCCCGAGCTGAAGCTGTGGGACATGGCGGCCCTCGACGTCATCGTGCGCGAGGCCGGTGGACGGTTCACGTCGCTGGACGGCTCCGACGGCCCGTGGGGCGCGAACGCGATCTCGACGAACGGCCGCCTGCACGACGCCGCCATGGCCTACCTCGGCCACTTCCCCGACGCCGAGGACACCGACCTCGACGGCGTCGAGGACGATGACGCCGAGGACGCCGGCGCCAGCGGTGCCGGCACCGTGCGCCGGCTGGACTTCTCGCGTCCCTGGGGCTCGCCCGACGCGCCCTGACCTCCGCGGCCGGTGGAGGTCCGGCGCCCCCTTCGGGCCGCCCGGTCCCGGCGCACGCCGTCGAGAGTGGCGGCCAGGGGTGTGACCCGCGTTACACTGGCGTGGAGTCTCCAGGAGGCACCATGCGAGTCAGCGACGTCCTGTCGTCCAAGGGCAGCGCCACCGTCCACACGATCGCGCCCGAGGCCATGGTCTCGGACCTGCTCGAGGCGTTCGCGACGCACGACGTCGGCGCCCTGGTGGTGAGCGAGGACGGCTCCACGATGGTCGGGATCGTCTCCGAGCGCGACGTGGTGCGCAAGCTGCGCCACATGCCCGACGCGCGGTCGGCGACCGTGGCCTCGATCATGACCACCGAGGTGCTCGTGTGCTCGCCCGAGGACTCGTTCGGCTCCCTCATGGCCACCATGACCGAGCACCGCGTGCGCCACGTGCCGGTGGTGGTCGACGACCGGCTGGCAGGCGTCCTGAGCATCGGCGACGCCGTGAAGCACCGGATGGAGCAGCTGGAGTTCGAGCGTGACCAGCTGAGCTCCTACGTCGCGGGCGGCTGACCGACCCCCTGCCGTCACGCGGCCGCCGAGCCCCGAGCCCGGCCCCGTCGTCATGCCCCCGCCGCGACGAACCGTGCCCGGCCGGCGTCCTGCTGGACAGGTGTCTGTTGACGTCGATACGTTATCGATATATCGTTGACCTATCACCAACCGATCGGCCCGTGATCCGGCGTCGATCGAACGACCGAGGAGGCTCCCATGAGGAACCACGACCACCACCACAGCCCCGACCGCCGCCGTGAAGATCCGCGGGACCGGCGTCGGGGACGCCGCGGACCCGGACCCGACTGGAGCCTGGGCGGCCCGCCGCCCTTCGGCGCCGACCCCTTCACCGACGGGCCCGGACGCCGTGGCCGACGTCAGCGAGGCGGCGACGTCCGCGCCGCCGTGCTGCTGCTCCTGGACGAGCAGCCACGCCACGGCTACGACCTCATCACCGAGATCGGCACCCGGAGCGACGGGAGCTGGACACCCAGCCCCGGCTCCATCTACCCGGTGCTCCAGCAGCTGGAGGACGAGGGTCTCATCGAGATCGAGAAGGTCGACGGTCGCAAGACCGCGAGCCTGACCGAGACCGGACGGGCCCACGTCGAGGAGCACCGCACCCGGCTCGGCACTCCCTGGGAGGTCCGGGGAGGACGCCCGCAGGCGGCGCGCGAGCTGCGCGAGTCGCTCGGCAGCTTCATGGCCGCGTGGCAGCAGGTCGTCCGCACGGGCGACGCCGCACAGCACCAGAGGACGATCGCGGTCGTCGACGACGCCCGCAAGGCTCTCTACCGCGTCCTCGCCGACGACGATGCCTGAGCACGCCCCGGGCCGTCACGACCGGTTCCGGGTCCCCGACGACGAGCTGAGCTGGAGGTTCAGCCGGTCGTCGGGACCCGGTGGTCAGCACGTCAACACCAGCGACACCCGCGTCGAGGTCAGCTGGGACCTCGCCTCCAGCGCGGCGCTTTCGGCCACCCAGCGCGCCCAGGCGCTCGAGCGGCTGCGCACGCGCCTCGTCGACGGCACGCTCACGATCGCCTCGTCGCAGTACCGCTCGCAGCACCGCAACCGCGAGGCCGCTCGTGTACGGCTGGAGCAGGTCGTGGCCGCCGCGATCGTCCCTCCGCGACCCCGCCACGCCACGCGGCCGACCCGCGGCTCGCAGCAACGCCGCATCGACGCGAAGAAGCGCCGCGGCGACGTCAAGCGCTCACGACGACGCCCCGGGCCGAGCGACGGCTGAGGCGTCCCGCCCCGGCGGGCGTCCGTCAGTCCGGCTTCTCGACGTCGGCCTCGTCCGTGGCACCCGCGCCCGGGGGCGTCTCGGTCTCGCCGTCCTCGTCGCCGCCGTCCGCCGACTCGTCCGCGTCGCCCTCCCGATCGGGATCGGCACCGTCGACACCCTTGACCCCCTCGGGCTGGTCGACCTCCGGCGGGGAGGGCACGTCGGGGGCCAGCGACCCCTCCGAGGGCTCCGGGACGTCGGGACCGGGCGGGTCGTTCGGCACTCCGGGGTCGTCGGCGTCGACCTCACGGCCTGGCTGGTGCTCGCTCATGCGTACCTCCGTCGTCGGGTCGTGCGTCCGGATGCGCCACGGGCCCGGCCGTCGTGGCCGAGCGGCACCCGTCCGTCCATCCTGGCCGCTCCGCGCGCCGCACGCGACCGGAGGCTCAGCGGTCGCGCAGACGGCTGACGGCCACGATTCGGTCGTTGAGGTCGGTGAGCTCGTCGAGGATGTCCCGAGCCGACCACACCCGGTCCGCCCCGCGGCCCGAGACGCGGTCCGACACCCCTCTGCTCGCAGGTACCAGGACGTCGGCAGCGCGCAGCACGTCCACGGCGGCGGCGGTCTCCTCGAGGTCGAGGTCGAGCCGCTCGGCCAGCTCGGTCACCGTGACGGTGGGGAACTCCGGCAGCGAGACGAGGACCCGGTGCACGGGCGAGCCGCGGCGCACCGGACCGAGCCGCTGGTCCCAGTCCTGGCGGATCTCGTGGAGCGCGGTCGCCGTGCGCCGGCTCTCGTGGGTCGCCACGATGACGGCACCGGTGAGCATCGCGATGATCGGGCGCGCCTGCCCCTCGCGGTAGTCGCCGAGCGCGTCGAAGTACTTCTCGCGATGGGCGACGAGCGCCGAGGCGATCGGCACGGTGAGGTGCGTCGTGACGCGTCGGCGGCGCAGCACCGCGTGGATCAGGGTGCGACCGATGCGGCCGTTGCCGTCCACGAACGGGTGGATCGACTCGAACTGGGCGTGCGCGACGGCGGCCTGCACGAGCACGGGGACGTCGTCGCGGTTGGCGAACGCGAACAGGTCCTCCAGCAGCTCCGGCACGAGTGCAGGGGGTGGAGGCACGTAGAGCGCGTTGCGCGGCGTGTAGTCGCTGCCACCGATCCAGTTCTGCACCGTGCGGAAACGACCGGCGTTGTGCTGCTGGTCGATGCTGCGCCGGAACAGGACGGCATGGGCGTCCTGCATGGACCGCTGCCCCAGCAAGCCACTCACCTCGGCCTGCGTGATGATGCCGGTGAGGGCGTCGGTTGCAGCCGCCATCGACACGGCGGAGGCGCTGGAGCGCGCGCCGAGCACGGCCTTGCCGTAGTCGGCCAGGCTGGCCTCGATGTTCTCGATCTTGGAGGACGCGACCGACTCGGTGCGCAGCAGCAGCCGGTTGAGCGCCCTCAGGCGACGCCCGTGGCTGCCGTCGAGCTGGCGCAGGCCCGCCAGGGCGTTGGCCATCGACGAGGCGAGCGGCCGGTCCGCGTCGTAGTCCGCCCCGACGATCCGCGGCGGCTCACGCACCTCGATCTCGCGCAGGACGCGGTCCGCCCGCGGCCCACGCTCGACCTGCTGGCGCCACGGCACCACCACCCGTGCGTGCGGCTCCCAGTCCGGCTCGGCCTCGTCCACACCCCCAGTCTCCCAAGGCCGCCTCCCATCGGGGTCCATCGGGTCGACGACGCCGCACCACGCACAGGTCCTGAACTTGTTCATCTCGACATGCGAATGAACAAGTTCTGTCCTATTTTGAGAGTCCCTTCCCCGATCAGCCCTCAGGAGCACACGATCATGTCGAGCGCGGACGCCCTCACCGCCACCGTCACCTTCCACCTCGTCCGGGACGCCGCAGCCCTGCGCGCCGTCGTCGAGGCGATCGGCGCACTCGACAGGCCGGGCCTGCGCGCGCTCGGCAGCACGACCGGGCACGGCCACGTGGTCGCGATCGAGTCCGACAACCTCGCCGACGCCATCCGTGGTCGCGGCATCGTGCGGCTTGCCGATCCCCGGGCCCGCCGGCTCGACCACGCCCAGCCCGAGGTCCTCGAAGGGCGCGGCACCGCGCCCGTCGCCGCCGACCTCGCCGGCTGACCGCCGCCTCAGGTCGCACGGCGAGCCTCGCGGGCGGCATCATCGAGGCATGGACCTCGACGTCGCCTCCGCCCTGCTGCGCGCCACCCTCGGCATCGTCTTCGTCGCGCACGGCTGGAACCACGGCTTCGGGCCCGGCGGGCTCGACGGCACCGCCGGCTGGTTCGACAGCATCGGTCTGCGCCCGCCGCGCCTGCAGGCCGCCGTGTCGAGCTACCTGGAGATCGCCGTCGGGCTCGCCCTGCTCGCCGGCCTGGCCACCCCCTTCGCGGCGGCCGCCGGCGTCGGGATCATGACGACGGCGTTCGTCACGGTGCACCGCCGGAACGGCTTCTTCATCATCAAGGAGGGGTACGAGTACGTGCTGCTCGTCGCCGTGGCGCTCACGGCGCTCGCCACGCTCGGGCCTGGCCGGTGGTCGGTCGACCACGCCGTCGGCACCGCGGCCGACGGCTGGCCGATCGGGCTGGCCGTCCTCGGCGTGGGGATCGCCGGCAGCGCCGCGATGCTCGCGGTGTGCTGGCGACCACCCACCACCGACTGACCGACGGACTCGGGTGCCGGTCGGACCCGGAGCCGGATCAGGCGGGCGTGAGGCAGAGCTCGCGCCGGCCGTCCCACACCGGGGCCGCCAGCGCCTCGTCGTACTCGGCCCGCAACTGATCCACGAGCGCGGACACCGACTGGCGCCGACCGATGGCACCGATCCCCTGGCCCGAGCCCCAGATGTCGCGCCAGGCCTTGGCCTTGGGCTGGCTGTCGTCACCCCCGGTCCCGAAGTCCATCGCCGACGGGTCGGACTCCGGGAGCGCGTCGGGGTCGAGCCCCGCCGCGACGATGCTGCCGCGCAGGTAGTTGCCGTGCACCCCGGTGAAGAGGTTGCTGTAGACGATGTCGGCCGCCGAGGAGCCCACGATCATGTCCTTGTACTCCTGGGCCGCGTTCGCCTCGTCGGTGGACAGGAACGCGCTGCCCACGTAGGCGAGGTCGGCGCCGGCGACCTGGGCCGCCAGGATCGAGCGGCCGTGGGCGATCGCGCCGGACAGCAGCACGGGTCCGTCGAACCACTGCCGGATCTCGCGGACGAGCGCGAAGGGCGACTGCGTCCCGGCGTGACCACCGGCCCCGGCGGCCACGGCGATGAGGCCGTCGGCCCCCTTCTCGATCGCCTTGTGCGCGAAGCGGTCGTTGATGACGTCGTGCAGGACGATGCCGCCGTAGGAGTGGATCGCCTCGTTGACGTCCTCTCGGGCACCGAGCGAGGTGATGACGATCGGCACCTGGTGGTCCACGCACTGCTGCAGGTCGTGGTCGAGCCGGTCGTTCGACCGGTGCACGATCTGGTTCACGGCGAACGGCGCGACCGGCCGGTCGGGGTGCGCGGCCGCGAACGCGTCGTTCTGCTCGTTGATCTGGCTGAGCCAGTCGGTCAGCAGCGACGCCGGGCGCGCGTTGAGCGCGGGGAACGAGCCGATCACGCCGGAGGTGCACTGGGCGACCACCATCTCCGGTCCCGACACGATGAACATCGGGGAGGCCACGACAGGAAGGGCCAGGGGTCGGCGCAGGATCTCGGGCAGGGCCACGGCGGGTCTCCTCGTTTCGTCCGGAGCGAGGGTCGATCGGGTGATCGTCTCGCGTACTATGCAACTCATTGCATAGTCTGGGCCTCAGCCTAGCGCGGCTCCCGAGCCTCGTCATGCCGAGGTGAGGCAGACCACAGCGGCACCTCGACCACAGGAGGAACCATGACCGACACCCGTCCCGCCCCGGTCCGGGCCTGGCACGACATCGTGCGCACCCAGGACCTCGACCGGCTCGACGACCTGCTCGCCGACGACGTGGTGTTCCGCTCCCCCGCCGTGCACACGCCCCAGGAGGGCAAGGCGCTCACCACCGCCTACCTGACCGCGGCACTCCTCGTCCTCGGCCCGGGCCTCACCTACCACCGCGAGCTCGTCGGCGAGGACTCCGCGATGCTGGAGTTCACCACCGTGGTCGGCGGCAAGCAGGTGCACGGCATCGACCTGATGCGCTGGGACGGCGAGGGGCGACTCGTCGAGTTCACCGTGATGGTGCGTCCCCTGCAGGGCCTCACCGCCCTGGTGGAGGCGATGGGCGAGGCCCTGCAGCGTCGCTCCTAGCGCTGGGGTGCCGGCTCCTGCTCGGCACGTAGCCGAGCCGTGAGGCCCTCCCCCTCGATGTCGAGGTTCGGCAGGCTGCGGTCCAACCAGCGCGGGAGCCACCACATCCGCCGACCGACGATCGACATGAGGGCCGGCACCAGCAGCATCCGCACCAGGAACGCGTCCGCGAGCACCCCGATCGCGAGCGCGAAGCCGATGGTCTTGATGATCGGGTCCGACCCGCCGACGAAGCCGGCGAACACGCCGATCATGATCAGGGCCGCTGCCGTCACCACGCGAGCACTGTGCTGGAAGCCGACCACGACCGCCTCGCGCGCCTCGCGTCCGTGCACGTACTCCTCGCGCATCCGGGAGACGAGGAAGACCTCGTAGTCCATCGCCAGGCCGAACAGGATGCCCGTCAGCAGCAGCGGGAGGATGAAGACGACCGGCGCCTCGGTGTCCAGGCCGATGAGGCCCTGGAGCCAGCCCCACTGGAAGACCGCGACGGTCACGCCGAGCGAGATGCCGACCGAGGCGAGGAAGCCCACCGTGGCCTTGAGCGGCACGAGCAGGGACCGGAACACGAGCACCAGCAGCAGGAACGCGAGACCGACCACCACCAGGAGGTAGGTGGGGAACGCATCGGCGAGGGTGTCGGCGATGTCGACGCCTGCGGCGGTCTGGCCCGTCACGTAGGCCTTCGCACCGGAGTCGCCCAGGTCGGAGAGCCTCTCGCGCAGGTCGGTCACCAGGTCCTTGGTGGCCTGGTCCGAGGGCCCGCTCTCGGGGACGACGGTGATCACGGCGAACTTGAGCTGCTTCAGCATGCCCTGGTACCGCGCCACGGCCTCAGGGTCGTTCGGGTCCGTGAGCGGAGGCACCACGGCGGCGACGTCCTTCTCCACCGAGCCGACGGCCGCGAGCGCCGTGTCGACGGCGGCGGTCGGGTCGGACGCCCACTGGGTGTCGACGACGACCGTGAGCGGCCCGTTCGCCCCGGCACCGAAGCTCTCGGAGATCCGGTCGTAGGCCTGGCGTGCCTCGGTGCTGCGCGGCTTCGTGCCGTCGTCGGGCAGGGCCAGCTGCATGGAGGCGACCGGCACCGAGAGCACGACGGCGGCGGCGAGACCGAGCACGAGGGCCGGCCAGCGGAAGCGGGTCACGAGCTCGACCCAGCGGCGGCCGTTGGTGCGGACGCTGTCGCTCTCGGTGTCGCGCTGCTTCAGCCCGGGGATCCGCCCCGAGGTGACCCGACGCCCCGCGAACGAGAGCAGGGCCGGGAGGAGGGTCAGGGCGATGAGCACCGCGAGGGCCACCGTGACGGCAGCCGCCAGACCCATCTGCGTGAGGAAGGAGATGCCGGTGATGGACAGACCGGTCAGCGCGATCACGACCGTGAGGCCGGCGAAGACCACCGCGGAGCCGGCGGTCCCGGTGGCGATCGCGGCCGCCTCCTCGTGACTGCGACCGGCCTGCACCTCGTGCTTGAACCGCGACATGATGAACAGCGCGTAGTCGATCCCCACGGCCAGGCCGAGCATGCTGGCCAGCGCGGGGGTGACGGAGGACAGCTCGACGAAGCCGGACAGAGTCGTCACGCCCAGGAGTCCGATCCCGACGCCGACGACCGCGGTGAGCAGCGGCATGCCGGCGGCCACGAGCGAGCCGAAGGTGATGAGCAGGACGACGAACGCGATCACGATGCCGACCGCCTCGGCGAGGTGCCCGCCACTGGTGGTCACGCCCGTCGCGTCGCCACCCACCACGGTGGAGTACCCGTCGCCCTCCAGCGACTCGGCGGCCTTCTGGAGCGCTCCGCGATCGGCGTCGGTGAGCTCACCGGCCTGGCGGTCGTAGGTCACCGTGGCGTACGCGGTACGACCGTCCTGGGAGACCGTTCCCGACGTGTAGGGCTCGGCCACCGTGGCCACGTGGTCGGTCTGGGCGACCTCGAGCGCGGAGGCGAACGCCTGCTTCGCGTCCGCGTCGGTCATCGATCCGCCCGAGGGGGCCTGCGCCACGATCCGGGCGATCGCGCCGTCGGTCGAGGCGTCGGGGCTGCGCTCCTTGATCAGCTCGAAGGCACGGCTGGACTCGGTGTCGGGCAGCTCGAAGGAGTTCGACGTCGGCCCCGAGAGCGTGAGGGCCCCCACGCCGCCGAGCGCGAGCAGCGTGACCCACACGCCGATCACGCGGAACCGTCGCCGGAAGCTCCACCGACCGAGCCGGTACAGGTGCCAGGCCATGAGCGCCCCTCTCTCGGGCGGGGCCCGAACCTCGTACTGAAAGTTTCTCCCATCTTCGCACGAACACCCGGGTCGGGCTATTCTCCTGCCATGGGGCTGCGTGAGATGAATGCCACACGGACGCGAGAGCTGCTCGCCGAGACCGCGATGGCCCTCTTCGTCGACCGCGGCTACGACGCCACGACCATGGAGGACGTCGCGCACGAGGCCGAGGTCGGCATCTCGACCGTGTACCGCTACTTCCCCTCGAAGGAGCAGCTCGCCACGGCATTCCTCGGCGACCCCGGTCTCATGGCCGACGCGCTGGCCGCCCGCCCCGACGACGAGGACCCGGAGCTCTCGCTCGGCCACGCCCTCACGGCCTTCCTCGAGCACACTCGACGCGCCAACCGACACGCCGACCGGTTCCAGGAGCTCGTCGCCACCAACGCACGGGTCCGCGGTCGTGTCATGGAGTGGCTCGCGGAGTCCCAGGAGCGCCTGTGCGAGGCGCTGGCCGCACGTCACGGGGTCGAACCCGACGACCTCGCGGTGGGCGCGACGGCGTGGCTCGCGATCTACGTGCTCCTCAAGACCGACGAGCAGCCCGGTGACGGACGGACCGCGAGCGAGGTCGGACGCGACGTGATGCGGCGTCTGGCCGCAGGACCGCTCCGCGCACCGCTCGCCCCCGACGCCTGACCGGTTTGGCACGATCGATCCGTGACCATGCCCGAGACCGGTGGGGAGCCCACTCTCCCCGAGGACCCCGCGCCCGGCCCGGCGCAGGACGCCGTCGCCCTGCTGCTCGATCAGTGCACACGGACGTCGGCCGGACGACACACCGATCCCGCGCTCGTGGCCGCCGTCGTGGGCGTCGAGCGGGTGTCCCTCCTCGTCGGTTCGTGCGACACGCAGACGCTGCGTGCCGCCGTGACGGACGGACTGGCGGCGCCGCGCGACACCGACCTCGGTGCGCTCCTGGTCCAGCTCCGGCAGTCCATCGCCCTCGCACTCTCCAGGCCCGGCCACGGCTGGAAGGCGGACGCGACGATGCTCAATCCCGCCACGGGCGGCCACCACGTCGCCACCGACCTGGACGTGCTCCGCACCGCGACCCGGGCCGCGTCACTGTCGTACGGAGCAGCTCCCTACTACCGGGACCGCTACGGACGCCGCGGCGCACAGTTCTCGGTCTCGGACTCCGCCTGGATCGCCCACCTGGCCGATGCGCCGCGCGACACGGCGGCGCACCAGGTGACCTGGCTCAGCACCATGCTGACCCACCGCGGCATGCCGACCTGGCTCATGGAGCGTCACCTCGCCACGATGGTCGACCAGCTCGGCGAGGCGGGGCTCGCGGTCGGCGCCCTCCCCCACGCGCTCACCGTCCTCGAGGCCCGTCGACGCGCCGCGGTGGACGACGACCTGCTGGAGCAGGCGGAGACCTGGGTCCGGGAGACCGTGGTCGCACCGCCGACGGCACCGACCGGGCGGCTGGTCGCGGCGGCGGTGGCCGACGTCCGGTCCGGCGTCGCCCCCAGCTCCGCTCCCCTGATGGACTGGCTGACCCACGAGGACCGCACGGACACGGCCGACGCCTCCGCCCTGCGCGTCGTCCACGACAGGGTCGCGGCTGCTGCCGGGACGAGAACAGGAGAACACCCATGACCGCCTTCGGACCCGAGGTCGTGGCAGCGGTGCTCGAGCACATGAACGCCGACCACCGCGACGACAGCCTCACCATCGTGCAGGGCCACGCCGTCCGGCGCGCGACGTCGGCGACCATGACCGGGCTCGACGCCGACGGAGGCGACTGGAGCGCGGTGGTCGACGGCGTGCCCGTTCCGGTGAGGGTCCCCTGGACCGAGCGCGCGGTCGAGCGTGCGGACCTGCGACGCGAGATCGTGCGCCTGCACGACGCGGCACGCGAGCGGCTCGACACCGGCTGAGCCGAGGTGGGGCAGGATCGGGCCGTGGACATCCGACCCGAGCTGCTGGAGCTGCTGGCCCGACGCGCCCTCACCGAGGACGCAGCACGCCCCGAGGCGGTGGAGCGGCTGCACGCGCGCGGCGGCCGCACGGCCCGCGAGAACGTGGCCGCCCTCGTCGACCCCGGCAGCTTCGTGGAGTACGGCCGCTTCGTCACGGCGGCGCAGAGCGACCGCCGCAGCGACGACGACCTGCTCGACCGCACCGTCGCCGACGGGATCGTCGGCGGTCTCGCCACGGTCGACGGCCGGGCCTGCGCCGTGCTGTCCTACGACTACCTCGTGATGGCCGGCACCCAGGGGATGCGCGGCCACGCCAAGACGGACCGGCTCCTCGACGTCGTCGCCCGGCTCGGCCTGCCGACGGTCTTCTTCACCTCGGGCGGCGGGGGTAGGCCGGGCGACACCGACATCCCGCTGGTCTCCGCGCTCGACGTGACCACCTTCGCCGCGTGGGCCAGGCTGTCGGGCCGGGTCCCCCGCGTCGCCGTGGTCGACGACAACTGCTTCGCCGGCAACGCCGTGGTGGCGGGCTGCGCCGACCTGGTGGTCGCCACGTCCCGCGCGTCCCTCGGGATGGGCGGTCCGGCGATGATCTCCGGCGGCGGCCTCGGCGAGGTGGCCGCGGCTGACGTCGGCCCCCTCGACGTGATGACGGCGAACGGGGTGGTCGACGTCGTGGCCGACGACGACGAGGCCGCCGAGGTGGCTCGCGACCTCCTGGGCTACTTCCTGGGTCCCCACGAGGACTGGTCCGCCGCAGACCAGACCCCACTGCGGGACGCGGTGCCCGAGGGCGAGCGACGTGCCTACGACCTGGCGCCGATCCTCGAGACGATCTTCGACGACGACAGCGTCCTGCCGCTGCGGCCGGGCTTCGCCCCCGAGCTGTGCACGGCGCTGGCCCGCCTGGAGGGACGCACGGTCGGCGTCCTGGCCAACGACACCCGGCACGTCGCCGGGGCCGTCACCGCCGACGCCGGCGACAAGGCGGCCCGCTTCCTCCAGCTGTGCGACGCGCACGGGTTCCCGGTCGTCTCGTTCGTCGACACCCCCGGGATGATGGTCGGCCCCGAGGCCGAGCGCACCGGTCTGGTGCGCCACACGTCGCGGCTCCTGGTGGCCGGTGCGTCGCTGCAGGTGCCGATGATCGGCGTGGTCCTGCGCCGGGCCTACGGCCTCGGCGCGCAGGCCATGCTCGGCGGAGGACTGCACGAGCCGCTCATGACCGTGGCCTGGCCCGGAGCCCACCTCGGCGCCATGGGGCTCGAGGGAGCCGTGCGGCTGTCGATGCGCAAGGAGCTCGAGGCCATCGAGGACGAGGCGGAGCGTGAGCGCACCGTGCGCGAGCTGACCGCGCTGGCGCAGGCCCACTCCGGAGCCCTGAACGTCGCGCGGCACGCCGAGCTCGACGACGTGATCGACCCTGCCGAGACGCGGGGGTTGCTGGTGCGGCTGGTCGACGCGGCCGCGCGCGACGGGCGACTCGTCGGGTCGGGACGCACCGTCGACACCTGGTGACGGCGGTCGTCGCGGCGAGCTCGGGTCGAGACCCCGGGGCCGACCGGTCCGATGCCGGCCGGCCCCCTGCGCTCGCGTCCGCCGGCGGCGTGGCTCAGCCCTTCACGCACAGCAGCGTGGTGAGCCGCGCCTCGACCGACACGAGGTCGGTCTGCGCCGCGATGACGGACTCGAGGTCCTTGTAGGCCGCCGGGATCTCGTCGAGCACCCCCGCGTCCTTGCGACACTCCACCCCCGACGTCTGGCGGGCCAGGTCGTCGATGGTGAAGGTCTTGCGGGCCCGGGTGCGCGACATCGTGCGTCCCGCCCCGTGCGAGGCCGAGCAGTAGCTGCGCTCGTCGCCGAGCCCCCGCACGACGTACGACCCCGTCCCCATCGACCCGGGGATGAGCCCCAGGTCGCCGCGGCCTGCCCGGATCGCTCCCTTGCGGGTGACGACCAGGTCCACGTCGTCGTACCGCTCCTGCGCCACGTAGTTGTGGTGGCAGGAGATCTCGCGGTCGTACCCGACCTCGCGGCCGGAGCGGCCGAACCAGGTCGAGACGACCTCACGGACGAGCGCCATCATGACCGCGCGGTTGCGGGCCGCGTAGTCCTGCGCCCAGTACAGGTCGCGCAGGTACGCGTCCATCTGCGGGGTGCCGGCGAGGAACACCGCGAGGTCGCGGTCGGGCAGGTCCAGGTTGTGGTCCAGACCCTTCGCGGCCGCGATGTGGCGCTCCGCCAGCTCCTTGCCGATGTTGCGCGACCCGGAGTGCAGCATGAGCCAGACGCGCCCGGTGTCGTCGGACGTCACCTCGATGAAGTGGTTGCCACCGCCGAGCGTGCCCATCTGCTTCATGGCCTTGGCCTCGCGGTCCTGCACCGCGTCGTGGAGCCCGCGGAACCCCGCCCAGAAGCCGCGCCAGTCCCAGGCCGTCCCGCGCCCGTCCGTGCGTCCCCGGCCGAGGCCGAGGCGGTCGACGTCTGGGGCGACGTCGTGGGCGTGGAACCCGACCGGGACCGCACGCTCCACCGCGTGGCGGAGCGACCGGAGGTCCTCGGGGAGGTCCTCGGTGGTCAGGTCGGTGCGGACGGCGGTCATGCCGCAGCCGATGTCGACGCCGACGGCCGCCGGCGACACCGCGTCACGCATCGCGACGACGGAGCCGACCGTGGCGCCCTTGCCGAGGTGCACGTCGGGCATGACGCGCAGACCGTGCACCCAGGGCAGCCGCGAGATCGTGCGGAGCTGCTCGAGCGCTGCGGGCTCGACGTCCTGCGGGTCGGCCCACATGAGGGTGTCGGCGACGGCGCCGGGGAGCGTCGTCGGGAACCCGGACGCGTCGGCTCCGGGGGTGCTCGTCGTGGTGGTCATGGTGGTCGCCTCCTTCGGCGGTGGTGGTGAGGTGCTGGTGTCCTGCTGGTGGTGCTGGTCTCCCCGGGACGACTCGAACGTCCGACGTCCCGGCTCGCGACCGGGCCCTCTCTCCGGCTGAGGTACGGGGAGGTGGCGGGCCGCGACCCGACGACGTGGTGCAGACGTCGTCAGGCCGCGGCCGTCTTCCTGGGCCTGCCCCTGGTGGGGACCGCGTCCAGAGGGGTGCCCTCGGCGAGGAGGACACCGCCCCACACGCCGCTCTCGGCGCGTGCGGTCCCGAGGCCCAGGCAGGTGTCCCTGAGCGCACACGGCGCGCAGACCGCCTGCGCCGCGGCGAGCCGGGCGTCGTCGGTCGGGAAGAAGAGGTCGGGGTCCTCGTCCTCGCACGCCCACCCCGTGACCCCGTGACGGGGCGTCGGGTGCGCGAAGGCCGCGACCACGCCGTGCGTGGTCAGGACCGACGTCGCTGCGGACTCGGTGCGCAGCGACACGGTCCTGGCCCGTGTCCTGCGGTTCTGTGTCGTCATGTGCTGCCACCTCCTCGGTGGTCTCGGGTGTCGTTGAACGGTGGGAATGGGGATGGGGACGGGGTGCGGGGACGGAGCGGTCCGGACATGCAGAAGGGCCGCCCCGGCGAGTCCTTGCGACTCGTGGAGCGGCCCTGTGCCGGGTGCGGGTGGCACCTAGGTCACGGGTCGCTCCTGGAGCAGCTCGTCGTTCTCGGGTCGCTGGATGGACGGCATGCCCTTCACCACGACGGCAGCACCGAGCACCCGGACGGCCGAGGGGCCGAACGAGCCGTGGCTGCTGCGGTACGTGGTCATGAAGGGTCCTGGTGCGAGGTGGTCGGTGCGACGCCCGGGTGAGCGTGCAGGACCACGGTAGAGGTCGGCGTGCATAGCCGCCAAGCGATTAACGCCCCCTACCGACGACACCACCCGACGACACCGCCCGACGACCGGTCCGTCGGGCCGGGTCGCGCCCCCGCCCCTAGGCTCGAGGCATGGCCACCCTCGTCCTCGTCCGGCACGGTCGCACCACCGCCAACGCCTCGGGGGTGCTCGCCGGTCGCACGCCCGGCGTGCTCCTCGACGACACGGGCCGCGAGCAGGCGGCCCGCACGGCAGAGCGGCTCGCCGTCGTCCCGCTCGCGTCCGTCGTCTCCAGCCCCATGGAACGGTGCCGCGAGACCAGCGCGGCGATCCTGGAGCGCCAGGCCTCGGCGCCGGCCACGCCGGTCGAGGACGCCATCAGCGAGTGCGACTACGGCGACTGGCAGGGGCGACCACTCGAGGAGCTGGCCAAGGAGCCGCTGTGGTCCACGGTCCAGTCCCACCCCTCCGCCGCCGTCTTTCCCGGCGGCGAGTCGCTCCTGGCCATGCAGGCGCGCGCGGTCGAGGCCGTGCGGCGGATCGACGCCGAGGTGGAGGCCGAGCACGGCGCGTCCGCGGTGTGGGCCGCCGTGAGCCACGGTGACCTCATCAAGGCGCTGCTGGCCGACGCGCTCGGCATGCACCTGGACCTGTTCCAGCGCATCCAGGTGGACCCCGCCTCGATCTCGATCGTGCGCTACACCACGTCGCGGCCCTACGTGCTGGCGCAGAACACGCACGCCGGTGACCTGGGATGGCTCGTCCCGAAGGAGCAGGAGTCGTCGACCGACGCGGTGCCCGGCGGGGGTGCCGGGCCCGGGACCGGGCAGAGCGCGGCCGCCGCTCCCGAGGACCTGGACGACGGTCCCGCCGAGCTGGCCGGCCCCGGCCGGTCCTGACGTCGTGCCGCACCCAGCGACGGCTGGGGTCGGACCCTAGAGTGGAGACATGGCCACCATCGTCCACGGATTCGACTGGCCCGACCGCTTCGTCGTCGGGACCGTCGGCACCCCCGGCTCCCGCACGTTCTTCCTCCAGGCCCGCTCCGGGGCCGATCTCGTCAGCGTGGCGGTCGAGAAGGAGCAGTCCGCTGCCCTGGCCGACCGCATCGACGAGGTGCTCGACGAGCTGATGGCCGAGGACGGCAACCCGTTCTCCGTCCCGACCGTGGCGCCCGACGGGCTGGCCGACCACGAGCCGCTCGACGAGCCGGTGGCGGAGCAGTTCCGTGCCGGCGCGATGGGGCTGGGCTGGGACCCGTCCACGGCCCAGATCGTGGTCGAGGCCTTCCCGGTGCTCGACGTCGAGGCCGAGGCCGACGAGGACGGCGTGGTCGAGATCGATCCGCCCGAGGCCCTCGTCGTGCGCATCCCCGTCGGCAGTGCGCGGGCGTTCGCCAAGCGCACCCGCGAGATCGTGTCGGCCGGGCGGCCGCTGTGCCCCTTGTGCCAGACGCCGATGGACCCGGCCGCCGACCACGTCTGCGAGCTGCCCGACGAGTTCCGGTGAACGACGCCGCCTCCGTGGACGAGCCCTGGGCCGAGGAGTCCGACCTCCTCGCCGGTGAGCTGGTGCTCACCGGCCGCGTGATGCCGGCGTCCAACGCCACGTTCGTGGGCACGATCGGCGACGTCGAGGTCGTCTACAAGCCGGTCTCCGGCGAGCAGCCGCTGTGGGACTTCCCTGACGGCACGCTCGCGGAGCGCGAGGTCGCCGCCCACCTGGTCTCGGAGGTCACGGGATGGCACGTCGTCCCGCTCACCTGGCTGCGCGACGGCCCCCACGGCGTCGGCATGGTCCAGCTCTGGCAGACCGTGGACCCCGCGCAGGAGGCGGTCACGATCGTCCCGGCCGGAACGCTGCCCCCGGGCATGCTGCACGTGTTCGACGGGTACGACGGGCGGGACAGGCGTGTCTCGCTCGTCCACGAGGACACCCCCGCCCTGCGGCGCATGGCCGTGCTCGACGTCGTGCTCAACAATGCCGACCGCAAGGGCGGGCACGTGCTGGAGATGGCCGACGGACACCGGCACGGGATCGACCACGGGCTCACCCTCCACGCCGACCACAAGCTCCGGACGGTCCTCTGGGGCTGGCTCGGGGAGCCGCTCAGCCAGCAGGAGCTCGACGGCGTCCGGCGCGTGCGCGCGTCGGTCGACGACGAGACCGACGGCCTCGGCGCGGTCCTGTACGACCTGCTGAAGGTGGCCGAGGTCGAGGCGCTCGCCGCACGCTGCGACCTCCTGCTGTCCGAGGGCACCCTGCCCGCCCCGTCGGGCCCCATGCCCGCCGTCCCCTGGCCCCCCTTCTAGGAGGTGGCTCCTGTGGAACCTCGCCCCGACACGCTGCTCGTGGGCTGCGGCCGGCTCGGCGCCGACGTCGGCCTGCGGCTCGCCGCCCTCGGCCACCGGGTGGCCGGCATCCGTCGCAACGCCGACCTGGTCCCCGCACCGATCGTCGGCGTCGCCGCCGACCTGGCGCAGGGGACGCCGGACCTCCCCCCGCTCGACCTCGCGCGGCTCGTGGTGGTCCTGACCGCCCGGCCCCGCACCGAGGAGGCATACCGCGCCACCTACGTGGACGGGATGCTGCGGGCGCTCGACGCCGTGGAGGCGCAGGGGGCGCTGCCGCGTCGCGCCGTGCTGGTGTCCTCCACCGGGGTGCACGCCGACACCGACGAGGTCGTCACCGAGGACACCCGACCCGATCCGGGCGACGGACCCAGCAGGATGCTCCTCGAGGCCGAGCAGCGCTTCGCCGAGCGTTTGCCCACCGGGACGGTGCTGCGTCTCTCCGGGCTCTACGGGCCCGGGCGCCCCCGCATGGCCGACCAGGTGCTCGCCGGGGAGGTCGGCGACCTCCACCGGTGGACCAACCGCATCCACCGCGACGACGCCGCCGCCGCCGTGGTGCACCTGCTCACCCGCGTCGACGACCCGGCACCGGTGTACCTCGGCACCGACGACGAGCCCGCCCTGCGCGGCGACGTCGCCGCACACCTCGCCGGTCTGCTCGGCGTGGACCCGCCCGCCGCGGTCGACCCGGCTCGGGGTCACGGCAAGCGCATCTCCAACGCGCGGTTGCGAGCCGCGGGCTGGACCCCGCGATACCCGACCTTCCGAGAGGGCTACACCGCCTGAGTCGTCAGGCTTGCTGGAGCTCGACGCGGTTGCCGAACGGGTCGAAGGAGTGGAACCGCTCGACACCCGGGATCTCGCCGTCCGAGCGCACGCACGCGTGACCTGCGGCCTCCAGGACGGCCTCGACCGCGTCGAGGTCGTCGACGAGGAAGGCCGGGTGCGCCTTGCGGGCCGGCGAGAACGGATCCTCCACCCCCAGGTGCAGGACCGCCGAGCCCGACGTGAACCAGCACCCGCCCCGGGCGGCGAGCACGGGCGGCTTCGTCTCCTCCGTCATGCCGAGGAGCACGCCGTAGAACCCCCGGGCCGCGTCCTCGCCCCCGGCGGGGATCGCGACCTGCACGTGGTCGAGTCCGATGATCGTCATGCGCCCTCCCGATGGTCCACCGCTTCGCCGCCACCATCCTGCCCGACGGTCCGGCGGCGCTCGACCTGCCGTGCCACGTGACCCGTCCTAGCGTGGAGGGGCACCCCATCCCCACGCTCGAGGAGCCCCACGTGACCACCATCGCCATCGTCGGAGCAGGACGCGGACTGGGAGCGGCGGTCGCCCGTCGCTTCGGCCGGGAGGGCCACGCCGTCGCGCTGCTGGCCCGCAACGCCGAACGCGTCGACGCGCTCGCCGCCGACCTCCGGGCCGAGGGCATCGACGCCCGCGGCTGGGTCACCGACGTCCGCGACCCCGACTCCCTCGACCGCGCGCTGGAGCAGGCCAACGAGACGCAGGGCCCCATCGAGGTGCTGCAGTACAGCCCACTCCCCCAGAAGTCGTTCCTGCGGCCGCTGCTGGAGACCACCGTGGACGACGCGCGCGGCGCGATCGAGTTCTCCGTCTACGGCCCGCTGGCCGCGGTGCACTCGGTGCTGCAGAACATGCGGTTCGTCGGGAAGGGCACGGTGCTGTTCGTCAACGGCGGCACGGCCGTGCGTCCCGCGCCGAAGTTCGCCGGCACCTCGCTCTCGTTCGCCGCGCAGTCGGCGTACGCGCAGATGCTGCACGACACGCTCGCACCCGAGGACATCCACGTCGCCCAGCTGGTGATCCCCGGAGCGATCGAGGAGGGTCACCCGCAGAAGGACCCGGAGGTCCTCGCCGAGACCCTCTGGTCGATGCACACCCGCCGCGACGAGTTCCGCGTCTTCGCCACCGAGATGGACGACGAGGTCAGGGAGACCGCCACCTGATCCCGCCTCGACGAACCGCCGACTAGTGGCAGTGCGAGCCCTCTGAGGACGCGTCGCCCTCGGCGTGGCACGACGACGACGTCGCCGGCTCGACGTCGAGCGAGGGGTTGCGGTCGAAGAACCCGACGGGCTTCAGCCAGAAGGAGACGATGTCGGCCGGCATCACGGGCCAGTCCTCGGGGCGCGTGATGTGGTGGATGCCGAAGACGTACCAGAGCACCACGTCGGTGTCGGTCGTGGAGCGGCCCTGCTGCACCCACTCGGGCAGGCCGTGATCGTCCTTGCTCTGGTTGACGAACTCGCCCGCGGGCCAGCGCTCGTCGGCGTCGTGCGGGGTCACCCACACCGTGTGGCCGATCACCTGGGCCCGTTGGAACACCGGCGACTCCGGGTGGAAGAACGACGGGATCGCGCCGCCGGGCACCAGCTTGTAGGCGACCGGGGTGCCCAGGCCGTTGAGCGACCGCTCGTTGACGACCTTCCAGGCACGCTGGCTCTCCCACCTGAAGTCGTCGTGCCCCTCGACGGCGATCGGCGTGCTGACCTGCCGGATGCCGAGACCCAGCGGGTTCTCGGGTCCGATGGGGTCGATCACCGTCTCGCTGCGCTGCACCGTGTTGGTGCGGCCGTCGGGCTCGAGGTCGAGCCGCGCGACGAGGAAGTGCTGGTGGTACGGCGCGTACGTCCGTTCGTCGACCAGGGTGCCGTACGGGTGGGCCTGACCCTCCTCCACGTGCGTGACGACCATGATGCCGGTGGCGCGCACCTCGCACTCGATGTTGCCGTCCTCGTAGAACCGCCAGTAGACGATGTACTCGTAGTTGGCGACGGTCACGTGGAACGAGACCACGAACCGGCGCTGGCGGCGGACCTCGGCGCCGGAGTCGTGGTCGACGTGCTTCCAGCCGATCGCGCTGTCCTCCTCGTGCAGGCAGATCGCGTTCGTGATCGTGTACGGCTCGCCCGCGCTGTCGTGCATGACGGCGTCGAGGTACCGGATCTCGCCCAGGCAGTCGCAGCCGAGCTCGAGCGACTGGGTCATGAAGCCCAGTCCCCACTCGCCGATGTCGAAGGCCGTGCGCCGGTAGTGGTCGACGCTCGGGTCGCGGTAGGGGACGACCATCTCGGCGAAGCTCAGCTGGTGGGCCACCTGGCGCGTGCGGCCGGCGTCGTCGTAGGTGACGGCGTTGATGGTCATGCCCTCGCGGTGGTTGAACCCGACCCGCATGGTCCAGTTCTGCCACCGCAGCTCGTGCCCGTCGACCTCGAAGCCGATGCCCTCGGGCTGGGTGATCTCGAGCGGCTTGCGCGGCGGCCGGTGGCCCTTCAGCCGGTCGGGCACGTGGCGAGGCACGTACTCACCCATCACGTCGGGCCGCGACACGGTGTGCGTGTCCTCGATCGCCAGGAGCTCCATCGTGTTGATGTCGATCACGCAGTGCAGACCGTTCACGGGACCGGCGTAGGGGTTGGCGCCCTCGGCGGCCCTCACCCAGGTGTCGGACCAGCCGATGCGCCGGTCCTTCCACTGCTCGGGCATCACGGCGTCGCCGTAGGTCCAGGTGTCCATGAAGACCAGCGAGAGGTCGGTGATGCCCCGCTTCGCCAACGCCGCGATCACGTCGGGATGGGCGCGCAGGGCGGCGTCGGCCTCCTCCCACTCGTCCACGGTGAAGTTGGCCTGCACACCCGGCACGTGCTCGAAGCTCAGCACGGCGTCGGCGGAGAGGTCGACCCGACCGCGGAAGGTCCGGTTGGTGGCCTGCTCGAGGCAGAGCACCTCCACGACCCGGGCGGGGACGGTGCCGTCGGCGGCGTAGGCGTCGAGGTCGGCCTTGGCCGGCTGGAGTCCTTCGATCGAGCAGTACCGCCATCCCTCCCCCACGCCGTGCTCGGCGGAGAGCAGGGCCGTGGTCGCGCGGAACTCGGCGGACGTGAGGGGATCAAGCGGATGGGTCACCTGCTGATCATCTCCCTCTCGGGGGGCACCTGACCAGGATCTCGTGGCGATGTCACCGGATCGTCACGGATCCCGTGCTCGCCGAGGGGCCTGCGCGACGCCGCCGGCCGGGCCCCTGGGCCCTCGACACGACGCGGAGCCCGGGTGGATCCAGGACCGATGCAGGACCGCGGGCCCTCCGTGACGGGCCGGGACGGGACCTAGGTTCCAGGTGTGTCGATCTCGGGCCCTCGCCGCCACGTCCTGCCAGCCTTCCTCCAGCGGGTCACCGCACCTCCCCCGCGCGCACCGCGCGGGCAGGGGACCCTCGAGGTCGTCGGCGTCGTCGTGCTCGCCGCGGTGCTGGTGGGTGCGGGCGTCAGCGCGGTGCACGCCAAGGCACCCCAGGTGACCACCACGGTCCGGTGCGCCATCGCGAAGGTCCTCGCGGCAGCCGGGGGCGGCGCGGCCTGCGCCGACGGCGAGCAGCCGGGCGGGGACGGTGAGCAGCCGGGCGGCGGCGGCGACCAGCCGGGCGGTGACGACCCGGTCGATCCCGACACCCCGATCCTCAACCCGGAGGACCCCTCCGACCCGCGCTGCAAGGATGCACAGCCGTCGAGCGGACCCATCGACGGCGAGCACCCCACGCTCGTGCAGGTCGGCTGCCGCAACCTCTACGTGCCCGAGGACTGCCAGGCCGAGTGGGACGCCTACCGCACGGCGACGGAGGGCACGGCACGCGCCAAGACCGCCGGAGCGCTCGGCACCTGCGTGGGAGACACGTACGACCGGATCGAGCCGCCGTGCGTGACGTCCTCCAACAGCGAGGTCGACCGCTCCGAGGTCCGCATCCTCTTCGTGAAGTTCGGCAGCTCCGACGGCATGCTCGTCGAGGACCTCGGCGACGGAAGGGTCCGGGTGCACCTGCTGGAGGGCACCGAGGTCGGCGGCGAGGTCTCCGGGAGCGGCAAGGGCATCGACTTCAGCGTGGGCGGTGTCACCGGGTACGAGAAGGGACAGACCTACGAGTTCCACGACATGGCGAAGGCCCAGGAGTGGCTCGACTGGTACCAGCAGTACCGGACCATCGACGCGAACGTCCAGGGTCTGATGCAGACCAGCACCATCTGTCCCCGACCCGGGCAGTGCCCACCGAACCCGTACCACGTGCAGCAGGCGCAGAAGCTCATGGAGCGCAAGAAGGAGCTGCAGGAGACCGAGCCGGAGCACCACGACCTCGCGACGTCGTCGGTGCGGTCGTCCAAGGTGAAGGTCTCCGGCGGTGTCAGCTTCCCGATCTCGAAGTCCAAGGGCAAGGGCTCGGGAGGCATCACGCCCGGCATCTCCGGTGACTACACCGGCGAGGTCCAGGTCGAGCAGCGCGACTGGGCCGACGGCAGCTTCACGGCGTCGTACAAGTCCACCGACCTCGGCGGCTTCCTCATCGGGGTGAAGGCCGGCGGCAAGGCGACGAAGGACAAGAAGGGCGGCAAGGACGGCGAGCAGGAGGACCGCGGCGGGGCGAAGGGCGGCGACGCCCTCGGGGCCGAGTGGGCGGGCAGCTCCTCGACGTCGGTCACCTGGGGGCCGGACGGGAAGCTCGGCAAGCTCATCGTCACCCTCGACGACCAGGCCCTCGACAGCATCAACCGCGCCGGCATCGACCTGTCCGTCGCCCTGCCCTACGGGTTCGGGCTCAGCGGCGCCTACGAGACGAAGAGCAAGGAGGGCAAGGCCACCGTCACCGAGATGATCCTCGACTTCGACCAGCACCCCGAGCTGCGTGACGAGCTGGGCCCCCGGATCGACGAGATGTTCCCCCGCGACAAGGACGGGAACCTCAAGAAGGGCGACGTCGACGTCGAGTTCGACGACGAGGTCGAGCAGACCGACGGCGGCGACCCCGTGCAGGACGTGCTCGACGAGAAGGCGAACGTGCGGGACCTGGAGTACGACGTGGCCGAGACCGAGGAGACCGGTTCCGTCGGGGTCGACTTCGTGGGCATCGACCTGTTCAAGGCCTCGTGGAGCCACGTCGAGTCCCAGAAGGACCTCACGGGGTCGTCGTTCGAGATCACCGACGTCACGGGCACGCGGCAGACGGTCAGCCCGGCCCCCAAGTGCAAGGCACTGCCGTTCACCCAGCCCGACGACTACTACACCGGCGAGTTCTCCGACCCGCCCGTCGCCCGGATCTGAGCGCTCCCGCCCCGGTCCTCGGGGCGGGAACGCCAGTGGATGGCACCGATCGACAGCATCCGCAGCTGCGTGGTCGTCATCCGGGCGACCTCGCGGTCGAAGGCGGCGGTCCGTGGACCCTGCAGGAGCCGTTCGGCCGCCGCGACCATCGCCGTGACGATGAGGTCCGCCGAGGTGCGCAGGTCGTCGTTAGACCAGTGCACGGCACCCGGCAACCTGGCGAAGTCGGTGGCGATCTCGGCCTCGAACAGGTCGAGCTCGTGCCGGATGGCGGCGCGCACCCCGGGCACGCCCCCCACCCGTTCACGGCTGATGAAGCCGAAGTGCGCAGGGTCGGACCGGACACGCTCGACGAGGACGTCGACGGACTGGCCGATCACGCCCCCGACCGACGGCGCCGCGCTGCGGACGTCGCGGATCATGCGCCGCAACGACGAGAACGACTCGTCGACGAGGGCCAGGCCGAGGTCCTCGGCCGAGACGAAGTGCCGGTAGAACGCCGTGGGGGCGATGCCCACCTCGCGGGCCACGTGCCGCAACGACAGGGCCGACAACGAGCTCTGCTCGGTGAGCACGAGGGCCGCGTCGAGGATGGCGCGACGGGTGCGCTCCTTGCGC
Organism: Aeromicrobium sp. WCS2018Hpa-31; assembly: GCF_031843905.1. NCBI lineage: Bacteria > Bacillati > Actinomycetota > Actinomycetes > Propionibacteriales > Nocardioidaceae > Aeromicrobium > Aeromicrobium sp. WCS2018Hpa-31. Next base: position 111,664 of record NZ_JAVTJF010000006.1, on the reverse strand, counting down.
TCGGTGCGCGTGGGCAGGGCGTCGGACTGGTCCTCCATGCAGCCGAGCGTACCTGTGTCGGTGGACACGTGACCACCGTTGCCCCCGCCTGACCTGCGCAAACACGCGACGTGCCTGCCGTCACAGGAGCAACACGTTGACATTCGGAGTGTCACATACCGACAGTTGGTGGACAGGTGTCCACTAAAGCACCTCGCCCCGACCCCGAACTGCGAAGGACCGACCATGACGGCGACCGCCACGACCGGCCTCCCTCCGCTCGCCCAGCGCGTGCTCGGCTCGCGCCTGCTCGCGTCCCTGACGTCTCCGCACGGCGTCGACCACTACCTGCGCCAGGTCAACCCCATGTGGGCCGCGACCGACGTGCGCGCCCAGGTCGTGGACGTGAAGCGCGAGACGGACGGCGAGCACCCGGTCGCCACGCTCACGCTCGAGCCGACGAGCACGTGGCGCGGTCACCGCTCCGGCCAGTACGTGCAGGTCGGACTCGAGATCGACGGCCGCCGCACCACCCGCTGCTTCTCCATCTCCTCGGCCGCGTCGCTCCCCGGCGAGCAGTTCACGATCACCGTGCGGGCCCACGAGGAGGGCGTCGTCTCCAAGCACCTCGTGCGCGAGGCCCAGCCCGGCCTGATCCTCCACCTCAGCCAGGCCGAGGGCGACTTCACGATGCACGAGAGCGCCGCGACGCCGACCAACAACCACCTCGTGATGATCTCGGGCGGCTCCGGCATCACGCCGGTCATGTCGCACGTGCGGACGCTCCTGCGCGACGGGTACGACCACCACGCGCAGCGCAAGGTCACGTTCGTGCACTACGCCCGCTCCCCCGAGGACCAGATCTTCGCCGAGGAGCTCGCCGAGATCGCCGCCGCCGACAACGGCGTCACCGTGCACCTGCGCTACGGGCCCCACCTGTTCGACCCCGAGGAGCTGCGGCTCATGGTCGGCGACTTCACCGACCTCGACACGTGGGTCTGCGGCCCGGCCGGGCTGGTCGAGCTCGTCCAGGAGGCCTACGGCGACTCGCCGCGCCTGCGGCTGGAGTTCTTCAAGCCGCCGGCGTTCGCCCGCGAGGAGGACGCCGAGGGCACCGTGGCGTTCAACGTCGCCGGCTCCACCGCCGCGAACGACGGCTCGAGCCTGCTCGAGCAGGCGGAGGCCGCCGGCCTGACGCCGGAGTTCGGCTGCCGCATGGGCATCTGCTTCTCGTGCGTCTCTCGCAAGACCGAGGGCACCGTCCGCAACATCCTCACCGGCGAGACGTCGTCGCTGCCCGACGAGGACGTCCGCATCTGCGTGTCCGCGCCCGTCGGCAGCTGCGCCGTCGACCTCTGACCTCACGACCCGCCTCCACGACCTCGTCGAAAGGAACCGCCATGACCACGATCCCGTTCGTCCCCCGTCTGAAGAAGTCCAGCACCCGCGCCTCCGCCCCCAAGGTCCCGAACCTCACCCCCGAGCAGCTCGAGGACTTCGGCAACGAGATGGACGCCCTGCGCCAGCGCATCCTCGCCGACCTCGGCGAGGAGGACGCGACCTACATCCGCAACGTCGTCAAGCGCCAGCAGCAGCTGGAGGTCGCCGGTCGCGCCCTGTTCTACGTGCCCCCGGCCTGGCCGCTCGCCGTCGCCGCGCTGAGCCTCTCCAAGATCCTCGAGAACATGGAGATCGGCCACAACGTCATGCACGGCCAGTACGACTGGATGGGCGACCCGAACCTCAGCTCGCGCATCTACGACTGGGACAACGTGTGCCCCGGCGAGCAGTGGAAGTACAGCCACAACTACATCCACCACACGTTCACCAACATCCTCGGCAAGGACCGTGACATCGGCTACGGCATCCTGCGCATGGACGAGGACCAGCCGTGGCACCCGTACTACCTCGGCAACCCGGTCTACGCCGTGCTGCTCATGCTGTTCTTCGAGTGGGGCGTGGCGATGCACGACCTCGAGGTCGAGAACATCGTGAAGGGCAAGCGCACGTTCGAGGAGAACGCGCCCCTGCACGCCGGCATCATGAAGAAGGTCAAGAGGCAGGCCCTGAAGGACTACCTGGTCTTCCCCGCGCTCACCGGTCCGCTGTTCCCGCTGACCTTCGCCGGCAACGTCACCGCCAACCTCATCCGCAACGTGTGGGCCTTCAACATCATCTTCTGCGGTCACTTCCCGGCCGGCGTCGCCACCTTCACCGAGGAGGAGTGCGAGGACGAGTCGCGCGGGCACTGGTACTACCGTCAGCTGCTCGGCTCGGCCAACATCAGCGGCGGCGACCTGCTCCACATGCTGTCGGGCAACCTGTCGCACCAGATCGAGCACCACCTCTTCCCCGACATCCCGGCGCGCCGCTACCGCGCCATCTCGGTCGAGGTCCAGGAGATCTGCGAGCGCTACGGCATCGAGTACAACACCGGGCCGCTGCACAAGCAGCTGTTCAGCGTCGCGAAGAAGATCTGCCACTTCGCCCTGCCGGACCGCAAGCCGAAGGCGACCGAGCCCGAGCGTGTGGACGTGCCCGCGGCCGCCTGACCGTTCCCCGACACGACGCCGTCGCCCCACGTGGGCGGCGGCGTCGTCGGGTCGGCCCGCCCGTCCCCACCGCGGTCTACCCTGCGGGCATGGCACACAAGATCGCGTCGATGCCGTTCGCGTCGGTGTACCCGCACTACGTGACGAAGGTGGAGAAGAAGGGCCGCACCGTGGCCGAGCTACACGAGGTCGTCACGTGGCTCACCGGGTTCGACGACGACGCGATCGATCGGCACCTCGAGGCCGGGACGACCTTCGAGGACTTCTTCGCGGCAGCGTCGCTGCACCCGAACGCCTCGCTGATCACGGGCTCGATCTGCGGTGTGAAGATTGCCGAGATCGAGGACCCGCTCATGCTGCGGGTGCGCTACCTCGACAAGCTCGTGGACGAGCTGGCGAAGGGCCGCCCGATGGAGAAGGTGCTGCGCACACCCTGACCTGCCGCCGTCCCTCAGCCGGCTCGGGCGATGCGGATGTGCCTGCCGGTGCGGTGGGTGCGGAGGGTCCGGCCGATCTCGTGGGTGGTGGGGTCGATGGTGAAGTAGCCCTGGTGCACGAGGGCATGGCACTTGGGGCAGAGTCCGATGAGGTTGGCCAGGTCGGTGGTGCCGCCGTGGGACCAGTACTCGACGTGATGCACGTGCACGATGGGTCCCCAGCATCCGAGCCCGCCGCAGCGTCCGCCTTGGCGGGCCACGACGGCCTTGCGTTGGGCGGGGGTGGCGAGCCGTGCGGTGCGGCCGACATCGAGCACGGAGTGCTTGCCGGCGGTCAGGATCGGGGTGAGCGCGCTGTCGCAGAGCATCTGCTGGAGCTGGGCCGGTCCGATGGTCCCGAACCCGGCGAGGTCAGCGGTGGTGGTGTCGACGTCGTCGGCCAGGTCAGCCAGGTCGAGCGTCATGGAGACGTGGGGGCGGACGCCCTTGTCCTGGGGCAGCCCTGTCTCGAGGACCGACGTGAGGAGCTGGTCGAGTGCGGTGACGCGGCGTTCGTTGACGGGTCGGTCGTCCTCGGCGCAGGAGGGTGCGGAGAGCGACTGCAGGACGGTCTTGAGCTTGGTGCCGGTGTCGAACGGCAGGAACCCGGTGACATGAAATCCCTCGCCGACGGCGGAGATCTTGATGTCGTGCTTGGCCATGCCCTTGATCCAGGCCTCGTCGAGGTCGTCGGGGTGGGCAGCGTCGCGGAGCTTCTTGACCGCCTGGCGCATCTTCTTGGGCTCGGCCTTCGCCGCGAGGTCCAGCATCCAGTCCATCGAGACCTCCACGACGGCAGGGTCGATGTGGCGGGCGGCGTAGGTGAACGCGTCAACGTGGTCCAGCGAGACGGCCCCCGCAGTGGCGAGGTCGGCGAGCTCGGGCATGTCGTTCAGCGTCCGCGCGGAGCGAGTGAGCTGGGATGCGTCCTTGGTGTCGAGGTGCAGCTGGTCGCGCAGCCAGTTCTTCACGCTCGAGCAGCCCTCGGCCTCGTGGTCGCCGTGCTCGGCCATCTCGGCGACCAGCTCGACCTTCGCCGCATCGATCGCGTTCTGCACCACCTGCAGAAGCCGCAGCGCACCGGTGGTCGTGGGGTACTCACGCAACGCACGCGCAGCGATGGTGAGCTGCTCGGCGACGTGCTGCGTGATCATGAGGTCATAGTAACGAACACATGAGCGATACCACAGGGTCGAAAGTCCCGAAAACTACTGCAGTTCCAGGATTCTTCGTTTCTGTGTGATCCCGCCACCGCGTGCCGATCGCCGAACCGTCGCTACCGCCGCTACCGCAGGGCGGCCGCCAGGTCCGACTCCGGCACGGTCGGGAGCATGAGTCGAGATCCCGACCCCTTGCCGATCGTGACGGTGTTGAGGGCGGGGACCGACGGGAGCGACAGCGCCGACTGCCCCACGAGGGAGACCTGGATGCGGTGCCCTGCCTTGAAGCGGTTGGCGATCGGCCACAGCTCCACGTGGTAGTCGCGAGCGACGCCGGGGAGCGCGAGCCTCGGGTTGCTGTAGTCGCCGTAGGGCTGCACCAGGTTCCCGTCGGAGTAGAGCGACTTCTCCTCGACGACGCCCGGGAACGCCGAGTTGAGCCGTCCGACGGTCATGGGGTGGGTCGTGCCGTCGGGCCAGACGTCGGAGACCACGGCCCAGATCGGCGTGGAGACGCCGGTGGTGGAGAGTCGGACGTCGAGCGTGCCCGGACCGATGGCGGTCACCGACTGCTTCAGCGGGGCCGACGTGTAGGTGAGCCCGGTCAGGTTCGTCAGCTTCATGTCGGTCAGGAACGGGATCCACGTGGTGAGCTGGTTGAGCGGTGAGCCCAGCGTGGAGATGGTGTGCGGATCGACCTGCGTCGGGAGCGACGTGAAGGCGGCGTACGACTGCCGACTCGTCGTCGCGTCCGGCTCGATCGTCAGGCTGCCGTCCTTCGGCGAGGCGCTCGTCCCGGCCCGCTTCGCGGACAGGGACAGTGGCGTCCACGACGTTCCGGGCAGCGGCCACGACGACCCGTCGTAGCGCAGGAACTGTCCGTCCAGGAACTGCTCACGACCGCCGTCGGCCACGAGCATCTGCACCGCCGGCTCGTCCTCCACGCCGTTCTGGACGCCGAGCACCCAGCGGTCGAGCCACTTGTCGATCTGCGCGGCACCGTGGTCGGTCCCGCGTGGGGCGCCGTCATGGGCACCGACCACGAGCAGCTGCGCCGGTGTGCCCTGCGCCTGCAGCTGCTGGAACGCCTGGTAGTCGCCGCGCGGCTCGACGTCGAAGACGCCGTCGATGAGGAGCGTGGGCACCTCGTTCGCGTCGCCGCGGAACCCGCGCTCCTTCCAGTAGGTGTTCAGCGTGGGGTTGAGCAGTCCCGCACTGAGCCCGGAGCCGAGCAGCCCGAGCACGGTCTCGGTGCCGGACAGCGGGTCGCGGGAGAGACGCTGGTCGGCCTGCACGAGCGCGAGGCCGCCGATGGCCGAGAGCACGGCGAGCCCTGGGACCGAGTTGGGGACGCCGCCGGGGACCAGCAGGTCGCGGTACAGCTCGAACGTGCCCGACCGCATGACGGCGGCCTTCACGCACGGCAGCTCCTGGTGCTGGGAGTTGAAGTAGGTGATCGCGCTGGCCGAGAACCCGACCACGGCGAGACGGCCGTCGCTCCAGGGCTGGGAGCACGCCCACGCGAGGGTGTCGCGCACGTCGCGCTGCGTCTTCGGCCCGAGGACGTCGAACTCACCATCACTGTCACCCGTGCCGCGGATCTGGACGGTGAGGAAGTTGTACTCCTCCCCCACGGTGAAGCTGGCCCCGCGCTCGCCGTAGGGCGTGAACTCGACGACGGTCGGTCGCGCCTGCAGGGGCGCCGCGCCGCTGACCGCCGCTGCGAGCGAGGCCCCGGTGCTCGTGCTCACGCGCACCTTCGTGGTCTCGCGCTCCCCGTCCGCGGCGTGCGCTGGTGAGCCGAGCGCTCCCAGCACGAGCACGGTGGAGGCGGCGACGAGCAGCGACCGGGAACGAGTGACCATGGAGACCTCCGGATAACTGGTGCGTCCGTACCAGTAAGGGACTAGTACGTGTGTACCACTTCTCCGTGGTCCTGCCAAGACCTTCGCTCAGACCAGGTCCCCTGCCGCGCGACGTCGCACGGTGGCCAGGACCTCGGCCTTCGCACGGAACACGATGCCGTGGACCCGACCGTCCGCGATCGTGAAGTCGAAGGCGACCTTCGCCTCGCCGCGATGGATCCATGCAGCGCCGGGACGGTCTCCGACGAAGACCGGGAAGGCGGCGTGCGCCCCACCCCGGAAGAAGCCCGCGACGTCGCCGGCACCGTCGAGCCGACTGGGCGTCCCCAGGGCCACGGCCGCGGCGTCGCCCTCCACGACCACGCCCGGGGCGAGCAGCTCGAGCAGCCGCTCGAGGTCTCCCTCCTTCGCCGCCGCCATGAACGCGTCGACCACCTCCCAGGAGGCGAGCCGATCCTCCGGCACGGGCGCGCTCACCTTCGCCCGTGCTCGCGAGGCGAGCTTGCGCGCCGCGGCCGGGGTCGTGCCGAGCATGGCGGCGATCGTCGCGAAGTCGAAGGCGAAGCTGTCGTGCAGCACGAACGAGACCCGTTCGGCCGGGGTGAGCCGGTCGAGCACCACCTGCAGCGCGACCCCGACGGTGTCGGCGAGCACCACCTCGTCGACCGGGTCGGCCACCGTGCCACCCGGGCCGACGTCCTCGACGGGGATCGGCGTGCGTGCTCGGAGCCGGTCGAGGCAGAGTCGTGACGTGACGGTGGTCAGCCAGCCCGGCAGGTTGTCGATCGACTCCTCCGTGCCGTGCAGACGCAGCCACGCGTGCTGGACCACGTCCTGCGCGGCGTCGTGGTCGGAGAGGATGCGCGCGGCGAGCCGCTGCAGCCGCGGGCGTTCGGCCTCGAAGGCAGCGGTGAGGATGTCGTCGGAGGGCACGTCGTCACACTTTCGTCGTCCGGATCGTCACCACCATGACGCACGCCGGACCGCGCGTGTGACACGACGAGCCACTTCCCGGGCGGGAGGTGCTGCGAAAGGATGGACCCATGAAGAGCATGACGTGCCAGGACCTCGGCGGACCGTGCGACCTCGTGCACTCCGGTGAGACCGCCGACGAGGTGATCGTCGCTCAGGATGCGCACCTGAAGGAGCGCGAGAAGGCGGGGGACGTCGCCCACCAGCCCGCCCGTGACGACATGAAGGGCCGCTGGCGCCGGCCCCGCAAGTCGCTCGGGTGGTACAACGACGTGAAGAAGCGGTACGCCGAGCTGCCCGACGACCCGGCCTGAACCGACCCGCTCGTCAGGTGCGGGCGGCCACGACCTCGCGACCGCGGGTGGACTCCGCGAAGCGAGCGACCATCGTCCGCAGCTCCTCGGCTCCGACGTTCGCCCCGAACGGCTCGGTGCCCGGCTCCAGCCGGACTCCGTCGGCCAGTCCGCCGATGACGACGGGGTCGAAGCCCAGGTCGTCGACCAGTGCGGCCACGCGGGAGACGGCGTCGGCGGCGTCCCCGGCGACCGCGATGGCGCGACGTCCGGGCAAACCTGCGGGCAGGGCACCGTCCTCGAGGTCGTGGTAGCCCATGTGGTTGAACGCCTTGACGACGTCGGCCTCGGGGAGGAACGCCTGAACGATCTCGCTCGTGGAGGTGCGCGGGTCGGTCAGGTCGTCGCGCACGCCGTCGACCTCCCACCAGTAGTTCATGGCGTCGACCACGACCTTGCCGTCGAGCGCGGCCACCGGGATGGACCGGTACTTGCCGAGCGGCAGGGCGAGGACGACGAGGTCGGCCCTGGCCACGGCGTCGGCGGCGGTCGTGGCCACGGCGCCGGGCGCGAGCACGTCCACCGTCAGTTCGATGTCCTCCGCCGGACCCGATCCCGCGACGAGGACGTCGTGACCGGCCGAGACGGCGAGCCTCGCCAGGACCGTGCCGACCTTGCCGGCGCCCAGGATGCCGACGGTGGTCACGCCTGCGCTCCTGTCGGGACCGCGGCGTCGGCGGCGAGCAGCTCGCGGACACGCGGGATGACCTCGGTGCCGTAGAGCTCGACCGAGCGCAGCCGATCGGCCGCCGGCGTGGAGCCGGTCGTGTAGATCATGTCGAAGCGACCGACGCCGAGCGTCCTGATCGCGGCGGCCATCTTGGTCGCGACCGTCTCCGGCGAGCCCAGGTAGAGGGAGCCGTGCTCGATCTCGCGCTCGTAGTCGCGCGGTGTGACCGGCGGCCAGCCGCGGTCGCGGCCGATGCGGTCGCGCGACGCCTTGAAGTGCGGCCAGGCGATCTTCGCGGCGGCCGCGTCCGTGTCGGCCACGAAGCCCGGCGAGTGCATCCCGACCGGGTGCGCCGTGGTTCCGAACTTCTCGGCAGCCCGGCGGTACAGGTCCAGGTAGGGGGCGAAGCGGTCGGCCGGTCCGTCGATGATCGCGATCATGAGCGGCAGGCCGTACTTCGCGGTGCGAACCACGGACTGCGGCGACCCACCGACCCCGACCCAGGTGTCAAGACGTCCGGAGTCGGTCTTGGGGTAGACGTCGGCGTCCGCGAGGGCGGCGCGCGTGCTGCCGCTCCAGGTGACGGGCTCCTCCTTGAGCAGCTCGGCGAAGAGCTCGATCTTCTCCTCGAAGAGCGTGTCGTAGTCGGCGAGGTCGTAGCCGAACAGCGGGAACGACTCGGTGAACGACCCGCGACCCAGGATCACCTGGGCGCGGCCGTTCGACAGTGCGTCGAGGGTGGCGAACCGCTGGAACACCCGAACCGGGTCGTCCGACGACAGCACCGTGACGCCCGAGGCGAGCTTGATGCGCTCCGTCCGGGTGGCGATGCCGGCCAGCACGGTCTCCGGGCTGGAGATCGCGAAGTCGGACCGGTGGTGCTCACCGAGGGCGATCACGTCGACGCCCACCTGGTCGGCCAGCACCGCCTCGTCGACCACCTGACGGATCGCGTCGGCGTGCGAGAGCAGCTCACCGTCCGCACCCTGGGGGATGTCGCCGAAGGTGTCGAGCCCGAAGACGACGTCCTGGGTCGCCCCGGTGCTCGAGGAGGTGCTCGACGCCGTGCTCGCGTCGTGGGAATGGGTCGTCATGGCGGCCGCCTTCCGGTTCGAGGCCAATGTAGTTCAACGTTCATCTACTTCAAGGTCCGGCCCTCCCCCACTATTCCCGGTCGCATCGTGCGAACGCCTGCGGCCCGACCGCGACCCGTCGTACCGTGCTCGTCCATGCCGAGCGATGGGAGTGGCTCATGGCATCAGGTGACATCGTCGCGGGCAGGCACCGTGCGTCGACCAGCAGCGACACCGACAAGCGCATGCGCCTGCGCTACGCAGGGACCTGCAGACTGTGCGACGCACACCTGCCGGCGCACGAACCAGCGATCTACGAACGGTCCAGCAGGACCGTGCGCTGCATCGACTGCTCGGCGTCCGGACCGGCGCAGCCGCCGGCCGTGGCGGCGGCTGCGGCCCCACCGGCTGCTCAGGACGTCGGACCGTCCGACGTCGCACCCGGATCGGCCGGTGCGTCCGCACGCCGTGAGCACGAACGCCGCCGGTCCAACGACGAGAAGCGACTGCGCGAGCGGTGGGGCCGGCTCGGTGGCCTGGCGGTCGCACTGTCGAGCGAGCCCCAGAGCACCGCGGCCTGGTCCAAGGGAGCCATGGGCGAGGAGCGGGTGGGCAGGATGCTCGACGACCTCGTCGACCGCGGCGTGCTCGCGCTCCACGATCGCCAGGTCCCCGGGTCCCGCGCGAACATCGACCACCTCGCCGTCACCGCAGCGGGGGTCTGGGTGATCGACGCGAAGCGCTACACCGGGCGACCCCGGCTCACCGTGGAAGGGGGCGTGATCCGTCCTCGCGTCGAGAAGCTGTACATGGGGAGCCGCCACTGCACCCGTCTGGTCGACAGCGTGCTGAAGCAGGCCGGCCTCGTCCGAGGTGTCGTCGGCGACCAGGTTCCCGTCCACGCAGCCCTGTGCTTCGTCGACGCCGACTGGCCCCTGATCGGGGGCGACTTCGTCACGCGCGACGTACGGGTGGCGTGGCCGAGGCGGCTCTCCACGGCGCTGACGAGCGACGCCGGTGCCCCGATCGACCAGCACGACGTGCGGCGCCGGCTCGCGGAGGTCCTCCTCCCGGCCTGACCTCCAGGACTCAGGCGTCAGCGGGCCGTCGAGCGACCAGGGCGGCCGTCACGACGACGATCACTGCGGCCGCGACCAACGCGGCCACGAGCACTCCCGTGGTGCCGTCGGCGTTGCCGGTGACGGCGATCCCGACCATGGCCCAGGTACCGGCCGCGGCGTAGGCCACGATGCCACCGGTCCGCACGAGCACGGCGAGCAGCACCACGGCGGCGACGGCCAGCACGACCAGCTGCCAGGGCAGCTCGTCCGCCTCGACGAGCCCGGCGTCGACCATCGCCGTCGAGACGTTGAGGAAGAACGCGGCGGTGACCCAGCCGGCGTAGAGACCGACGGCCGCACGCGTGAGCACGGAGAACCACCCCGGCTCGAACGTCGAGCGCGCCGTGGTGAGCACGGCATCGATCGCGGCCACGAACATCACGAGCAGCGCACCGGCGGTCGCCAGGCTGCTGTCGAGTCCCGCCAGCACGATCCACACCGCTCCGCCGAGGTACAGCACCGTGAGATCGACCTGCAGACGTCGTGGAACCGCGTGCGCACCTCTCACCAGCACGGCGACGGACTGTGCGATCGCGAGGGTGTAGATCACGCCCCAGATCGAGAACGCCCAGCCGACCGGGGTGATCAGCAGCTCCGGGCCCGACCCGGCTCCGGGCGAGCTGCCCGGTCCGTTGATCGTGACCACGGGTGCCACCACCTCGAGGATCGCCGCCGCCAGGACCGTGAACGCCAGCCAGCGCTCCCCGCCGTGAGTCGTCACCGACCTCGTGTCATTCGTCGTCACCATGTCTCGACAGTACGGACGAATCGAGGGTTCAGCGCGTCGTGCGCACGCTCAGGACCGACCTACCGATACCGGTCCGGACGGGCTTGGAACGCTGGCATCGGCGTGGATCGGCCCGTCCATCTGGCCGAGTCGTCGACCGCTGCCGCCCCGACGCACGGCCACCAGCTCCGCTGCGATGCTGAGCGCCGTCTCCTCAGGCGTCTGGGCACCGAGGTCGAGTCCGAGGGGCGAGCGCAGTCGCGCCAGCTCCGTCTCCGTGACGCCTTCTTCGCGCAGCCGCCCCATCCGCTCGTGGTGCGTGCGTCGCGAGCCCATCGCCCCCACGTACCCGACGCGGGGCAGGCGCAGTGCCTGCTGCAGGACGGGCACGTCGAACCGCGCGTCATGAGTCAGCACGCAGACCGCCGTCCGCGCATCGACGCGACCCGCCGCCGCCTCTTGCTCGAGGTAGCGGTGGGGCCAGTCCACGACCACCCGGTGTGCCTGCGGGAAGCGCTCGGCCGTGGTGAAGACGGGGCGCGCGTCACACACCGTGACGTCGTAGCCCAGGAAGCGGCCGGCGCCCGCGAGGGCACCGGCGAAGTCGACGGCGCCGAAGATCAGCAGCCGGGGCGCGGGAGCCCACACCTGCACGAACGCTCGGACACCAGTCCCGAGCAACGAGCCGTCCGCACCGCAGTGCACCTGGCCGGTGGTCCCGGCGGACAGCATGGCCCGGGCCCGGCCCGTGAGCGTCCGCTCGAGGTCGGGAGCCAGCGTGGTCCCGTCGGGGACCGCGTCGGGGAGCACCGTGATCCGCGTGCCCACGGCTTCGGGATCCGGATGCTCCAGCACGGTCACCGAGGCCGAGGCGGCCCCGATGGCGGCACGCTCCGCGAGCGTCTCCAGGTCGGCGGCCGCGTCGAGCCGCTGCACGAACACCTCGATCCGCCCGCCGCACGTAAGCCCGACGTCGAACACCTCGTCGGCGGCGAAGCCGAAGGTGCGCAGGCTGGGCGCACCGGTGGCCAGGGTGTTCTCGGCGAGGTCGAACACGGCGGCCTCCACGCAGCCGCTGGAGACCGACCCGGCGACCTCCCCGTCAGCCGAGACCACCATGGCAGCACCGGGGAGTCGGGGAGCCGACCCCGACGTGCCCACGACCGTGGCGAGGGCCACGGGTGACTCGTGCGCCCAGCGAGCCGCGCTCGCGAGGACGTCGTCCGCGACGGCCACGGCTACCGCATCAACTTCTCGCCGGCGCGCACGGCCTCGCGGATGCGCGTGTACGTGCCGCAGCGGCAGACGTTGCGGATCGCGTCGAGGTCGTCGTCGGTGACGGCGCGGCCCTCGCGCTTCACCTTCTCGACCAGGGCGACGGCCGCCATGATCTGACCGGGCTGGCAGTAGCCGCACTGCGCGACGTCCCGCTCGATCCACGCCTGCTGCATCGGGTGCAGGTCGTCACCGGGCGTCGTGTCGGCGAGTCCCTCGATCGTGGTCACCTCGTCCGAGGCCGAGAGCTTGTCGACCGGCACGGCGCAGGGGTTGAACGCCTTGCCGTTGAGGTGCGAGGTGCAGGCCTTGCAGACGTTGATCCCGCAGCCGTACTTCGGTCCCGTGACACCGAGGACGTCGCGCAGCACCCAGAGCAGGCGCACGCCCTTCTCGACCTCGACGGTGACCTTCTCGCCGTTGAGCTGAAAGCTGTAGCTGGGCATGAAGGGCTCCTCAGGAGACGAAGTCGAGGCCGTTGGTCGGCGACGCGGGGACGGGTGGGACGAAGGACTTGGGCTCGAAGTGGAGCGGGTCGCGGAAGTTGATCGGGAACTCGGTGGGCATCTTCCCGGTGGCCCGGGCGTAGGCGCACGCCACCGCAGCCGCGGACGCTGCGACGCCGGCCTCCCCGATGCCGCCGGGCTCCGTGCTGTCGGACTCCATCACCTCGCACACGAACTCGAGCGGGGTGTTCCACTGGCGGGTGTAGGCCGAGTTGTCCCAGCTGGCCTCCAGGAAGTGTCCGTCGACGAGGTGGTTGCCGTAGGTGAGGACCTGCGACATGCCGTCGCTGAAGCCACCCATCATCTGGGCCTCGATGCCGAGCGGGTTGATGGCCAAGCCGCAGTCGACCACGATCGTCGCCTTGGTGACCCGGGGTCCGGTGACCGCGTCGCGCACCTTCCGGTTCACCGTCCCCGGCCGGCAGTCGAGCTCGACCACCACGGCGGTCGCGCCCTTGTACTCCTTGTGGATCGCGACACCCTGGGCCGTTCCGGCCGGCATCGACTTGCCCCACTCCCCCAGCTCGGCGGCACGGTCGAGCACCCGTCGGACGACGCCGCTCTTGGTGTACTGACGTCGGAACGCGACCGGGTCCTTCTTCAGCCGGTTCGCCAGCTGGTCGACGATCAGCTCGTTCGCCACCCGCACGTCGGGCGAGTAGATGTTGCGCACGGAGCTGGTGTTGAACCGGGTGAAGTCGTAGTTGGTCTCGTTCAGCAGCTGCGTGGTGACGCCGAAGTTGTACGGGATCTCCTGCGTGAGCAGGAAGATCGTCTCCGAGAACCCCAGGTTCGCCAGGCCGGTCGGCAGGGCCGCGACCTCCGCGGTGAGGCGTTCACCGAGGCCGTGGGTGAAGTCGCAGGTGACCGACGTGTGGCGCTGCTCGAAGGTGGCGATGCTCTCGCCCAGCACCGTCGCCCGGACGCGCGACGTCGACATCGGGTGCACCCGACCCTGCCGCGGCTCGTCCGCGCGGTGCCACATGAGCTTGACCGGCACGCCGAAGGCCTTGGAGATCTCCGCGGCCTCGATGGCACCGTCGCTGAACAGCTTGCGGCCGAACGAGCCACCGCCGGTGACGACGTTGACCTTCACCTTGCCCTGCGGCAGACCGAGGACCTTGGCGATCTTGGACTGAGCGTCGATGGGCGACTTGAGGCCGCTCCAGATCTCGGCGGAGTCCTTGCGGACGTCGGCGATCGCGCAGTTCGGCTCGAGCGCGGACCCGCTGCGGAAGTGGAACGTGAAGCTGCCCTCGACCGTCGTCGCCCCGAGGGCCGGCACGGCAAGCGGCAGCTCGGCCGCCTTGAGCTCGGCCAGGATGTCGTCGGCCTTCTTGCCCGGCACCGTGCCCTCGCTCCACTCGACGTCGAGGGCGCGGACGGCGTCGATGCACTGGCCGAAGGTCCTGGCGCGCACGGCCACACCCGTCGGCACCACGCCCACGTGGGTGACGCCGGGCATGGCCTTCACCTCCGCGGCGTTGCGCACGCTCTTGGGCTTGCCGTTCAGGTCGGGTGCCCGGCACACCATGGCGGGCAGGGCGTCGGGGACGTCGAGGTCCATAGCGAACTTCTTGCGCCCGGTGACGGCGTCGACGGCGTCGATGCGGCGCTGCGGCGTGCCGACGACGGACCGCTTGGGGGCGTCGTCGAGGTCGACCTCCACCTCCTTGGTGGTCGGCGAGGCGGCCTTCGCCGCGGCCTGGCCGTACGTGACCGACGAGCCGAGCGAGTCGAAGATCGCGCCACCCTTGGTGGTGAGGCTGCTGACCTGGGCACCGAGCAGGATCGCGGCGGCGTCGAGCAGGGACTTGCGGGCCACCGCCGCGGCCACCCGGATGGGCGTGTAGGTCGAGATCGTGGTGTTCGAGCCGCCGGTGAGCTGGTTGAAAAGCAGCTCGGGTCGGGCGGGGGCGAGGGTGACGTTGACCCGCTCGAGCGGCAGGTCGAGCTCCTCGGCGATGATCATGGCCGTCGAGGTGGTGATGCCCTGGCCGACCTCCATGCGCGGCAGCGCGAAGGTGGCGTCGCCCTTCTCGTCGATCTCGATGGCGATGAGGTTCGACGTCGGGAGCGCACAGTGCGTCAGGAAGTCGTTGAGGTCGTAGATCTCGGGGATCTGCGGCACTGACGGCAACGGCAGGGCGGCTGCCGGCGACGCGCCGAGGCCGAGGTCGGCGGCGACCACCAGTCCGGCGCTGCCGACGACGTAGCCGAGGAAACGTCGACGGGTGGTCCGACCGGGCGGCGCCGGTCGTGCCGCTGCATCCGGTTCCTGAGCGTGCGGTTCCGGGGACTGCGGCGTGCGGTCGTGGGCGGACGGGGACAGCTCGTGCGGGACGGTCACGGGGTTCACACTTTCGTCGGGGCTCTGGGGGGCTTTGAACGAAGGCGGGGGAAGCATCACCGTGACACAGGTCACCGCACCGCGCAGATCAACCTGCGGCCGGATCTCACGAATCGGACCGATCGGACCGGTTCTACGCGTCGAGGCCCGGAGCCGTGTCGACGTCACGACCACCGGCGAGGTCGCCGCACTCCACCTCCGCGGCACCCTGGGACCGCAGGTAATCGCGCGCGCCCGCGTCGCCGCCCGCGGACGCGACGATCCCGGCCCAGTGGTCTCGACCGACGAGCACCGGGTGGCCCGGACGGGACGAGTAGCTCGCCCGCGCGAGGGCCCCTGTCCAGACCCCCGTCGCCGCGAGCCGCCTGACCACGTCGGGTCCGACGTCGGGCAGGTCGACCAGGTGGATCAGGGCCGCCGTCGCCGTCGAGTCCTCCAACGCCCGCAGCCCTGCACACAGCGAGGCGGACATGCCCTCGTCCCAGCGCCGGGCGACGACGACGTCGGCGTCGTCGGGCACCAGAGCTCGCGCCTCCTCGGCCGCGGCCCCGAGGACCACGGTGACCTTGCCGCATCCGCCGTCGCGAAGCACCCTGACCGCACGCTCGACCCACGGCACGCCGTCGTCCCCGCGGACGAGGGCCTTCGGACGTCCCATCCGGCTGCCGGCGCCGGCCGCGAGCACGAGACCGTGAGGTCCGTCCGGCTCGACGTGGTCCACGCGCTCCTCCTGCTGCGTGCGAGCGTGCCCGGTCGTGGCCGCCCTGGTGCGGGCCGACGGTACGGGCGCGCACGGCGATCGGCAAGAGCAACGAGCGGACGCGAGTTCCCGTTCTGCGGTGTCATGTCTCTCACGCCGTCGCACTCGTGCGTGGCGAGCATCCGTCGGTCACGCTGGCGTCATGATCACGTCGCGGCTGCCACGGTCGGTGTCGGCCTGGCGGCCACTCCTCGCCCCCATGGTGGTGCTGCTGGCCTGGGACGTGGGTGTGACCGTCGCGTTCTCGGCGAGGTGGATCGAGTTCCGCGGCATCACGATCCAGTACACGCTCTACGGCACCGCCATCGCGCTGTTCCTGGGCTTCATGGTCAACGCCTCGTACGCGCGCTGGTGGGAGGCGCGGACCCTGTGGGGCAGCATCGTCAACCACTCGCGCAACCTCGCGCGGGAGGCGACCACCCTTCTCGACCCCGCGGGCCGCGACGCCCGTCCCGAGCTGATCGACGAGGTCGTCCGCGCGCAGATCGCCTACGTGCACTCGCTGCGCACCTCCCTGCGGCAGCAGGACGCCCCGCCCGAGATCGACGCCTACCTCGCCCCCGACGTCGCGGCGCGGGTGAAGAGCGCCAGCAGCTCACCCACGGCCACGCTCTCGTACATCGGTCGCCTCGTGGCCGAGGCTCACCGTCGCGGCATGGTCGACGACGTCGCCAGGGTGCAGGTCGAGTCGACCCTGAGCACCCTCACCGACGCCCAGGGCGGCCTCGAGCGGATCAAGAAGACCCCGCTTCCCGTCCAGTACAGGCTCCTGCCGGCCTTCTTCGCGCGCACCTTCTGCGTCATCCTCCCGTTCGCGATCTACAAGGACCTGCAGTGGTGGACCCCGATCGGGTCCGGGCTCGTCGGCATGATGTTCCTGCTCGCGGTGCAGGTGGGACGCGACCTCGCCGACCCCTTCGTCGACCGCGTCCACGACGTGCCGATGACCGCCATCTGCCGTGGCATCGAGATCGACCTGCTCGAGATGATCGGTGAGGACGCGCCCGCCGCCGTCACGCCGGTCGGGCAGGTCCTGTGGTGAGCTGATCGGCACGACGCCGCAGGGATGCGAGCCGGGACGCCGAGTCGTCGGCTGCAACCGCACCTGACCCCGTCGATCGCGCGCCGCCCTGCGGTCAGGTGCTCCGGTCGGCGCGATGCGCGCTGCGAGCTCGCAGCAGCCCGACGAGGTCGCGCCGCGTGCGCCTCCCCTCGGGGATCGCCCGTGTCATCCAGACGTGGAACATGCTGGTCGTCTCGTGGACGCGGACCCGCACGTCGGCCGTCCGCGCGCGGTCGGCCAGTCGCTCGACCGCGGGCCGCAGGATGTCGCGGTCACCGATCAGCACGTCCACCGGCGGGAGGCCGTCCAGCGCGACGTGCTGCGGACTCACCACCGGGTCGGACGGCTCTCGTGGCGCGGCCCACCACCGGCCGGCGGCGCGCAGACCCGACTCGGCCAGCATCGGGTCCGACGCCTCCAGGCCCTGCACCTCGTGCTCGTCCAGCGTCGCGTCGAGCCAGGGCGAGAGGCACACCACGCCCGCCACCGCAGGGCCACCTTCGTCCGCCAGGAGCCGGGCGACCACCAGGGCCATGGCACCCCCGGCCGAGTCCCCCATCAGCACGAGCGGCAGGTCCGCGGTCCCGACCTGGCGGGCGATCGAGCACAGGCGGGGCACCACCTCGTCCACCGTCGCGTCGGGTGCGAGGGGGTAGCAGGGAACCACCACCTCGGCCGGTGCCCGGACAAGGGCTCGGACGAGGCGCCAGTAGTCGGCCGTCAACGGGTGCACGTACCCGCCGCCGTGCAGGTAGAGGACGCGGACCCGCGGCGTCTCCCGTCGGGGCGCCGCCGTCCACACGGTCATGCCGCGCAGGTCGGCGCGGCGCACGCGCCGACCCAGTCGGGTGAGCCTCGTCGGGGGGACGTCGCCCTCGCGCTGGCGACGACGTGCCGTACGAAGGGTCCGCTCAGCGCCTTCGAACGCCTCCTTGTCCCGCCGCCACCACATGCCACGCACGTAGAGCCGCGAGAAGGGATGCAGGGGTCGGTCGTCGACGTCCCACGTGATCATGGCTGCTCAGTCTTGCGCGCCGGGTCGGGACCCGCCAGTCCGCCCGGTGACGCCTCGGAGACGGGCCGAACCTCTGGCCGTGCCGTCGGGTCCTGCAGACTGCGGGCATGACCTCCGAGGACGACGCTGCCCCCGGTCCCGACCGCGACCCGGACGTCGGCCAGGACCCCGACCAGGACGAGGAGTCCGACAACAACATCGCGATCGGGCTCGCCCTCGGCGCGCCGCTGGGCGTCGCCATCGCTCTCGTCACCGACAACTGGGGCCTGCTCGGCATCGGCATCGCCCTGGGCCTGCTGTTCGGCGTCGCGATGGGTCGCTCGGGCGACGACGACGAGGACGAGGGCTCCGCGGACCGGTAGACTGACGGCCGAGCATCGCCTCAGTGGGCGTCGATGAACTCCCGCAGCACGCGCGCGAAGCGGTCCGGGTCCTCCAGGTGCGGGAAGTGGCCCGCTCCCTCGAACATCTCGACCCGGCAGTCCGGCAGCTGCGCCTCCACGCTCCGTGCGTGCGACGCGGGAATCATCCGGTCCTTCGACCCCCACACGACCATCGTCGGCACGGGCAGCGCGCCGTCGAGGTGGTCGTGGGCGCTGATGCTCTGCCCCCCGATGTCGATGACGGCGCGCGTGGTGGACAGGAACGCGCGTCGGCTCTCCGCGTCCTGCAGCGAGCTGAACCCGCGCCAGACGGCGCTGACGTCGGCGCCGGGCTTCCACCCGACCTTCGACGCTCCCCGGCCCAGCGCCTCGACCCGGGACAGCACCGGCGCGGACGCGACCACGCTCAGCACCTGCGCGGCGCCCGGCAGGGTCGCGGAGCGCAGCAGCACGTTCACCTCACGCCCCAGTCCGCCACTGGAGACCAGGACGAGACGCTCGACCCGCTCGGGGAAGAGGTAGAAGAACTGCATGGCGATTCCGCCGCCGAGCGAGTGACCCACGAGCGTGACCCGGTCGATGTCGAGATGGTCGAGCAGGTCGCGCAACGCCGCAGCGTGCGCGCTGATCGAGTAGTCGCCGAACGGCTTCGCCGAGTCGCCGTGGCCGAACAGGTCGGGGAGCACCACACGGTGGTCGTCGTCCATGCGGTCGACCAGGTGCTCCCACTGTCGCTGCGATCCCAGGATCCCGTGGATGAACAGGACCACCGGGCCGGAGCCGGTGTCGACGTAGGAGAGGTCGTGGCCGTGCAGCCGGACGGTCTGCGGCTTCATGCGAGCCATGGGTCCTCCACGATCGGGTCGTCGGACGGGACGACCCCACGGTAGGCGCACCCCGACCCCGGTGCGCACCGAACCTCGGGCACGGTGCCCGACTCGTACTTTCGGTCAGGTCAGGACTGGCCGTCGAACCGATACGCGCAGGGCGGGGGACGGCGAGTGTTGACGCCATGATCACCGTTGAGTCCCTGACCCGGAGGTACGCCGGCTTCACCGCCGTCGACGACGTCTCCTTCACCGCCCGGCCCGGCCGCGTGACCGGCTTCCTCGGTCCGAACGGCGCGGGCAAGTCCACGACCATGCGCGTCATGGTCGGTCTCACCGCCCCCACGTCCGGCTCCGCCACCATCCACGGGGTCCGGTTCGCCGACCTGCCCAACCCCGGCCTGGAGGTGGGCGTCCTCCTCGACGCCTCCGCCCAGCACGCCGGCCGCACCGGTCGCGACATCCTCACGATCGCCGCAGCGACCATGGGCCTGCCCCGCACCCGCGTCGACGAGATGCTCGACCTGGTGAGCCTGACCTCCGTCGAGGCCGAGCGCCGGGTGCGCCACTACTCGCTCGGCATGCGCCAGCGGCTCGGCATCGCCACGGCCCTGCTCGGCGACCCCTCGGTGCTGATCCTCGACGAGCCCGCCAACGGGCTCGACCCCGCCGGGATCCGCTGGATGCGCGACCTGCTGACGGACTTCGCCGGTCGCGGCGGCACCGTGCTGCTGTCCTCGCACCTGCTCCACGAGATCGAGGTCGTCGCCGACGACCTCGTCGTGATCGGCCACGGCAGGATCGTCGCTGCCGGCCCCAAGGAGGAGCTGCTGGCCGCGGCCGGGACGCTCGTGCGGTCGCCGTCGCCACGCGATCTCGTCCGCGCGCTCGAGCAGGCCGGGATCCCCAGCAGCCTCGCCGGTGACGGCTCGGTGCGCACCGATGCCGACGCCGCCCGCGTCGGGGCCGTGGCCGCGGCCGCCGGCGTCGCCCTCACCGAGCTCCGGTCCGCCGAGGGCGCCGGGCTCGAGGACATGTTCCTCTCACTCACGGCCGACACCCAGCGCGAAGGAGCTGCAGCATGACCGCCACGATCGTCCCCCCGGCCGCCACCCCGGCCCGCCGGAGCGCCCGACCCATCCCCGCACACCGACTCGTCACGGTCGAGCTGCGCAAGATGTTCACGACGCGCTCGGGATTCTGGTTGCTCGTCAGCATCGGCGTCCTGTCGGTGGTCTCGGCCGGGTCGGTCGTCGTCGTGGCGCCGGACAGCGACGTCACCTACGAGAGCTTCACTCGGGCGAGTGGATTCCCGATGTCGGTGATCCTGCCGATGATCGCGATCCTGGCCGTCACGAGCGAGTGGAGCCAGCGCAGCGGGCTCACCACGTTCACGCTGGTGCCGCACCGCGGTCGCGTGATCGGCGCCAAGGCGGTCGCGACCCTCCTGGTGGGCGTCGGTTCCGTGGCCATCGCCTTCGCGGTGGGAGCACTCGCCAACGTGGGCGGCTCGGCCCTCGCCGGGGTCGACACCGCGTGGAACGTCTCGTGGGTCATGGCCTCCCAGATGCTGCTCTTCAACCTGATCGGCATGGCCGTCGGCTTCACCCTGGGTGTCGTGCTGCGCAGCTCCGCTGCCGCGATCGTGGGCTACTTCGTGGTCTCGTTCGTCCTGCCGGGCGTCCTGCTGCTCCTCGCCCAGGTGCGGCCGTGGTTCGCGGACCTGCAGCCGTGGGTCGACTGGAACGACACGCAGGTGGCGCTCCTGGAGGGCGCCATGGACACCGGCGAGGAGTGGGCCATGCTCGCCTCGACCACGACGATCTGGATCATCCTCCCGCTCCTGGTCGGACTGCTCACCTTGCGCCGCTCCGAGGTCAAGTAGGCCCTGGCCCGAACGCGTGAGAACGCCCCCGCCGGAACCGGCGGGGGCGTTCGCCGTGCCCGGCCCTCGTGGCCGAGGGCGGCGGTGCGCTAGTCCCGGACCCGGCCGGTCTCGTACGCCCACATCGCGACCTCCACCCGGTTCCGGGCACCGAGCTTGGCCATGAGGCTGCCGATGTGGGTCTTCACCGTGCTGAGGCTGATGTGCAGCTCGCCCGCGATCTCAGCGTTGGTGCGACCTCGCGCGATGGTGAGCAGCACCTGCTCCTCACGTTCGGTGAGCGGGTCGATGGGCTGGGCGGGAGGGACGGCCCGACCGGTGCCCGCGAACGTCGACAGCAGCCGGCGGGTGATGCTGGGCGAGATTAGGGAGTCACCGCGGGTGGCTGCACGGATCGCCTCGCCGAGCAGCTCGGGGCCGGCGTCCTTCAGCAGGAAGCCGGTGGCGCCGGCCGCCAGCGCCCCGTGCACGTACTCGTCGAGGTCGAAGGTGGTGATCACGACGACGGCGACCGGGTGCTGGACGCCCGGCCCGGCCAGCAGACGGGTCGCCTCGACGCCGTCGAGGACGGGCATCCGGATGTCCATCAAGCACACGTCGGGACGGAGCTCGCGCGCCAGTCGCACCGCCTCCTGGCCGTCGCGCGCCTCCCCCACGACCTCGATGCCCTCCAGCGTGCCGAGGATGAGGCACAGTCCGGTCCGCACGAGGTCCTGGTCGTCGGCGACCAGCACCCTGATGCTCATGCCGACCCCTGCCGCGGCAGCGTGGCGCTGACGGCCCACCCGCGATCAGGGCAGGGGCCCGCCTCGCACGTGCCGCCCAGGAGCAGGGCGCGCTCCTTCATCCCGGTGAGCCCGAAACCCGTCTCGGGACCGAGGTCGGCCGCGACCGGGTCGCCGTCGTCGCGGACGACGAGACTGACCGCCGACCGGTCGCCGGCGACGCGCACGTCGACGACGGTGGCGTTCCGGGCATGCCGGAGGGCGTTGGTGACCGCCTCCTGCGCGATGCGGAAGACGGCGGCGTCGATGGCCGCCGGCAGGGCCGCGACGTCACCGGACACCCCGACCTCGACCCTCGGTCCCGCGGGCGAGGCCCCGGAGAGCCGGTGGAGGTCGGCGACGCCGGGCTGCGGGGCGTAGTCGACCGGAGCCTCGTTGCGCAGCACGCGGACCATCGTCCGCATCTCCGCGAGCGTGCGCGAGGCCTCCGCCTCGATGACCTCCAACGCCTCGAGCGGCGCCGACGGGCTGGTCGCCGCGAGAGCACGCCCTGCCTGGGCCTGGACGGCGATGGCCGAGACGTGGTGGGCCACCGTGTCGTGCAGCTCGCGCGCCAGCAGGACGCGCTCCTGCGACTTCACCTGCTCCACCCTTCGCTCCCGCGCGCCGTGCTGGGTGCGGACGGCCCATCCCAGGGCGAAGGAGGCGACGAGGACACCGATCCCGCCGACCGCGTCGGCCATCCCCGTCCAGCTGGTCAGGACCGCCGTCGTGGCCGCGACCAGGATGACCGCCAGCCCCGCGACCGCCTCCCGCCCCGAGCCCCACCGGAAGAGCGAGTAGGGCAGCAGCAGGACGTAGAGCATCGTGTAGACGTCGAGCGTCGGTGCGTCGGTGACGAACAGCCCGACCTGGAGCACCGCGACCACCCCGAAGACCGTCCCGACCACGGCCAGCGGGTGAGTACGACGCCACAGCAGCAGCGGGGCCAGTCCGAGCGTCACCACCATCGACAGCACGGGCAGCGTCAGGTCCTCGCGCAGCAGGCCCTCCAGCACCCCGAAGAACACGATGGAGCCCAGCAGCGCCCAGTCGCGCCACACCCGCGCCGGGGGCGCCGACGGTCGGGACTCGGCCAGGACGGACTGCAGTCGGTGGTTCACAGCCTCAGCGTAGGGATCCGGGGGCGGCAGCGGACCGTCCGAAAGGTTGAGCCGACGTCATCAGGTCTGCGGGATCGGTCCGCTCGTGCTGGGATGGGGAAGGAGTCCCTCAGCAGACCTCGACGACCGGAGATCACGTGTCACCTCGTCCCCGTTCCTCCCGCTCCCACCGCTCCCGCCTCGCGGTGGGCATCGGCGCGATCGCGCTGGCTGCCACGCCCGCGCTCGCCGCTCCCGCTGCGGTGGCCGGCGAGCCGGGCTCGCCCGCGGGCCAGCACGGTGCCCGCCAGACGTTCCCCGACCGCATCGAGCTGCCTGACAACTTCCAGCCCGAGGGCATCACGATCGGTCCCCGAAACCAGGCCTACCTGGGCTCGCGCCTGGACGGCGACATCCTGCGCGCCGACCTGCGCACGGGCCGCACCACGACGATCAGCCAGGGCCCCGGCACCGCGTCGGTCGGCCTGAAGATCGACCAGCGCGGCCGCCTCTTCGTGGCCGGCGGTCCTTCCGGCACCCTGCGGGTGGTCGACTCGCGCTCCGGCGCGCTGCTGCGCACCTACCAGCTGGCCACGGGCGAGTCGTTCGTCAACGACGTGCTGATCTCGGGCGACACGGTGTGGGTGACCGACTCACGCCGCGCGACCCTGTTCCGCCTCGACCTCGGCCGAGGTGGCGCGCTACCCGCTGCAGCCACCCCGCTGCCCCTGACCGGCGACTGGGTCCAGGCGCCGTCCGGCACCAACGCGGCCAACGGCATCAGCGACACCCCTGACGGCTCGGCCCTGCTCGTGGTCAACAGCTCCGACGGCGGCCTCTACCGGGTCGACCCGCGCACCGGTGCGACGACGAGGGTCGACCTCGGCGGCGCGAAACTGACCAACGGCGACGGCCTGCTGCGCGAGGGACGCACCCTCTACGCGGTGCAGAACCGGCTGAACCAGGTCGCCGTGGTGCAGCTGTCACGCGATGGTCGCTCCGGCACCCTCCGGAGCACCATCACGAACGATGACTTCGACGTCCCGACCACCGTCGCACGCGCGGGCCGCTCGCTCTACCTGCCGAACGCGCGGTTCAGCACCCCGCCGACCCCCACCACGGAGTACTGGATCACGCGGGTCGACGCTCCCCGAGGTCGCTGACCGGCAGCACGCGACCGGGTGAGCCAGGGAGCCCTTCGGAGGAGCGGCTCCAACTCCTGGCCAGCTGGGGTACCGACACGTCTGCTCCTTCGCCGACGCGGACGTGAGGTGGCAGGTCGACGACGAGACCGGTCACACGAGAGCCCGCGGACCACGGGGCGATGCTGCTCGACGCTGTCCACGGCCCGGCTCCGACGCCCCTCACCGGCGCGGGTCCAGATCATGACGAAGGCCCCCTCACCGTCTCCGGTGAAGGGGCCTTCTCGTGGTAGCGGGGAGAGAGCGCAGAAGCGCCCTCCCGCCACGAAGCGAGAGCCTTCTCAGCGTGGGTGGGGACGATGGGATGACAGGTGTCACCCCCGTGGATCCTGCACGCTACCGCGACCGCGAAGGCCCGTGTGCAAGTCACCCGAACGTCGGCTGACGACCGAGACGCCGGCACGACCGAGCGCCCGCCAGAGAGGCGGTGACAGAAGCTTTGGGCACGTGTCGCCGAGGCGTCGCTGAGACCGCGGGCCGGTCGTGCCCTCGGTGAATCAACGTCGATGCCCTCACCCAGGGTGAGGGCATCGAGATCGGGGGTCTGGCTCAGAGGGCTGCGTAGAGCGCATCCTCGAAGTCCCCGTACATCTTCCACGCGTCGTCGTGCCCGATGAACGGCAGCGAGTTCGTGTAGATCGAGGCGGCGATGCCGGTGGTGCGGTCGATGAAGAAGTGGGTGTTGAACAGCCCCGCCCAGGCGCCGGTGCCGGCTCGGCGACGTCCGGGGACGTCCTCGGTGTTGAGCAGCAGACCGAAACCCCACTTGTGCCCCGGACCCGCGTACATCGTGTCCGTGATGGCCGGGTCGGCGGTCGGGATCTCGGCCGGGAAGTCGAGGTCGCCGATCTGGTTGGTGAACGCGGCGTCGACCGTCTCCTGCTGCAGGATGCGCTCGCCGTCGAGCTCGCCGCCGCGCAGCAGGGCTCGCTCGAAGCGGATGTAGTCGCGCGGCGTGGAGTACAGGCCGTGTCCGCCGGCGTACCACTCGGGCTGCTGGTTCAGGATCTCACCGGCCGAGACCCATCCGCCGTCCTCGCCGCGCACGTGGACGGTGACGGCGTTGGCGTAGCGCGCCTCGTCGAGGATGAAGGCGGTGTCGGTCATGCCGAGGGGGTCGGTGATGTTCTCGCGGATGACGGCATCGAGCTTCTTTCCGGCGACGGACTCGACGACACGACCGAGCCAGTCGGTGTTGATGCCGTAGACGTACTCGGTGCCGGGGTCGGCGACGAGCGGGGCCCTGAACGCCTCCATCGTGCCGGGCACGACGTTGGGGACACCGGTCGCGGCCTCGTACTTGACGAGCTGGTCGTTCCAGAACCAGTAGCCCAGGCCCGACGTGTGGGTCACGAGCTGGTGCACGGTCGCCTTGCTGGCGGGTTCGCGCAGGATCGGCTCGTCGCCGTCGAAGCCGTCGAGGACCTTCACGTCGGCGAAGTCAGGGCAGTACTGCTCGACCGGAGCTTCGAGGTCGAGCTCACCGCGCTCCACCTGCTGCAAGGCCGCGGTCGTCGCGACCATCTTGGTCATCGACATGATGCGGAACTGCGTCGCCGTCGTCACCG
This sequence comes from Aeromicrobium sp. WCS2018Hpa-31, assembly GCF_031843905.1. Lineage (NCBI taxonomy): Bacteria > Bacillati > Actinomycetota > Actinomycetes > Propionibacteriales > Nocardioidaceae > Aeromicrobium > Aeromicrobium sp. WCS2018Hpa-31. The sequence goes on along the minus strand of NZ_JAVTJF010000006.1, from coordinate 86,015 downwards.
GGTCGTCGGACTCGCCGACGATTCGGGCGCCCGCTCCGCCCTCGTAGAAGATGCCGTCGGCGTCCGCAGCGATGGCCGCCACGTGCGGCACGGCACCTCCTTGCACGGCGTTCTGGAGCACCCGGTCGATGCCGCTGCCGTCGATGGTTCTGCTCATGATGACCTCTGAAGGTTCGGGTCCACGATGGTTTCGTGAACGGTGTCCCACGTCACACTCGCTGGTGAGCGGCGCGGCAGGAACCGACGGCGCGACGCAGATCGGCACCCTGGGCCCGCCACGTGGCGGGCCGAACCCCCATCGCCCGCCGAATCATGGTCAGCGGCGTCGCCCCGGGGTAGCCTCCGTGCATCACCACCTGGAAGGAGACGTGATGCCGACCTCTGGCCCGGCACGACCGGCCTTCGATCCCGAGCTGAGGGCGGGGCTCTCGGTGGTGGGCGGCATGTTCCCCCCGACGATTACCCCGGACCTGATCGACTTCATGCGCACGTCCTACGCGTCCCCGCCGCTGGAGGACCTTCTGCACGACCGCGGCATCGAGCGCCGAGACCACACGTTCCGCGGCCACGAGGGAAGCCCGCTGGAGCTCTCGGTCCTGCGACACCGTGACGCGACCGGCCGAGTGCCCGTCGTGCTATACGCGCATTCGGGGGGCCTGATGTTCGGCGACCGCTTCAGCGGCATCGACCTTGTGCTGGACTGGGTCGACGAGTTGGGCGCAGCGCTCGTGACCGTGGAGTACCGCCTCGCGCCGGAATTCCCGGACCCCTACAGCCGGGAGGACATGTACGGCGCTCTGTCTTGGCTCGCTGACAACGCTGAGCGGCTCCGGATGCGCACCGACCGCATCATGGTGGCCGGCGCGAGTGCCGGTGGCGGCCTGGCTGCGGGTCTGGCCCTGGCCGCTCGCGACCGCAGCGGACCCAGCCTCTGCGGGCAGGTGCTCGACTACCCGATGCTGGATGACCGGTGCACCACGGCATCGACCTCACAGTTCGACGGGGTCGGCGTGTGGGACCGGATCAGCAACATCACCGGCTGGGAAGCCCTGCTCGGAGACGCCCGTGGATCCAGCTCGGTCTCTGCCTACGCCGCCCCGTCCCGCGCCACGAACCTCGCCGACCTCCCGCCGGCCTTCATCGACGTGGGCGCAGCAGAGATCTTCCGCGACGAGGCCATTGACTACGCCAACGGCATCTGGCGCGCGGGAGGCGACGCCGAGCTGCACGTCTGGTCCGGCGCCTTCCACGCCTGCGACATCTTCGCCCCCCACACGACCGTGGGTCGGAGCATGATCGCGGCCCGCAACTCCTGGGTGGAGAAGATCCTTGCCGACTGACGACACCAATTCACCGGAGGTGAGCTAGATGCAGGAGCTCCTCGGCCGCATCGCACGGCTCGATCCCAGCGCGAGCCTCGGCCTGCGCGTTATCGCCTGCTTCGACGAGCTCGTCGTGGGCAACGTCAACACCCGCGCCCTGCTGGCCTCCGCCGCGTCCCTCGCGGCCTGCCCGGCAGGCTTCCGCCAGCGCTCCCCCGCCCGGACCATCCGCATCACCCCCGACGGACACCACGTGCCCCCGGAGACGCCCACCCCTACGCCTCGCCCCGAGATGATCGCCACACCGGCTGGCGACCTCCAGGTCTGGCTCGAGCGGGAGGGCCCGGCGCAGCCCAACGACGCCATCATCCTGGAACGTTTGGCCCTGGCCGTGCGCATCCGTCACGGGCACGGGCGCCGAGAGTTCGACAACCGCAGACACTTCGGGCTTCTGGTCGACGAGACGGTGGCAGAGGACCAGCGCCTCGTCTCTGCGACGGCACTCGGGCTGGATGTCGACCGCGTCTACCGCGTCGCCGCGGCTCCCCTGTTCGCCGTCTGGGAGTCCCATCCCTCCGGACCCGAGGACGTCGTCCCGACGCGCTTCGGGCCCATCCATGCCGTGGTCGTCCCGGCCGATACCGACCACCCGGAGGCCAGTCCTTGTGGAGTCGGGATCGCCACCCGACCCGTCGACCTGCACCGCTCGTTCCGCACCGCCCTCGTGGCCCTTCGGCTGTGCGAGCCCCCGACCACCCCCCTGGTCCGCGCAGACGACCTCGGCGGGCTCGTGGGCCTGCTCGCCGACACGAGTGAAACCACGACCAGCCCCGACGTCGAGCGGCTGGCCGGCATCATGACCCACCCTTGGGGCCTCTCCACGGTCAAGGCCGTCATCAGCACTGCCACCGTCCGCCAGGCCGCACGCGTAGCCGGCGTCCACCACAGCACCATGCAGGACCGCATCGACACCATGGAGCAGACGCTCGGCTTCGACCCGCTCGACGGGTTCGGGCGCACGCGGCTGGGCACCGCACACCTCATGTGGCGCCTGCGCACCTCTCACGTGCTCGAGCTGCCGCCTCCGAAGCTGACCACAGCTCCATGACCACGGATGGCTCCGCAGCCCCTCGCCGAGGAGGACGGGCCGGGCGGTGCTGACCCGAGGACGAAGGAGGGGCTCGTGCTGCCATGCCTGGCGAACACCGCCCCCTAGTGTCGTCGATCGTCAGGGCCGTGCCTCAGGAGCCGCTCACCCGGCGGGAGAACGGTTGCACATGACAAAGGCCCCCTCACCGTCTCCGGTGAGGGGGCCTTCTCGTGGTAGCGGGGAGAGAGCGCGAAAGCGTCTTTCCGCCGCAGACCGAAGTGCTTCCGAGCGTGGTAGAGGACGATGGGATGACAGTTGTCACTCCGTGAATCCTGCACACTACAGCGGCCGTCCCCGGACCGCGCACTTCCGAGTTCACCCCTCCGTCGCTCACTGGCGGGCCCGGGTCGCGCCCAGGGGGCGAGAACCGATGCTTGGCGGGGATCGCCGCTGGAGACAGACCGCGTGGCCTACCAACCCAGTTGGAGCAGCCGGACCGACGTGGACGGATCGACTACCTGTCCCGGCCGGCGAAGGCGCACCCCGGGGACAGGCCCGCTCGGCGCAGGATCATCGCCGCGGGGCAGAACCCGGTCAGGCTCGCCTGCAGCAGGTTGAGCCCGACGAAGGCTGGGAGGGCGAGCCAGCACGCCGACGCCGTGAGCGCAAGGACCGTTCCGGTCAGGACGAGTATGCCGGCCATGGCCATGACCGCCTGGTCGATGTTCACGTCGTCTCCTTCGGTTGCGTGAGGGGGTGGTTGGGGCCGGCCCGGTCCAGGGGGTGTCGCGGGCCGGCCCGGCCTGGGGGTCAGCCGTGGGCGAACGTGATGTTCGGCAGCACGCGGCGCAACCAGCCGGGGACGTGCCAGGCGGCGTGACCGGTGAGCCGCAGCAGCACCGGCAGCAGGACGAGGCGGACGAGGAAGGCGTCCAGGAGCACGGCGACGCCGAGGACGATGCCCATCTCCTTGGGGGGCAGGGGCCCCGACAGGGCGAAGGTGAAGAAGACCGCGACCATGACTGCGCCGGCGGCGAAGATCACCCGGCCGGAGTGGGCCAGGGAGCCGACCATGGCCTCCTTGGGGTCACCGGTGCGCTCGTAGTGCTCCTTGGCTGAGGCGAGCAGGAAGACGGTGTAGTCCATGGCGATGGCGAAGATCATCGCGAAGAAGAACACCGGCGCCCAGGCGTCGAGGAAGCCTTGGCTCTCGAAGCCGAGCAGGCTCGCGCCGTAGCCCTCTTGGAAGACCAGTCGGGCGACGCCGAACGCCGCCGCGGTGGACAGCAGACTCACCAGCGTGCCGAGCAGCGCGATCAGCGGCGCCTGCAGGGCGATGAGCAGGAGCAGGAAGCCCAGCACGAGGATGACGCCGAGGACCAGCGGTGTGGAGGCGTCGAGCTGGTCCTTGAGGTCGAGGTTCTCTACTGCTGCGCCGCCCACGAAGGCGGAGTCGGGCAGATCGGCGCGCAGCCGGTCGACGGTCTCGGCGAGGGCCGGGTCGGAGGGGTCGACGGTGGGGACCGCCTGCACCATCGCGAGGTCGGTGTCGTCCTGGGCGGGCTGGGCGGGCATGGCCGCGGCGATGCCCGCGTCCTCGGTCAGCACGGTTGTGGCCTGCTCGGCGTCGGCCCGGTCGACGACGATCTGGAGCGTGCCGGGGGCGCCGTCGCCGAAGGACTCCTGCACGCGGTCGTAGCCGACACGGGCAGAGGCTTCCTCGGGCAGCACCTTGATCGAGGGCATGGCGGTGTTGAGCCCGAGCACGGGGGCGGCGAGGGCGACCAGGAGCACCACCGATGCACCGCCCCACAGGACGGGCCGACGCCAGAGACGCTCGCCCCAGGCGGCGAAGCGGGCGGAGCGGTGCTCCCCGGCGCGCACCCAAGGCAGCGACAGCTTGTTGATGCGGTGGTCAAGGGAGTACAGGACCAGCGGCAGCAGTGTGAGGGTCGCGGCCAGCACGAAGGCGACGGACAGCATGATGCCGCCGGCCATGGAGCGGAACGAGGGAGAGGGAACGAGCATCACGGCCGAGAGGGAGATGAGCACCGTGATCCCGGACAGCAGGACGGCCTTGCCCGCGGTGTCCATCGTCTCGGCGACCGCCCGACGGGGCGAGTGTCCTGATCCCCAGCGGGCCGCGCGGTAGCGGGCGACGATCAGCAGCGCGTAGTCGATGCCCAGGGCGAGGGAGAACATCATCGCGAAGTTCATCGCCCAGATGGAGACCGGGACCAGCTCGTTGATCAGCACCAGCGATCCCGCGGAGGCGATGAGGCCTGCCAGGGTCAGCATCAGGGGCAGCCCGGCAGCCACGAGGGCGCCGAAGGCCAGGACCAGGATGGTCAGCGTCACCGGGAGGGAGATCATCTCCGAGGTGAGCATGGCCTCGAGGTTGGCCTCGTTGAAGTCGGACCACAGCAGCGACGACCCCGTGGGGTTGACCTGGATCCCGTTGCCCGAGAGCGCTTGGAGCGGGTCCTTGAGGTCGGTCGCGGCGCGCACCATCTCGTTCGTGTCGGCACCGGCACCCGCCAGCACGATGGCGGTGCTGCCGTCCTGGGACAGCGTCGCGCCCGGCATCGGGTCGACGATGTTCGCGATTCGGGGGTCGTCGGCCAGCTGGGCCTTGACCTGTGCCAGGACCTCGGCGCCGCGGCCCTCGGTCACCGACCCGTTCTCGTCGTGCACCACGACCTGGATGGCGGAGGAGGCGTTGCCGCCGAAGTGCTCGACCGCGAGCTCGCGCGCGGCGACGGAGTCCGAGCCGTCGGCCTGCCAGCCGGCGCCGGAGAGGTTGTGCTCAACCTTGGGCGCGAACACGCCGAGGCCGACGACGACCAGCAGCCAGACGACCATGACCAACCGGCCGTGGTGGGTGACCCATGTGCCGAGCCGACCGAGCGGACCGACGGCGTCGCCGGTCTTCTCGGGGGGCGTGCTGCTGCGCCGGTGGCTGGTGATGGTCATGGCTGCTCCAGGCTCGATAAGCGGATTCTTTGAACCCCCCGGGGGGATACAACTCGGAACCGTAACACATCCCCCCCGGGGGTTGTAGGATAATGGTGGGCGCCTGCCCGACCGAGCCCGAGGAGAACCCATGACCGACTTCACCATGAAGGTGACCAGCCGCCACGACTACGACGACACCGTGACGCTGGTGCGCGACCAGCTGGCCGAGGCCGGCTTCGGCGTGCTCACCGAGATCGACATCAAGGCCACGCTCAAGACCAAGCTGGACGTCGACGTGGAACCGCAGATCATCCTCGGTGCCTGCCGACCGCAGCTCGCTCATGCGGCGATGGAGGCCGACCCCTCGATCGCGGCCATGCTGCCCTGCAACGTCGTGGTGCGACGCGACGGTGACGTCACCGTCGTGGAGGCCTTCGACCCACAGGCCATGATCACGATGGCCAGCGACGCCCCCGACGCGCTCCGCGACGTGGCGACCGACGCTCGCGCCCGCCTCGCCGGCGCCCTCCAGGCCGTGGAGAAGGCCTGATGCCCACCCCCGACGCCATGGGCCTGGAGCCGGCGGAGATCAAGGCCATCATCACCCGCATGAAGCGGGCCCACGGCCACCTCGGCAGCGTCATCCGCATGATGGAGGAGGGATCGGACTGCGAGTCGGTCCTGACCCAGCTGGCCGCCGTGAACAAGGCCCTCTCCCGCGCCGGCTACGCCATCGTCGCCACGGGCATGCAGCACTGCCTGACCGAGGGAGACGGACCGGACGGCGTCGACGCCAAGAAGATGGAGAAGCTCTTCCTCGCCCTCGCCTGACGATCGCAGCCGCTCGTTGGTCCCCCCGGCAATGACGGCATGTCACGCCCACCTGACGGAGAACGGTTGCGCATGACGAAGGCCCCCTCACCGTCTCCGGTGAGGGGGCCTTCTCGTGGTAGCGGGGAGTCCGCAAGCATGCGGCTCCCCCACGCACCGAAGGACTCTCAGGCGTGCATAGATGGTGTGGGATGACAGGTGTCACCCTGTGCACTGCACCGTAGCTCGGGTCGCCGACACAGTCATCGGCGAGGAGGGTTCACTGCAACCCTTCTCGACGGGCAGGTGCTGGGCGGCGATCCGGCCGGCACGGCACGTCACGGCCAAGGGTTTGGTGTGCAGCCTTGGAGACCGAGGGTCTGCTGGAGCATGACCGGCGCGGGTCGACCTGGCGCAGGGCAGACCTCGTGCCCGAACCCGAGACTGTGTCCGACTTCGTGGTTGATGACGTAGTCCCGGTAGTCCTCTATGTCCTCGTAGTAGGGGACGCCCTTGGTCCACCGGCGGGCGTTGATGACGACGTCAGCACCGTTGCGACACGAGACCTCCCCGCGCGTCTGGAGCGGCGCACAGAGCCGGTCCGTCATCTTGGGGCTGGCCAGCACCACCCGCAGCGGTGCGGTCGCTGTGCGCTGAAAGGTGTACGCGCCACCGTTGGTCCAGCCCCGCCCATCGGCGAGGGTCGATTCCACCGCGCGGGCGAAGTCCTCGACCTCGATGCCGAGCCCTCCCTCGACCTCGACGCGGTATTCCACCAAACGCCCTGCGGTCCCGGCCCGTTCACTGTCACCTCTCGCGGTGGTGAACGTCCCTGATCCGCTCGCAGGAACGTCGTTCGGTGTCGTGGCGGTGCCTTTCGGGCGCACCGGGCGAAGGTCGTAGGAACGTGTGCCGTCCACGCTCACCGGCTCTGTGGGGGCGGCGCCGACCGAGCGACCAGGAGCATCCCCTTGCGACTTCAACGTGCCGGCCGCAGCCGCGAACACTGTGACCGCCACGGCGGTAGCCGCGACCCAGCGACGACCGCGCGCCCGTGGTGGGGACCGGTGACGGCCGCCGTTCGTCACAGCAGCTTCTTCCACGACGCGCCCTGGTCGCTGCTGGTGTAGATTCCGGTCGATGTTGCCGCATGCCAACGCGGGCCGCCGGTCTCGAGGGCCGCCGGGACGCCGTCGAGCTGACCCCGCCCCGACCACGACCTCGCATCGCCTGAGACCCACACCTGACCGTCAGGTCCGAGGGCAGCGAGGCCCTGCCTGGCGCGGTCGACGAAGGCGAGCCCGGGTGTGCCCTCCAGTCGTTCGATGCCCTCGTCGTCGACGAGGCTCAGGACGCCATCGGTGCCGGCCACGAGGACCGTGTCGGCATCCAGCAGGGCCGTGTCGATGGCCTCGACCTCGGCGAGCGTGTCGAAGGAGCGGCCCGCGTCCCTGGAGATCAGGACCCGGCTATTGGTCGAGTCGTAGGCGCCGATGGTGTCGTCCTCGACGTCGAGGCTGTGCAGGTCCGACTCACCGACGAGGCTGACCGGTTCCCAGCTGAGGCCGTAGTCGTCGCTGCGGACGAGACCCATGGGGTCAGGCAGGTCGCCAGAGACAGGGTGACCGCTGGCCAAGAACGTGTCCGGTCCGACGACGGCGAATCCCATCAGGTCGTGCTCGAGGTGCCCGACACGTTGAGCCTCTCCGTCGTCCACGACGAACAGGCCGTTGTGCGTGGCGACGTACAGCCGTCCGTCCTGGGGGTTGAGGCCGAGACCGTGGACATGGCCGAACGCTGACACGCCAGTGGGCTCGGCTTGGGGGTCGGCGCAGGCGCCGAGCAGCAGGATCATCAGGGCAGCGAGGATGGTGCTACGCCTGGCAGGGGTGAAGGTGCGCATGATGGCAGCCGGTTGCCCAAACCGGCCGCCGGGAAGACGACCGGTTTGGGCGTGCTCGGCTCAGGAGCCGAGCAGCTCGCGCATCGTGGAGATCTCCTCGGTCTGGGCGACCTCGATCTCTTCGGCCAGCTCGACAGCGTCGGCGCTCTTGCCGTCCTTCTGCTCAGCCCTAGCCATCTCGACCGCGCCTTCGTGGTGCTCGACCATCATGGTCAGGAACATCTCGTCGAACGTCGCGTCCTGCGCGTCCTCGAGCTCTGCCATGTCGTCGGCGGACATCATTCCGGGCATCGAGTCCATTCCTGAGTGGTCCATGCCGGACATCGATCCCATGTCCTCGGGGACGTCCTCTCCCCAGGACTCCAGCCACCCGGTCATGGTCTCGATCTCCGGGCCCTGGGCAGCCGAGATCTCCTCTGCGAGCTTGAGAACGTCGGCGTTCTCGGTCCTCGAGGCAGCCATCTCGGCCATCTCGGTCGCCTGACGGTGGTGCGGGATCATCTCCTGGGCGAAGGTGACGTCGGCCTTGTTGAAGTCCGCCGACGGGTCGGCGTCCCCGGTGTTCGAGCAGGCGGCCAAGGCGGCCGCGGCAGCGACGAGGGTCGCTGCAAGCATGCGTGTACGCATCGTTGTTCTCCTGTGGGTGCAATGAGGTGGTTGTGTGCGCTCGCCCCGAGAGGTCCGGGGCTCGGCCGCTCCTCAGCAGCGCAGAACGGTGGTGCGTTCCAGTGGGGTCAGGTGCTCGAGGCGGTCTCTGATGTGACCGGTGCTGAAGCGAGTCGGACGGGCGCGAAGCCACAGCACCCGCCAGGAGCGGTCGTGGCGCCACCGCAGCAGGCCGGCGACGGTCAGGAGCAACGCGAGGCATGCCGCGAGCAGCCCACCACAGTGCTGCGCCATGGACGAGTGCTCATCGCCCTCGCCGTGGGTCGACGTGCCCGACGTCGCCAGGTGGTCGGCGGGCTCTGTGCCGTGGCCCGCCGACGCCACAGCCACAGACGGTGCGGACGGGGTGGTCGAAGCGGCGGTGGAGAGCAGTTGGTGCATCGCGATGATGCCGACGACGAGGGCAGGCGCCAGCAACACCAGCAGGACGCGAAAGCGTGCTGGCGACGACCACAGTCCCCGGACGGCACCCATGAGTCCTGATGGTAGCGAGCGGGCCCCACAGAGTGCGTTAGCGCCGGGCTCCGCACAGATCAAGACCTCGACATGGGAACGGAAGAGCGCCGCCCTGGAGTCCTGCTGTTTGCCCGTTCGGTCTTCGCAGAGTGCGGCGAGAGCGACAATGCGGCGCAATGGGGAACTCCTGACGTGGGCCGGCTCGTTGATCCGGCGGGACGAGGAAGTACTACGAACGGTAGTTGAACAGGTGTCCCGAAGCGTTGGACGAGGCAGGTGACGTGAGATGAGCGGTGCATCGCGGCGCCCTCTCGTGCTCGCTCTCCTCGCCTCGCTCGTCTTCCTGCTCGGGGTCGCCGCGGTGCAGCTGAACTCAGACGACAGCGCCAGCTCAGGTGCAAAGGACGAAGCGTTCGTCGTGGCGGCAGCGTCCGTCCATGACCTGGACCCCGCCGGCGATCCGACGACTCCGGACAGCTCGCTGGGGCACTGCGGGGCTCTCGCCATCTGCCTCGCCTTCCTGCTCGTGCTCGGCTTCACGCTGGCTCGCACTCGCTCGTCGTGGCGCCGACTACCTCGCATGCGCCACACGTTCGATGCCAGCATCGCCTACCTACGCACGGCGTGGTCCGCGCCGCTGCTGGTTCATCCCACGGGCCTGCTGACCTGCTGATCGGGGCCCGTTGCCGCGCCCGAAGTCCGATCTAGCACGAAGGCACCCATGAGAACCGCCCTCTTCCTGGCGAGCGCCGCCGCACTGTCAGCGTGCAGCGGCACCGCGCCGTACAGCAGCACCTACAACTCCGCCGACTACGACTACGCCGCCGAGGCGGCGTCCCACCTACGGGGAACCATCGCGTTCGCCGACCGGGCAACAGCCGCCGAGAAGGACCCGGCCGTGCGGCGAGCAGCAGCGGCTTGGGCGCGACGAGCGCACATCGAGATCCGCGCGATCGACGGTCTCATCGGCGCCGTCCGGGACCCACTCTCACCTGCCCAGTCCGCAGAGCACCGCCGCGAGCATCCGCTGGCGGCGTTCCCGACAGCGACCGACGACGCACGAGGCGAGAAGGTGCTGGAGCGCCTCATCAGCGCCAACGAGGCAGCGATCGAGCAGGCCGAGGCCTACCAGAAGCGCGGCCGCCAGCCCTCGCTGAAGTCGATCTCGAGCTGGCTCGTCGAGGACCGGACGGCAGAGTCCGCCGCGCTGCGGAACCTCTTGGAGGACCGATGAACATCGTCCGCGCAAGCCTGGCCGCAGTGCTCATCGCAGCACTCACGGCTTGCGGCGTGGTCGGCGGCACGACCAAGACCGGGGACGACTCCGCGAATCCGGTCGGCATCACCCGCCTGGCACCCGAAGACCGCGTCCCGGGCCCGGAGATCGCCGGAGCGGACCTCGAGGGCCAGCCCGTCTCGACCGCGCAGTGGCACGGCCAAGTCGCCGTCATCAACGTCTGGGGATCATGGTGTCCACCCTGTCGTGCCGAGACACCCGTCCTGAACCGCCTCGCCAACGAGCTCGAGGGCGACGTCCCGTTCCTCGGCGTCGCCGTGCGCGAGAGCGCGACCACCTCCCTGGCATTCGCCAGGAAGCAGGACGTGCCCTACCCGAGTATCAGCGACTCGTCCGGGTCGCTGCTGGCGCGGTTCGCTGAACCGTTGCCGGCAGCCGCGGTGCCCACCACCTACGTCCTGGACCGTCAGGGCCGCGTAGCGGTCAGAGTCCTGGACCGCGTCACCTACCCGACGCTGAAGGGACTCATCGAGGACGTGTCGGCAGAGGCGGCCCCCTGATGGAGACCGTCGCCAGTGGCCCCCTGCTCATCGCCTCGCTCATCGCGGTCGCAGCAGGACTCGTGTCGTTCTTCTCGCCCTGCCTGGTCCCGCTGCTGCCCGGCTACCTGTCGTACGTGAGCGGGTTGAGTGCAGCCGACCTCTCAGGGCACCGGGCTCGGGTCACCACCGGAGCCGCCCTGTTCGTCCTGGGGTTCAGCGCCGTCTTCATCTCCTACGGCGCCGTCTTCGGTGCCATCGGCTTCCGCCTGCTCGAGCACCAGCGGGTCATCAACGTCGTCCTAGGCATCGTCACCATCGTGCTGGGTCTCGGCTTCATCGGTCTGACCCGGTTCGGGCAGCAGGAGGTGGGGCGGACGGTCATCAACCGTGTCGGCCTGGGCGCGGCGCCCGCCATCGGGGCGATGTTCGGCGTCGGCTGGACCCCGTGCATCGGCCCGACCCTGGCGACCGTGCTGTCAATGTCGACGACGACGGCAGACGCAGGCCGGGGCGCGTTCCTCACGGCCATGTACTGCATCGGTCTGGGCGTCCCGTTCGTCCTGGCTGCGGTCGCCTACCGGCGGATGCTCGGCGCCATCGGCTGGGTCCGGCGCCACCATCGGGCCCTTCAGGTGACCGGCGGCGTGATGATGATCGCCGTGGGCGTCCTGCTGCTGACGGGGGCTTGGCTCGATCTCATCAGCGCGCTGCAGCGGTGGTCACTGTCCTACGTCGCGCCCTTGTGACGCAGAACCTTCGGGCTGCTGTACGCGGTCGAGGGGTACTGCCGCTCGCGACCGAGCGCGTTGCGCGTTCTCGCCCGCACAGGTGACGATGCGCCGGCCGCACCGTCACCTGGAGGGGCGCCCCTAAGGACCCTTGAGAGATACCCCAGGGGGGTATACGATCAAGGTAGTACAGACCTCCCTTCCATCCAGTCCTGAGAATCCGACCCAGGCAAGAGGCATCATGAGCGCGCCGCACAGCGAACACGACAACCCGCAGACTGACTCCCACCACGACCACGGCGGCCCAGAACAGCCGGTCTCCCATGGCGGACACCACGGGCACGCTGGGCACGGCAACCACGGGGGTCATGGAGGGCACGGTGACCATGCCGCGCAGTTCCGGTCTCTCTTCTGGGTGATGCTCGCGCTGGCCGTGCCGGTCGTCGTGTTCTCGGAGATGTTCGCGAGCATCATCGGCTACGAGCTGCCGGACGTCCCGGGCCTCTCCTGGGTCTCCCCCGCACTGGGGACGGTCATGTACGTCTGGGGCGGGCGTCCATTCCTGACCGGCGCCGTCGGCGAGATCCGGGCAAGGGCGCCCGGGATGATGCTGCTCATCGCGCTGGCCATCACGGTCGCGTTCGTTGCTTCCTGGGGCGCGAGCCTGGGTCTGCTCCACCACGAGCTGGACTTCTGGTGGGAGCTCGCGCTGCTGGTCGTCATCATGCTCCTGGGGCACTGGATCGAGATGCGCTCCCTGGCCCAGACGAGCTCGGCGCTGGACTCCTTGGCTGCGCTGCTGCCCGACGAGGCCGAACGGGTCGAGGGCGACCAGGTCGTGACGGTGGCACCGGCCGACCTGCGCGTCGGCGACATCGTCGTCGTCCGACCCGGCGGCAGCGTCCCGGCCGATGGCCGGATCGTCGACGGCCGCGCGGAGATGGACGAGTCGATGGTCACCGGGGAGTCACGCACCGTCGCGCGCACCGTCGACGAGGTCGTCACCGCCGGCACCGTGGCGACCGACTCCGGCATCCGGATCGAGGTCACCGCCACCGGCGACGACACCGCACTGGCCGGCATCCAACGCCTCGTCGCAGCGGCCCAGAGCTCGAGCTCCAAGGCCCAGCGCCTCGCCGACACCGCCGCCGGGTGGTTGTTCTGGTTCGCACTCGCGTCGGCGGCCGTCACGGCTCTGGTGTGGGCTGTGGTCGGGACGCCTGAGCAGGGGGTGATGCGGACCATCACCGTGCTGGTCATCGCCTGTCCGCACGCGCTCGGACTGGCCATCCCGCTGGTGGTGTCCATCGCGACCGAGCGGGCAGCGCGAGGCGGCGTCCTCGTCAAGGACCGCCTGGCCCTGGAGAGCATGCGGACGGTCGACACTGTCCTGTTCGACAAGACCGGGACCCTCACCAAGGGCGAGCCCACTGTCACGGCCGTGGCACCGGCTGCCGGCTTCCTCGAGGACGAGGTCCTGGGCCTGGCGGCAGCGGCCGAGGCTGACAGCGAGCACCCGTTGGCCCAAGCCATCGTCCGAGCTGCAACCGAGCGCCACCTCGACGTTCCCGCCGCCACGGGGTTCGCGTCCTCCCCCGCCGTGGGGGTCACCGCGACGGTCGAGGGTCGCCAGGTACGCGTCGGCGGTCCTCGCCTCCTGGCCGAGCTGGGGCTGGGCGAGGTCGAGACTGCTGGGGCGTGGCGAGCCGACGGGCGCATCATCCTGCACGTCGTCGTCGACGAGGTCCTCGCTGGCGGTCTGGCCTTGGCGGACGAGATCCGCCCGGAGTCCCAGGCGGCCATCGCCGCGCTGGCCGCTCGGGGCGTCGAGGTGGCCATGCTCACCGGGGACGCCGAGGCGGTGTCCGCGAGCGTCGCGGCCGAGCTCGGGATCGAGCGGTACTTCGCCGAGGTGCGGCCCGAGGACAAGGCCGAGAAGGTCGAGGAGCTGCAGCGCGAGGGCCGGAAGGTCGCGATGATCGGAGACGGCGTCAACGACGCGCCCGCACTCGCGCAGGCCGATGTCGGCATCGCCATCGGGGCCGGCACGGACGTCGCCATCGCCTCGGCAGGCGTCATCCTGGCCAGCGACGACCCTCGCTCGGTCGTCTCGGTGATCGACCTGTCGAACGCCGCGTACCGCAAGATGAAGCAGAACCTGTGGTGGGCGGGCGGGTACAACCTGATCTCGGTCCCCCTCGCCGCCGGCATCCTCGCCCCCGTCGGCTTTGTCCTGCCGATGTCGGTCGGGGCCGTGCTCATGTCGTTGTCGACGGTCGTCGTGGCGCTGAACGCCCAGCTGCTGCGACGTCTGGACCTGCGCCCCGAGACAGCCAGCGGGGGCACGGTCGACGCGCCGAGTCCCGCGAAGGCCTCCCAGCACTGACGCCGGATCGTCGACGTGGACGCCTGTCCTCAGATGTGGGGGTCCTCGCCGCTGATGACGTGGTCGGCGGAGAGGCGCTGATGATTGCCACCCGCGACTCGACGGGGGCACTGCCGGTGGAAGCGGCGCATGCACCTGCGGCGCTCGGGCTGGAGGGCGAGTCCTTGAAGCCGACGTGACCACGATCGAGCCGCTCTGCCTCCAGAGACGTCCCGCCAGGAGCCCAGCTGACCTACACAGCGGTGCCGCAGTGCCGGGACCGGTCACATGCGAGAGGCAGGGTGCGCCACCGACCAGCAGCCGGTCTTGCACCAATTGCAGGAAGAGCAGGGCTGCGCCCGTGACGCCCTTCACCAGCCGTGCATCTCAACGCTGAGGAGCAGGGACGCCTGACGAAACACGTCTTCAGGCCCGGGTCGCGTGCCAGGCGATCGCGAAGGCTCGCCGTCTGACCGACCGCAGCGAAGGAGGTCGCCGGCGAGGTGATCGCAGCTCGCACCACCGACCCGCCTACGACGAGCTTGGGACGGGATGACCTGGCACGAGCAGGCGCGGTCGGGGGCGTCCGAGCCCAGCCACCGCGCGCCTTCACCCACGGGGGCGCCCATCCCGGCGGGCGCCTGAACCCAACCCCCTATCCGTCTACCTGATGGACGAACCATTCGTACGGGGCCGGCCGGTGCCGGAGTGCGCCCAACGTCTGTACCGCGATGACGGCAGTGTTCAGTGCGCGCTGTACTATTCAGTACATGCTGACCATTGCCAACCGTCTTGACGTGATGAACAGGTTGGGCCGAGCGATGGCTGACCCCACGCGCTCACGCCTACTCATGGCTCTGCTGGAGAGCCCCGCCTACCCCGGCGACCTCGCCCGCGATCTAGACCTGACGCGGCCGAACGTGTCGAACCACCTAGCGTGCCTGCGCGACTGCGGGATCGTCGTAGCCGAACCCGAAGGCCGACACACGCGCTACGCCGTCGCTGACCCGCACCTCACTCAGGCTCTCACTGCGCTCATCGACGTCACCCTCGCGGTTGACGAGAGCGCACCCTGCATCGACCAGGAATGCGTCCTGCCCGATTGCGGCGACCAAGGAGCTAGAGCCTGATGCTCACCTCCTCTGCGCAGGCCATCGGCCTGTTCATCGCCACCAACATCGACGACATCATCGTGCTGTCACTGTTCTTCGCCCGAGGAGCGGGACAGCCCGGAACCACGTTGCGCATCCTGGCCGGGCAGTACCTGGGGTTCGCCGGCATCCTTGCCGCGGCAGTGCTTGTGTCGCTCGGTGCCGGAGCCTTCCTGCCCGAGACCGCGATCCCCTACTTCGGCCTCATCCCGCTCATCCTCGGCCTCTGGGCCGCATGGCAGGCGTGGCGCGATGATGATGATGATGACGACGACGCGAAGGTCGCCGGCAAGGCCATCGCAGTGTGGACCGTCGCCGCCGTCACCTTCGCCAACGGCGGCGACAACATCGGCGTCTACGTCCCCGTCTTCTTGAACGTGGGGCCCGCCGCGACAGCCGCCTACTGCGTCGTCTTCCTCGTCCTCGTTGCCGCCTTGGTGCTCGCAGCCAGGTTCGTTGCCACCCGACCCGGGATCGACGAAGTGCTTGAACGCTGGGAGCACATCCTGTTCCCGGCCGTCCTGATCGGCCTGGGTTTGGTCATCCTCTACAGCGGCGGAGCGTTCGGACTCTGACCCTCCGCCTGGACAGCGGTCGAGCACATGCTGGCGCAGGGCCAAGCCGCCGTCACCCGGAACAGGCAAACGCCCTGACCCGAACCGATGTGCCTACGCAGGGCGAGTCGAGCAGGGCCTCGGGTGCCGATTGGTCGAGTGGCGCAGCGCACGCTCGAGTAGCGCTCGCCGACACGCAGCCCGACCCCTCACTGCGTCGGGCTCAACCCACCGCGGGCAGGCCGGAGCCACAGTTCGGTGACGCACACGCGGAGACGCCCCTCAGTCAGCGGACTAGGGGCGCCTCCGCGCCGTGAGCGCGGCGTGAACCCTCACCGACAGCCGAGCAGGCGGTCTCCCAAGGGCCTTCGCGGCAAGGTCAGCCGTCAACGACTCGCGCCTTGATGCGTTCCCTGGTGTAGGTGAGTGAGATCGACGTCCCGTCGCGATGCCAGAAGCCCGCCGGTCTCGGTTCGCCACCCCCGGGCGGGTCCGTGATCGGAAAACGCAACCCAACCTGGTGTCCGCCTTGATCCGGCCGTAGGGCGTCCTGGTCGGCCAAGCCGGGATGGGCCGCAACGGACAGCCCTCGAGGCACGGAACGTCCCTCGAAGTGGCGGCAGGCAGCTACGTGGAACAGGGCACCGTGGACGAACGCCATCATCGCCGACTCCGCCAGGAGATGCCGGTAGTCCAGCTGCAGCTGAGTCACCTCGAGCCCTTGAGGCCCGCGCCCGGGGACTCTAGGTCGGGACATGAACTCCAGCACGGGGCGCTCGAAGATGTTGAAGGACACATCCGGTCCGAATGCCGAGAGTGGGATGTTGCCGTCAGCGTCCGGACCAACCGACGAGAACTCCACCCTCAAGTCCGCGCGACCACGGACCGCGAGCCCGTGCTTGACCTTGTTGTGGGCCGTGTTGAGGTCGAGGTCGGCCGGGGCGAGCAGGACAGCCGCCCGCTCGAGCCATGCGGCGCATAGCCGCACGAAGTGCACAAGATGTGCCCGGTCTGCCTCGCTCTCCGCGGTCGCGCTGGGAGGGAGGACCAGGCGCCCGAACCCGAACTCCCCGAGGTCCGACGCAGCCTGGCTCACCGCACCGAGGAGCTCATGGACGCGGATGTTCCTGTCATCGGTCATGCGCGACCACAAGCTCGCTGTAGGGGCACCGGACCCGCGAGATCGTTCGGTGGCGGTGACGAAGAGTCTGAGAACCGCCTCGGCCACGTGGTGACGCAGCGCGAAGGCGTCCACAGCAACCTGCGCCGAGGTGATCATGTCTGTGGGGCGAGCGGACCTGTGCTCATCTCGCATGACTGCACCGATGACCGGGAAGAGGTCGGGGCGACCAATCTCTGCGGTGACGCCGTCCTCATCGGCACCATCTGCGTCGCCAAGGAGGTCTGTCTCAGGAGCACCCTCGATGAGGGTGTCACCGGCACCGGTGCCGGCCCACGCGTGCAACATGCCGATGCGCGACACGAAGTACCCGAACGGATCGGATGTCAGGAACGTGTCGTCCAGATCTCGGATCTGCTCAGGGGATTCGAGGGGACCCTCTGGCGGTGGGTACATGTGGTCCTCTCGACGTCACGGCTGCGCTGCCCCAACGCTAGACGGTGGATCGGACGCAGGCACCGAGCTGGAGCTCTACCTGCTTCGGCCCAGTACCAGTGGACCTCTGAGGCGGCGACCACCTCGGTGCGCCTTCTTGGCGACAGACACCGACGGCGTTCACGACGGGCCGGGTTCGACGACTCTCAAGGTTGCATCCGGGTTGGAAAAGCCTCCACCCACTTCAGCGGGTGCGAACTTCTCCATCGGTGACCATTGCGCGAAGAGTCGCCCCCCGCACGGTGCCTGGCATCACCCCGCCAGGAGGCACCCGTGATCCAGTACACCGACCGCAAGGTCCACCGTCCGCTCGCCGACAAGCTCGGCGACCGCACCCCTAGGAGTGCCGACATCGCGCGGTTCTCGCTGCTCGCCAGCGCAGGAGGGATCGCTGCCCAGCGCGCAGCCCACTTCAGCACCTACGGCTCAGATCCGGACATCGCGAAGATCAGCCAGATTCCTGAGGAGGCGTGGGACCACACGCGGCCGGCCGTCGGCGCCCAGCACGGGATCGCGTGGAGGTGATGGTGACGTCCTCGAGCCGGATGCGACCTGACTCGACCAGGTCCCCGAGCCGGTAGGTGACCTGCTTGGTCTGCGGGTCGTCCTGACGCAGGAGTCCGCGGTCCCTCTCGTCGCGCAGGAGTGTCTTCTCTGTGGTGCGGGCAAGGACCGCCGCGTGCTTGCGGGTGATCCGCTGGTCCGGGTCGTAGCTCATCGTGCTGCCTTCTCGAGGACGGCCGTAGGTCGCCGTGTTCGAGAAGGACTGGTGCGCCGAACGCGCGCCGCTGCCAATCGCGCACACCCTGTCACCACAGTGTCTTCGAGATCTCCCGTTGCGCAGTGGGTGACCTGGGGGTGACGAGGTGACAGGCGTCATGACAGTCGGGACCCCCGGGAGCTGGTCGCGAGGGGTCAAGAACGTCGACAGAAACACCGAAGGCCTTCCAGTTCTCGCCTGGAAGGCCTTCGGTGAAGATCGCGATCGCAATCTTGTCTGGTAGCGGGGACAGGATTTGAACCTGTGACCTCTGGGTTATGAGCCCAGCGAGCTACCGAACTGCTCCACCCCGCGTCGCACTCACTACTTTACGGCACGGTGAACGCCGATCCAAATCGGGGGGTGCGGTCTCAGGTCGCCGGTCTCATGAACGCCTCGTACCGTGGGTGCGGAAGGAGGCGACGTGATCGCAGATCGTTACGAGCTCGACCGGGAGATCGGTCGGGGCGGTGCCACGAGCGTGTGGGTCGCGCACGACACCGTGCTCGGTCGCACCGTCGCGCTCAAGCGGCTCGGCCACGCGCCCGGGTCCTCCGAGATCGACGCCGCCCGCGCCGAGCGCGAGGCGCACCTCGCCGCGCGCGTGCACCACCCCAACATCGTGGCCGTCTACGACATCGCTGACGACGACGAGCACACCTGGCTCGTCATGGAGTACGTCGACGGACCCACCCTCGCCGACCTGTGCGACGGCATGCCACTGAAGGCCGACCGCGCAGCCCGCCTCCTCGCCCAGGTGGCCGGGGCCCTGGCCGCCGCGCACGACGCCGGCATGATCCACCGCGACGTCAAGCCCTCCAACGTCTTCGTCGCCGACGGCGACGTGGCCAAGCTGGGCGACTTCGGCATCGCGCGCCGCGAGATCGACGAGGCGCTCACCCGCACCGGCCTGATCACCGGCTCCCCCGCCTTCCTCTCCCCCGAGATCGCCCGCGGTCGCACCGCCACCACCGCGAGCGACGTCTGGGCGTTCGGGATCACCGCGTTCCACGCCGCCACCGGCTCCCCGCCGTTCGACGTCGCCGACGACGACCCGATCACCGCCGTGCAGAAGATCCTCGACTCGGCCACGCCGATCCTGCCGGCCGACCATCCGCTGGCACCGGTCGTCGCAGCCACCATGCAGCAGGAGCCCGACGAGCGGGCCTCGATGCGCGAGGTGGCCGGCCTGCTGCACGACATCGTCCACCCCGGCGCACCGCGCCGGTCGGCGCTGGCCGACCTTTTGATCGACCACGTCTCCCGCGACGACTTCGCCGACGACCAGCCGCCACGCCCCGCGCCCGCGAGCGTCGCGCCGGTTCGGTTCACGGATGCCACGGAGCTCACCGCGCCGCCCGAGTCGACCGTCCGGCGCGACCCCCACGCCACCCGGGTCACGCCGCTCCCGCCGCCCGAGCAGCCGAGCCGGGGCTCGCACGCCGCTCCCCCGCCGATGTGGCGCGACCGCCGCTTCGCCCTCGCGGCAGCAGCCGCCGTCGCGGTCCTGGCCTCGGCGGTCACCGGCGTGGCCCTCACCTCCGGCGGTGACGACGGCTCCAGCACCGTCGCCTCGGCCGATGGAGGCGAGGGCTCCGGCGGGGAGTCGACGTCGCTGGCCGAGCGGCTCGAGAAGTTCGCCAACACCTACGTCACGACCGCCGCCGGCGACCCGCGCAAGGGCTTCGAGCTCCTCACCACCGAGTACCAGCAGGCCAGCGGTGGGCTCTCCGGCTACGAGAGCTTCTGGAGCAAGGTCGAGGACGTGCGCGTCGAGCGCGTCTCGCCCGATCCCGAGGCCATGCGCGTCACCTACATCTACTCCTACCTCTACGAGGGCAGCCGGCGCACCGAGACCGTGACGCTCCAGCTCACCAAGGACGGCTCCAGCTACCTCATCGACGGCGCCGAGTCGATCTGAGGCCGGCCGGGCGCCCTCAGGACTCGAGCGTCTCGCGCGCCAGGACCGAGTTGGGCCGGAACGACACCGGCTCCCCCCGCCGCGCAGGCCTCACCAGGTCGAATCCCGCCGTGGTCACGAGCACCCAGCGTCGCGGACGCTCCGCGCGGCCGAGTCGCTGACGGACCTCGCCCGCCACCTCCCGGGCACACGCCTCGTGGCAGGGAGGGAACGCGAACTCGCCGTCGAGCGCCTCGTCGGACGAGCCGACGAACGCGATCGGTCGAGCCAGCGTCGACCCGCACACCCCACAGACGCGGCTCAGGGCGCACCTGATGGCCCGCTTCTTGATCACCCGGTCGTGCGAGCCGACCCCCTCGTCGTCGACGCAGGCGAACGGCAGTGCCGCGCCGTCGACCACGGGGCCTCTCACGACGACGGTCGGACCGCTCACTGGGCAGCGGCGGTGCTCGTCCACCGCCCCAGCTCGTGGCGACGGCCCGGACGCTCGTCGTCGCGGCGACGGCCACGCGGGACCGGAGGCGGCGTGGCGTCGTCCTTCGTGCGGCGGTTCGGCAGCGACAGCTTCATGATCGTGCGCAGCGTCTGCCCGTACTGCTTGTACAGCGGCCCGGTCGTGTACGGGATGCCGTAGCGCTTGCAGATGTCCTTGACCTTGACCGAGATCTCGGCGTACCGGTTGCTGGGCAGGTCGGGGAACAGGTGGTGCTCGATCTGGTAGCCCAGCTGCCCGCTCATGACGTGCAGGAGCTTGCCGCCCTGGAAGTTCGCCGAGCCGAGCATCTGGCGCAGGTACCACTCCGCGCGCGTCTCGTCCTCGAGCTCCTCCTCCGTGAAGTGCACGGCACCGTCGGGGAAGTGCCCGCAGAAGATGATCATGTACGCCCACACGTTGCGGATGATGTTGGACGTGAAGTTGGCCGTGAGGGTGCTCATGAACGCCGGGCCGGTCAGAGCCGGGTACACGACGTAGTCCTTGAGCGCCTGCTTGCCGACCTTGTCGCCGATCTGCTTGAGCTGGCGCTTGAGCAGCTTCGGGTCCTTCTCGCCCTTGCGGATCGCCTCGATGTCCAGGTCGTGCAGGGCCACGCCCCACTCGAAGAACATCGCCAGGAGCGCGTTGTAGATCGGCTGCCCCAGGTTGTAGGGCGTCCACTTCTGGTCGCGGCTCATGCGCAGGATCCCGTAGCCCACGTCGTTGTCGTGGCCGAGCACGTTCGTGAACTGGTGGTGGATGTAGTTGTGCGAGTGCTTCCACTGCTCCGCGGGCTGCGTGGTGTCCCACTCCCAGCTGCTGGAGTGCACCTCCGGGTCGTTCATCCAGTCCCACTGGCCGTGCATCGTGTTGTGGCCGATCTCCATGTTCTCCAGGATCTTGGCCGACGACAGCAGTGCCGTGCCGAGCAGCCAGGCCGGCGGGAACATGCTGGCGAACAGGGTGATGCGCCCGGCCGCGGCGAGGCGACGCTGCAGCGTGATGATGCGCATGACGTAGTCGCGGTCGGCCTGACCGCGATCGGCCTCGACCTGGGCGCGGATCTCGTCGAGCTCGCGCCCGATCGCCTCCACCTCCTCGTCGGTCAGGTGGGTGTACTCGCGGACGTCGGCGTAGGCCATGTCTCTCTCCTCAGATCTTGAGCGTGCAGTCGGTGGCGGCGACGCTGATGCAGGTCTGCACGTACTCGCCCTCGGTGTGCTCGTCGCCGCTGCGCAGGTCCTTCACGCGACCGGACAGCAGCGGGACGTCGCAGGTGTGGCAGATGCCCATGCGGCAGCCGAACAGCATGTTGACGCCGGCCTTCTCACCCGCCTCGAGCAACGTGGTGGCCCCGTCGGCCTCGATGCTCTTGCCGGTGTCGCCGAAGGTGATCGTGCCGCCCTCGGCGTCGGTCTCGGTGGCGCCGAGCGTGAAGCGCTCGACGTGCAGCTCGTCCTCGCGGCCGAGCTTCTCGTAGTGCTCCACGAGCGCGTCCAGCATGGGCTGCGGACCGCAGGCCCAGGTCTCGCGGTCGGTCCAGTCGTGGCACACGTCGTCGAGCTGGTCGGGGGTCAGGAAGCCGTCGGTGTCGGTGAACCGCTCGTAGAACGTGAACGACTCCCGCTTCTGGGCCAGCTCGCGCAGCTCGTCGAGGAACATCATGTCGTCCTCGTCGACCGCGGAGTAGGCGAGGAAGACGTCGGGCATGGAGTCGCGGCGGTCGAGGGTGCGCAGGATCGACATCACCGGGGTGATGCCGCTGCCACCCACCACGAACAGCACGCGCTCCGGCGGCGGGTCCGGGAGGACGAAGTCCCCCTGCGGCGACTCGAGCCGCACGATGGTGCCCGGCTCGAGCCCGCTCACGAGGTGCTCGGACAAGAAGCCCTCGGGCATCGCCTTGACCGTGATGGCCACCGTGCCCTCGGAGCGGACCGGGGCCGACGACAGCGAGTACGAGCGCCAGTGGAAGCGGCCGTCGATCTCGACGCCGATGCCGATGTACTGGCCGGGGTGGAAGTCGAAGGACCAGCCCCACCCGGGCTTGATGACCAGGGTCGCCGATCGCTCGGTCACCTGCTCCACCCGCTCCACCCGGCCGCGGAGCTGGCGTGCGGACCACAACGGGTTGATGAGCTTGAGGTAGTCGTCGGGGTGCAGGGGCGTCGTGAGCGCCTTGCCGACGCTGCGCACCCGCCGCAGCACCGGCGACTTCTCGATCAGTGAGTCAGCCACGTCGAACCTGCCTCCCCCGCACCTCGCGGACGCCTGTCGATCGACGCACTGTGGTGTGCGTCACGGCGAGCGTACGTCCGTTGTCGGCGCCGTGCGAGGCGACGGCGCGGACTCGTCCACGGACTGAGAACGGCAGTTACCACGTGCACGATGAGAATGTGCACGTTCGAGTTGCGCGTCAGCGTCCGACGACCAGAATCGAAGGAGTCAGAGCGTACGTTTCCGACAGCAACGGAGGCACTCCCATGGCCACGCTCGAGTCCAACGGCATCCAGATCCAGTACACCGACAGTGGAGGTGACGGACGGGCCGTGGTGCTCATCCACGGCTGGCCGCTCAGTGGAGCGTCGTGGTCGGAGCAGGTACCCGTCCTGACCGCCTCCGGCTACCGCGTCATCACCTACGACCGTCGTGGGTTCGGCGCCAGCGACGAGCCCGAGACCGGCTACGACTACGACACCTTCGCCGAGGACCTGGCCGGGCTGCTGGAGCAGCTCGAGGTCACGGACGCCACGCTCGTCGGCTTCTCGATGGGCGGTGGCGAGGTCGCCCGCTACCTCGGCGCCCGCGGCTCGGAGCGCATCCGTTCGGCCGTCTTCGCCGGGGCCGTCCCGCCGTTCCTGCTCAAGACCGACGACAACCCCGACGGGGGCCTCGCCCAGGAGGACGTCGACGGCATGAAGCAGGGCGTCGAGTCAGGCCGCGAGGCGTTCCTCGACGGGTTCACGACCGACTTCTTCAGCGCGAACGGTGAGCTCAAGGTCACCGAGGAGCAGCGCCAGGAGGCGATCGCCCTCGTCGAGCCCGCCAGCACCACGGCGATGCTCGGCTGCATCGACGCCTTCGGCACCACCGACTTCCGGGCCGACCTGGAGAAGATCGACGTCCCGGTCCTGGTGGTCCACGGCGATGCCGACGGCATCGTTCCCTTCGAGGTCTCCGGCAAGCGCACCGGCGAGACGGTCAAGGACGCCACCGTCCACGTCGTGGCCGACGGCCCGCACGGGTTCAACGTCAGCCACGCCGACGAGCTCAACCGCGTGCTCCTGGAGTTCCTCCAGCGCTGAGACCCGCAGGACCCCGCACCCGAAGCCCCTCCCGCCCACGCGGGAGGGGCTTCGTGCCGCCTGCGGACCATGGTGACGATCCGGTGAAGTGGCGTTGCGAGCGCCGAGTGCCTCTGGCGCACCCGGCCGTCCGGGGTGAGACTGGGCAGGCACGTCACGCCCCACGGGCGGACGTGCCTCGTCCCACGGGGGGACGCCGGGCCTCGGCCCGGATGTAGAGAGGACGCACCACCTTGCGCACACGTCGCACACCTCTGCTCCGAGCAGGAGCAGCATCCACCATCGCCCTCGCCCTCGCCGTCACCTCGGCGAGCACGGCGGGCGCCGCCACCGACGATCCACGGGCCAAGCTCGACAAGGCTCCCGAGCGGACCGTCCAGACCGACGAGGTGAAGGACGCTCCCGCGTCCGACAAGCTCGGCCAGGCCGACCGCGAGCTCCTCGCCGATGCCCGCAGCGACGGCGCGAAGCGCGTGACCGTCATGATCGCCACCGAGCGCAAGGCCACGGAGGCCGTGGTCGACTCGCTGGAGTCCGCCGGCGCCTGGGTCGGCCGGGTCGACGACAAGCTCGGCTACGTCCGGGCCAGCGTCCCCACCTCCCGCGTCGAGAAGGTCGCCGCGCTCTCCAAGGTCGACGCCGTCGACCTCGACGAGACCATCCCGATCGACGACCCGCAGCCCGGCAAGACCTCCACCGCCGGCTCCGCGCCGTCGAAGGCGCCCGACAAGGGCACCCCCGACGCCAACCCCTACATGCCCACCCGCGAGACCGGCACCGTCGACTTCAAGAAGAAGAACCCGAGGTACGACGGCCGCGGCGTCACGATCGGCATCATCGACTCCGGCGTGGACCTCGACCACCCGGCCCTGCAGAAGACGACCACCGGCGACCGCAAGATCGTCGACTGGGTCACCGGCACCGACCCGGTGCTCGACAGCGACGGCACCTGGCGCCCCATGGTCACCGAGGTCAGCGCCGCTCCGACGTTCTCCTACGCGTCGGCCACCTGGACCGCGCCGCGCTCCGGCGACTTCCGCGTCAGCCGGTTCAGCGAGAGCATCACCGCCGGCAGCGAGCCGGGCGGCGACGTGAACCGTGACGGCGACACGACCGACCAGTTCGGCGTGCTCTACGACACCGCGACCAACGACATCTGGGTCGACGCGAACCAGGACCGCACCTTCAGCAACGCCGAGAAGATGCGCCCCTACGAGGAGGCGTTCCAGGTCGGTCACTTCGGCACGGACACGAAGGGCACCGACGTCGTCGAGTCCATGCCGTTCGTCGTCGAGTTCCGCGAGGACGTGAGCCTCGCGCCGTACGGCCTGCCCGGCACGGCCGACTTCGTCAACATCGGCATCGTCGAGGACGCCCACGGCAGCCACGTGGCCGGCATCGCCGCCGCGAACTCGATGTTCGGCGGCGACATGGACGGTCAGGCCCCCGGCGCGAAGATCGTGTCGTCCCGTGCCTGCACGTGGGGTGGCGGCTGCACGTCCGCAGCCCTGCTCGACGGCATGGTCGACCTCGTCACCAACCGCGGCGTCGACGTCGTCAACATGTCCATCGGCGGCCTGCCGGCGCTGAACGACGCCAACAACGCCCGCGCGACCGTCTACGACCGACTCATCGACGACTACGGCGTGCAGCTGTTCATCTCGGCCGGCAACAGCGGCCCGGGCCTCAACACGATCGGTGACCCGTCGGTCGCCGGCAAGGTCGTGAGCGTCGCCTCCTCGATCTCCAAGGAGACCTGGAAGTCCAACTACGGCTCGGTCGTCTCGGCGCCGCTGGCCCTGCACCCGTTCTCGTCGCGGGGACCGACGGAGTCCGGCGGCTTCAAGCCGAACATCTCCGCACCCGGCTCGGCGATCTCGACGGTGCCGCAGTGGCTCAAGCAGCCCGACCTCGCCGAGGCCGGCTACACGCTGCCCGTCGGGTACGCGATGTTCAACGGCACCTCGATGGCGTCGCCCCAGGCCGCCGGCGCCGCAGCCGTGCTCCTGTCGGGGACCTTCGCCAAGGAGATCCCCGTGACCCCGAAGCGTCTGCGCGACGCCCTGTACAGCGCGGCCAAGCCCTTCAAGGGTGAGTCCGTCGCCGGTCAGGGCACCGGCCAGCTCGACGTCGCGGGTGCCTGGAAGCTGCTGCAGAAGAAGGCGACCACGGCCGACTACACGACCGACGCACCGGTCTGCACGCCGCTGTCGGACTTCCTGGCCGAGCCGGGACGTGGCACGGGCGTCTACAACCGCTGCGCCGCGGGTGAAGGCGGACAGGTGCTGAAGAAGGCCAAGGCCTACAACGTGAAGGTCACCCGCACGTCGGGCACGGCGAAGTCGGTCAAGCACCGGGTGAGGATCGTCGGCAACGACGGCACCTTCAGGGCGCCCAGGACGATCTCGCTCGCCAAGGGCA
The DNA here is from genome assembly GCF_031843905.1 of Aeromicrobium sp. WCS2018Hpa-31. Taxonomy (NCBI): domain Bacteria; kingdom Bacillati; phylum Actinomycetota; class Actinomycetes; order Propionibacteriales; family Nocardioidaceae; genus Aeromicrobium; species Aeromicrobium sp. WCS2018Hpa-31. Next base: position 59,739 of record NZ_JAVTJF010000006.1, on the reverse strand, counting down.
AGGCCGCCACGCTCAAGGTCACGGCCACCACGAAGAAGCAGGGTGCCCACGCGGCCATCGTCGAGATCGACGACCCGGCCACCCCGGTGGTCGACCACCGCGTGATGGTCACGGTCGTCCAGTCGTCGGCCCTGGCCAAGCCTGCGTTCTCCCAGGAGAGCCGCGGCACGGTCGAGCGGAACCGTTCCACGTCGTACTTCGTGACGGTCCCCGAGGGCTCGAAGGCCCTGCAGGTGAACCTGTCGGGCATCGCGACCCGCAGCCAGACGCGGTTCATCGCGATCAACCCGTACGGCGTGCCGGTCGACTCGACGGCGTCCACCGCCTGCTACACCAACTTCAGCGACGCCAAGGCCTGCAAGCCGACGTCGCGGAGCTACGCCGACCCGCTGCCGGGCGTGTGGGAGATCGAGGTGGAGTCGCGCCGCACGTCGCCGCTGCTCGAGAACCCGTTCACCCTCACGGCCGCGGCGCAGGGCATCACGGTCGAGCCGGCCACCCAGGACGTCGCTCCGGCGGCCGACGGTGGCCCGATCGACCTGGCCTGGACGCTGAAGAACGAGTTCGGCGCCGTGGCGGTCACCCCGCGCGGCGGCGACCTGGGCAGCGCCCTCTCGGAGCGCAAGAGCATCGACGACGGTGACCAGCAGTCGTACGAGGTCGAGGTGCCCGAGGGTGCCTCGAGCCTGACGGCGACCATCGGCAGCACGTCCGACGCCGGTGCCGACCTCGACCTGACGGTCCTCGGACCCGACGGCTCGCAGGCCGGTCAGTCCGCCGACGGCGACTCCGAGGAGTCGGTGACCCTCGAGGCGCCCGACGCCGGCACCTACACCGTCGTGGTCGACGGCTACGCGGTGCCGACCGGCACCACGGAGTACGACTACCTCGACGTGTTCTACTCCGGCGGCCTCGGCACGCTCGACGTCGACGGTGGCGAGCTCCAGCTGGCTCGCGGTGCCACCGCGGAGGTGACGGGGTCGCTGACCGCGACCGCGGAGCCCACGGACGGGCGTGTGCTGTTCGGCGAGATGCAGGTCGTCTCGTCCGAGGGCGCGGTGCTCGGCAGCGGGTCGGTGCGGGTCACCGGCTCGGAGCCCGAGCCGACTCCGTCACCGACGCCGTCGGCCACCGGCTCGACCGCTCCGGCGGCACCGGCGACGGCGCAGCCGCTGAAGCCCAGCCCGGGCACGGCCGAGCAGGAGTAGCGCTCAGCCCCGCTCGACCTCGACGACGACGAGCACCGGTCCCTGCTGGCAGGTGGTGGTCGCGTCGGGGTCGGGCCGGCCCTTCACGGTGACGCGGTCGCCGGTCTCCAGGCCGGCGACCGCACCCGTGAGCACCCAGGTCCGTCCGGGAGCGGCCAGCGTGAGGCACCGGTCCTCGGTGGACCGCTCGACGACGCCGGTGACGCGCTGGGTTCCGCCCGGCGGCTTCGCCGTGAGCGTCGGGTCCTCGGGGATCGGCGTCTCCACGGGAACCGTCTCCTCGGGGACCGGGTCGTCGGGGTCGGGGTCGGAATCGGACAGGGAGCACGCCGCCGGCACGAGGACGATCCCGAGCACGCCGAACGCCAGCCCGGCGCGCGCGAGCCGCCCGTCGATCGTCACGGTCTCGCTCTCGGCACCAGCGCGAAGACTCGGGCCGGGAAGCCCGAGCCGCCCTGCGGCTTGGGCCACGTCGCCACGACGAGCGCACCGGCCGGCGGCACCTGGTCGAGGTGCGCCATGAGCTCGATCTGCCAGCGGTCCTGCTGCAGCAGGTACAGCTCGAGCCCGTAGTCACCGGCCGACGTGGAGCTGCCCGGGTCGGTGTCGGTGGTCTCGTGGCCGATGGCGGCCACCCCCACTCGCTCGACCAGGTGCTCGAGCACCTCGCGCGACCATCCCGGGTAGTGCGCCACGCCGTCCTCGTCGCGGTTGGCCATCGCGTCGTCGTCGGGCCACCGCCGGTGCCAGTCGGTCCGCAGGGCCACGAACGAGCCCTCCGGGACCGGGCCGTGCGCGGCCTCCCAGGCCTCGACGTCCTCGAGCGTCACGACGGTGTCGGGGTCGTCCACGACCCGCTCGGAGACGTCGATGACGACGAGCGGCAGGATCATCTGATCGACGCCGATGAGGTCCAGCGTCCGCGCACCGTCGACGAAGTGCGAGGGCGGGTCCACGTGGGTGCCCCACTGCCCCACCAGCTCGTAGCGGTGCACGGCGAACCCGTCCCGCTCGACCTCGAAGACCTGGCTCCGCTGCTCGTCGGGGAAGACCGGGAAGTGCGGCTGGCCAGGATGGAAGGCGTGCGTCAGGTCGACGGACGCGCACTCCTCGCGCAGCCGGGCGTGCAGGTCCCACCACGGATAGCGACTCATCGGTCCAGCCTCGCACGACGGGTCCGTCGGTGCCAGGCGCGAGTGCGGTCGGCTCGGGCTGCCGTCGCCCGCACCGATGCACACCCCAGGCGCGGGACGACCCCGGGTCCCGCACGGCGGGCCCGGGGTCGTCTCGTCGTCACTCCTGGTTGCCGAGCGCGTCCTGCGCGTCCTGCACCGCAGCGTTCATCTGGTCGATGCGGCGCTGGTACTCGGCGAGGTCGCCCTCCTCGAGCGCCGTCTGGGCGGCCGAGTAGGCGGCCGAGGCGTCCTCGAGGTACTCCTGCGTGGTCTTGCCCTCGGTGGCCGGGGCGTCGCCGCCACCGCCGCCGGCGCCACCGCCGGCCTCCTCCTCGTCCGGGTCGGGCACCGAGCCCGCCTCGAGACCGAGGGCCACCCTGAGCGCCTCGTCGAGATTCTGGCCGAAGCCGACCTCCTCGCCGAAGGACGCCGCCACGAACTGCAGCACCGGGTAGGTGCCCTCGCTCGCCTGGCGCCGGATGTAGACCGGCTGGACGTAGAGCATCGCGTCGCCGACCGGCAGCGTGAGCAGGTTGCCGTTCAGGACCGTCGCGTCGGACTGGCGGAACTGCAGCAGCGCCTGCGTCACACCACGGTCGGAGCTGAACTGGTTGGCGATCTGGCTCGGGCCCGGCACCTGCGTCTCGGACGGCAGCTGCAGGATCTGCATCGTGCCGTAGTCGTCGCTGGTCGCCTCGGAGTTGACCGACATGAACGCCGCCAGGTTCTGCCTGCTGTTGGGCAGGTAGACGCTCGTCAGCGAGAACGCGGGGTCCTCCGTGCCGGGGCGGGTCGTGGTGAGGAAGTACGGCGGCTGCTGCGCGCGCGTCTGGCCCGACGGCGTGGCCGGGTCCTCCGGCACGCGCCAGCGCTCGCCGTCCTCGTAGAAGGTCTGCGCGTCGGTCACGTGGTAGCGCTCGAGCACGTTGCGCTGGACCTTGAACAGGTCCACCGGGTAGCGCAGGTGCTCCAGCAGGCCCTCGCTGATCTCGGCCTTCGGCTCGACGACACCGGGGAAGACCTTCATCCAGGTCTTGAGCACCGGGTCCTGCGCGTCCCACTGGTACAGCTTCACCGAGCCGTCGTAGGCGTCGACGACGGCCTTCACGGAGTTGCGCATGTAGTTCACGTTGTCCGTCGGCAGCGCCGCCTGCGCCGACCCCTGCGTGAGGGTGTCGTCGGTGGCCGTCCGCAGCGAGCGCCGCTCGCTGTAGGGGTAGCTGTTGCTCGTCGTGTAGGCGTCGACGATCCACACCACGCGGCCGTCGACGACGGCCGGGTAGGTGTCGCCGTCGACCGTCAGCCACGGCGCGACCTTCTCGACCCGGTCACGCGGGTGACGGTCGTAGAGGATCTTGGAGTTCTCGTTGACGCGGTTCGACAGCACGATGTTCGGCTCGGCGAACTTGAACGCGTACAGCGCCTTGCGGAACAGGTTGCCGACCGGCACGCCACCCTCGCCGTCGTACGTGTTCTGCGTGGCGTTCTCGGCTCCGTCGTCGTCGCCGGCCCCACCGCCGCGCGGGATGTCGACCTCGATCGGGTCGGCACCGTCAGGTCGTCCGACGATGGAGTACGACGGCGAGTTCTCGCCGAAGTAGATGCGCGGCGGCACCTCGGTCTCGATCTCGCCGACCGGCGGGATGTCCTTCTGCACCCACACGGGCTCGCCCTGTGCGCCACGCTGGTTGCCGCGCGCGGCGATGATGCCGTAGCCGTGGGTGTAGACCGTGTGGTCGTTGGCCCAGTTGCGCTGGGAGTCCTGCAGACCGTTCAGGAACAGCTCGCGGGCCGCGATGATGACGTCCTGCGGCGTCTCGTCGTCACCGAGCTTGTAGCGGTCGACGTCGAGCGTCTCGGGGACGGTGTAGTAGCCGCGCACCTGCTGCAGCTGCTCGAACGCCGGCGAGATGAGCGTCGGGTCGAGCAGTCGCGTGCTCACCCGCGACTCGGCCGAGGCGTTCAGCTCCTGCGGGGTGAGCGTCGTGGTGGCCGTGTAGTCCTCGGTCTCCACGTCGGCGATGTCGTAGGCCTCGCGGGTCGCCTCGATGTTGCGGGCGATGTACGGGCCCTCCTTGTCCGGCTCGGACGGGCGGACCTGGAAGGACTGCATGACGTAGGGCCACACGCCGCCGATGAGCACCGACGTGAGCAGCAGCAGACCGAGACCGACGCCCGGCAGCACCCAGGACTTGACGAAGGCCGCGGCGAAGAACAGCAGCGCGCACACGATCGCGACGCCGATGAGGATGTTGGCGGCCGGGATCCGCGCGTTCGCGTCGGTGAAGCCGATGCCGCTGAACAACCCGGAGTCGCCGACCGCGAGGTTGTAGCGGCCGAGCCAGTAGCCGAACGCGCGCAGCAGCACGCCGAAGCCGACGAGCACCGCCACGTGGACCTGCGCGGCGCGGCTGAACTTCGGGCCACGACCGGCGAACCGGATCCCGCCGAAGACGTAGTGCACGAACACCGTGACGAGCACGGCCACGACCACGAGCGCGAACAGGAAGGAGGACAGGAAGTTGAACCACGGCAGGTCGAAGACGAAGAAGCCGATGTCCTTGCCGAAGTGCGCGTCCTTCTCGCCGAAGGCCGTCCCGTGGCGCCACATCTGGAACGTCTCCCACCGCGACGAGGCCACCGACCCGGCGAACACGGTGAGCACGAGGGCCAGCACCACGAGAGCCGCGCGCTTCACCGGGTTGAGGGTCTGCTGGTACCGGAAGGCCGGGTCGTCACGGCGCATCGGGACCGAGTCCGGGCGAAGCCGGTACGCCAGCCAGGCGTTGGCCGCGACGACGAGCCCGAAGAACAGGCCGAACACCGCGAAGAGGCCGACGCGGTTGAGGATGATCGTGGTGAACACCCGCGAGTAGTCGACGGACGCGAACCAGAGCCGGTCGGTCCAGACCGTGGTGAAGATCGAGCCGAGGAAGAGCAGCGCGGCCAGGGTGACCAGGGTCGGCACCAGGACCTTGCGGCGTCGGTCCACGCCGCCGGGCGTCGGCTCGGGTCTCGGGCGGGGTGTTCCGAAGATGTCGCTCACGGGGCTCCAGGTCTGGGGTCCGGGGGTGGGGAAGGCGGTTCGGGGGTGGGCTCAGAGCCTACGTCAGGCACTCGCATCCAGGGTCCGGCGCAGTGCGTGCACCAGGCCCGGCACGAGGTCGGGCCCCTCGAGCAGCGGGGCGTCGTCGGGGGTGCGAGCACGCACGGCGCTGTGCCCACCTCCCTCACGGTCGACGGCCGCCACCAGCCGGACGTCCTTGCGCTCGGGATGCTGCGCCACCGCCTCGACCAGGGCGTCGGGGTCGTCGGGCAGGTCGGCCTCGGCCTCCGGCGGCAGCATGATCCGTTCGACGACGACGGCACAGCCGTCGACGGCGTCGGGCCACTCGATGCCCTCGAGCACGTCCTCGAGGGGACGACCGTCCTGCGGGAGCTCCTGCTCGATGGTCGTGAAGCCGTCGGGCGCGTCGCGCAGTGACACGGCGAGCTGCTCGGCCAGACCCGGCTCGGCCTCGACGAGGGCCGCCGTGCGCACGAGGGCGTACATGCGCGCCGGCTGGTCCCAGCCGTCGACGGCCACGTGGGCCTCGACCTCGAGGGCCACGAGCCGCAGCGGGGTCGAGGGCAGGGGCTCGCCGGTCGACGCCGGCGGTGGGGTCATCGACATGAGGCCACCTTCGCATCGGGATCCTCGGCGAGGGCCTCCAGGTCGGCGACGGCCTCCTTGAACGACGAGACCGAGACCAGGCGCAGGCCGTGGTCGGAACCGCGGGTCGCCTCCTCGCAGTTGCTCCTCGGCACCAGGAAGATCGTGGCGCCGGCCGCGGCCGCTCCGGCGATCTTCTGCTGCACTCCCCCGATCGGCCCGACCGTGCCGTCCGGGCTGAGGGTCCCGGTCCCGGCGATCGTGCGCCCGCCGGTGAGGGAGCCGGGGGTGAGCTGGTCGTAGATGGCGAGCGCGAACATCGTGCCCGCGCTCGGGCCGCCCACCTCGTCGCCGACGTTGTTCGAGACGTCGATCGGGAAGTCGTAGCGCGTGCCGAGGCTGACGCCGATGCGCGGGATCGCGGGATCCTTCGGGTCGGGGCGCGTGGCGAGGTCGACGGTCCGCTCCTTGCCGTCCCTGACCACGTCCAGACGCACCGTCTCGCCGGGCTCGACCCGACCGACGGCCTCGACGACGGCCGTGGACGTCGGCGTCGCGCGGCCGTCGACGGCCGTGATCTCGTCCTCGCTCTCGAGGACACCGGCGGCCGCGCCGTCGTCGGCGACGTCGACGACCGCAGGCTCCTCGCCCACGGTGTAGCCGGCGGCGCGCAGGGCGACCACGAGCGAGCTGTCCTTCGAGCTCGTCAGCTGGGCCTGGCCCTCGCTGCGGGAGGCCTCGTCCGACTCGCCGTCGGGGTAGACCACGTCGCGCGGGACGACCGCGATGTCGGGCTTGACGTACGCGCTGACGACGTCGCCGAGCGTGAGCCGGCTGTCGGCGCGGGTGACCGAGACGGTGGTGAAGTCGAGGGACCCGTCGACGGGATAGGTCTTGACGCCCTTGCCGAACGTGAACATCTTCTCCCCGCCGATCTCGCCGAACGTGTCGAAGGCGGGACCGGGACGCAGCGTCACGTAGGGGGCCGGCAGCAGGAAGGCCACGCAGGTGAGCGCCACCAGGCTGACGCCGGCGACCAGCATCGTCGCGTAGCGACGGCCGAGGCGGTGCGCGGCATCCTGCTCGGGGTCGGCGCCGGGCGCCGCGTCGTCGGGTCTCACGTCCTCGGCCACGGCCCCACCCTAGGGTTCAGCGGCAAGCGCAGCAGATCGAGACGGGCCGCGACGATCAACAGGCCCCGACCCACGTGGCGTCGCCCGCGCCGAAGGTCTGGTGCTTCCACACCGGGACCTCGGCCTTGAGCTCGTCGATGAGTCGGCGCCCGGCGGCGAAGGCCTCTGCCCGGTGCGCGGCCGAGACCGCCACCACGACGGCCAGGTCCCCGATGGCGAGGTCGCCCACCCGGTGCACGGCGGCCACCGCGACGACGTCCTCCTCGTGCGCGACGCGCTCCGCCACCTCGCGCAGCTGCTGCACGGCGCTCGGGTGCGCGGAGTACTGAAGGGCTGCCACGTCGCGACCGTCGTCGTGGTCGCGGACCGTGCCCACGAACAGCGCCACCCCGCCCGCGGCGGGGTCGCGCACCGCCTCGAACACCTCGTCGAGGCTCAGGGCGGTGTCGCGGACGTCGACGAGGCGGACCGAGCTCATGGGCCCACGGTAGTGCGGTCCGCCCGAGCACGCCGACGGCCCCGGACCTCGAGACCACACCGCCGCGCGAGACGTCGAGGACGTGGGCCCTCTCGATACCCTGGCGTCATGGCCGACCATCCTGACGACCGCGACGACGCCGACGAGGACCCGCGGGACCCCCAACCCGACAGCACGCCCGACGGGGCGTCCGGGCAGCCCCGCTTCGGCCCGGAGCCCACCGGCCCCAGCTCTCCTGATCCCGGTCCTGCCGGCCAGAACCCCTTCGCCGGGACCCCGCTCGAGCAGATCTTCGGTGCCCTCGGCGGGTCGATGGGCGGTGCTCCGGGTGCGGGCGGCCCGGCGGCCGGCTTCGGCGGCCAGACCCCCGACCTGAGCGCGCTCTTCGGCCAGATGCAGCAGATGTTCAGCGGGGCGGGATCGGACGGGTCCGTCGACTTCGGCACCGCCCGCGACGTGGCACGCAAGGCCGTGGCCGCCGCCGGCCCCGACCCGGCCCCGCACGGGGGCCAGGTGGGCGCCGTCGCCGACGCGGTGCGCCTGGCCGAGTCCTGGCTCGACCGCGTCACCGACGTCCCCGCGGCCGCCACCTCGTCCGCCGCCTGGAGCCGCGCGGAGTGGATCGAGGCCACCGGCACGTCGTGGCGTCGTCTCGTCGAGCCGATCGCCGACAACGTCGTCGGCGCGATCGGCCAGGCCATCCCCGAGGAGGCCCGCGCGATGGCCGGACCCCTCATCGGCATCCTCAACCAGGCCGGCAGCGCCATGTTCGCCCAGCAGATCGGCCAGGGGCTCGCCGGACTCGCCACCGAGGTCCTGTCGTCCACCGACATCGGTCTGCCGATGGGCCCCCGCGGCGTGGCGGCCGTGCTGCCGCACAACGTGGCGGCCTTCGGCGAGGGCCTGGAGCACTCCCCGGCCGACGTGCTGCTCCACGTCACCCTCCGTGAGTGCGCGCACCACCGTCTGTTCGCCCACGCACCGTGGCTCGAGCAGGCCCTGGTCGGCGCGATCGACGAGTTCGGCAGCGGCACCCGGATCGACGTCGAGGCCATCGAGGCTCAGGTGCGCGAGATCGATCCCACCCGGCCCGAGGCGATCGCCGAGGCCATGCAGGGTGGGCTCTTCGAGCCCAAGCGCACACCCGGCCAGCAGCACGCCGTCGATCGGCTCGAGACCTTGCTGGCCTTCGTCGAGGGCTGGGTCGACGAGGTCGTCGCGCAGGCCGCCGCCGACATGCCGTCGGCCCCGGCCCTCGCCGAGGCCGTCCGACGTCGTCGCGCCACCGGCGGGCCGGCCGAGCAGACCTTCGCCTCCCTGGTGGGGCTCGAGCTCCGCCCCCGGCGACTGCGCGACGCGGCCAACCTGTGGGCCGCCGTCCGCGACCGTCAGGGACCGGCGGCTCGCGACGCGGCCTGGACCCACCCCGACCTCATGCCCACGGCGGCCGACCTCGACGACCCGCTGGGCTTCGCCAGCGGCGAGACGGCCGACGACGGCTTCGACGCGGCGCTCGACGAGCTGCTGTCGCAGGAGCCCGACTCCTCGCCCGACGACGAGCGGTGAGCCTGCACACCAGTGCCGTCCGCACCCTCGAGGCGTGGACGGCGCCCGACGGCGACCAGGAGGCGCTCCGCCTGCGGTACCTGGAGCACCTGGCGACAGCACCCGACGGCATGCTGCGCTCGTGCCGCCCCGACCACCTGACCGTGAGCGCCCTGGTGATCACGGCCGACGCCGAGCGCGTGCTGCTCGTGCGGCACGCCAAGGCCGGGTTGTGGCTGCAGACCGGCGGTCACTGCGAGCCGGAGGACGTCGACGTCGTCGGTGCAGGCGCTCGTGAGGCACTCGAGGAGACCGGCATCGAGGGGCTGCGGCTGGATCCCGTCCCGCTCAGGCTGTCGCGCCACGCCGTGCCGTTCTGCTCCCCCGGCGGACACCACCTCGACGTGCAGCTGCTCGCCGTGGCGCCGGCCGGGGCCGAGCCCGTGGTGGCCGAGGGCGAGGACCCGGTGCGCTGGTTCGGCGTGGACGAGGCCGTGGAGCCGACCGACGCCGACACGCTCGCCCTCATCGCTGCTGCCAGGACACGCCTTCGAGGAACCCCTCGGCCTTGACCGCGTGGGGGTAGCCCTCGAGGAGCGCCCAGAACCGCCGTGAGTGGTTGGCCTCCACGAGGTGGGCGAGCTCGTGCAGGACCACGTGGTCGACGACGTAGTCGGGCATGTCCCGAACCCGGTGGGAGATGCGGATGGCCCCGGTGGACGCGGTGCACGAGCCCCAGCGCGTGCTCTGGTTCGTGACCCACCGCACCGACGTGGGTCGGGCACGGCCGTCCAGGTACCGCTCGGAGAGCTCGAGCGCCCGCGCCATGAGGGCGGCGTCGCTGCGCGGTGACCGCTCGGCTCGGGCGTCGAGGCGTGCAACGAGACGGGCCACCTCCTCGCGCTCCTGCTCGGGGGTCAGGTGCGCCGGCACGAGCACGATCGTCCGGTCGCCGTCGCGATACGCCTGGATCGTCCGCCGACGTCGCGCACTGCGCCTGATCTCCACCTCGCCCACGTCGAGCACGGTAGGGCACGACCCCACGGGCGAGGATCTTTCCGTCCACAGGACCCCGGCCGGAGGCGTCGGAGTCCGTGCAGGTCAGAGGAGTGCACCGGCGCCTCGTCACCGCCCCGTGCACCGTCCGACGGCGGTCTGTCCACCGGCCGTCCACACCCCTGTCCGGCGATCCCCACACGTTCCCCACAACGTTGTCCACAGGAGTGGACAACCAGTTCCGCAGATCGGTTGACGCCGACTCCCCCGACCCCTACGTTGTCCCTCAGCCGGGCTCCCGAACACGGTCCGCAGGGGAAGGCAGACCCCCTCGGGAGCCCGGCTGCTCCATGTCCGCCTCCGCCCCCGGCGAGCCCGGTTCGAAACCCGCCCCGGCGCCACCGTCCGGGCCCGCCGGAGACTCGCCCCGGCTGCGACCCGAGGCTCCCGAACCGGGTGGCCGCTAGAGTGCGTGTGACGAGCACCACACCCACGGGAGGCAGCCATGTCGGAGACCTGGAGCGGCGAGTTCTACTGCGTCAAGTGCAAGGACAAGCGCGAGGCCACGGGCGACGTCGTCGTCAGCGAGAAGGGCACCCGGATGGCGAAGGGCACCTGTCCGGAGTGCGGCACCAAGCTCAACCGCATCCTCGGCAAGGCCTGAGCCGACCCCGCACCGGCTCGGCCGCGTCCGCTGTGGACGTCGGCCTCGTCAGGTCCGGGCACGCTCGGCAGGCTGGGGCCATGCAGCTGCGGCCCGTCCTGCCTCCCGGTGGCGACGTCGTCCGTCGGGACGCCCGCACCCTCGTGGTCGGTGGGCGGCCGGGTGTCCTGGTTCCCGACCGACCCGGACTCGTGCGGCTGCTGCGCCTGCTCGACGGGCGCGGGCTCGACGCGCTCGCCCGCCTGGCGGCGGAACGGGTGCCCGAGCTCGTCGACGACGTGACGGCCGTGGTCCACGAGCTCGTGGCGCGAGGAGCACTCGACCCGCACCCGCCCACTGCTCCCCCGGCACTCACGCTGCGCGTGCAGGCCTGGGGCGGCAGCCAGAGGGCGACGGCTCTCGTCCGGACCGCCCTCGACGACCTCGGACTGCGCCCCGACCCGTCCGACGAGTCGGCGCTCCTCGTGCTGGTGGCGGCGGGCGAGCCGCCGCGCAGCTGGGTGGCGCGCGCCGTCGAGACCGGCGTGCCGGTCCTCCCGCTCGTGCTCGGTGACGACTGGGGGCGCCTGGGTCCGCTCACGCTCGCCGGTCGCACACCGTGCCTCGGCTGCCACGACGCGGCGCGTGCCGCGTGGGACCCGGCGTGGCGTGCCACGCTCCCCCAGCTCGGCCGGCCTCTCGTCCCGGCCCCACCACCCCGTCCGGCCACGAGCCTGGTGCTCCGGGCCGCCGCACTCGCGGCCGAGCAGACTCTCGCGTGGGCCGAGCGCCGCCGGCCCGAGACGGTGGGAGCGGTGCTGCACCTCGGTGGCAGGCGGCTCGAGCACGAAGCCGTCCTCGTCCACGAGGGCTGCACGAGCCTCCTGCACCGGGCCGAGTGAGGACGATCGACCTATCCTGAGGTCGTGACCCATGACGAGGACGAGGTCGAGCCCACCGACGGTGGTTCGAGCCGACGCTCGCGCTCGTCGCTGCCCGTCGGCGCCTTCACGCGTGGGGCCAGGCTCGCGGCCCTCCCCGTGGGCTTCGCAGGGCGGACGGCCCTCGGCGTCGGACGTCGCATCGGTGGTGCTCCCGCCGACGCCGTGGTCACCGAGGTGCAGCGCCGCACCGCCGAGCAGGTCTTCACCGTGCTCGGTCAGCTCAAGGGCGGGGCCATGAAGGTCGGCCAGGCCATGAGCATCTTCGAGGCCGCCCTGCCCGAGGAGATCGCCGCGCCCTACCGCGAGACCCTCACCAAGCTCCAGGACGCCGCGCCGCCGATGCCCGCGGGCGTCGTGCACCGCCAGCTCGCTGCCGAGATGGGCGAGGACTGGCGGGAGCGGCTCGTGGAGATCGGCGACCAGCCGGCCGCGGCCGCGTCCATCGGCCAGGTGCACCGCGGGCGCTGGCACGACGGCCGCGAGGTCGCCGTCAAGATCCAGTACCCCGGTGCGGCGAAGGCCCTGCGGTCGGACCTGCGCCAGCTCTCGAGGATCTCGCGACTCCTCGGCGTCCTCGCACCGGGCATCGACGTCAAGGCCCTCCTCGCGGAGCTGGAGGAGCGGGTGGTCGAGGAGCTCGACTACCGACTCGAGGCCACGGCGCAGCAGCGCTTCCACGAGGAGTACCGCGACGACCCGGACCTCATGGTCCCGGCCGTCGTCGACGGCACCGAGCGCGTGCTCGTGAGCGAGTGGATGGAGAGCACGAGCTCGCTCGCCGAGCTGATCCGCTCCGGCAGCCAGGCCGACCGCGACCTCTACGGTTCGCGGTACGTGCGGTTCCTGCTCGCGAGCCCCGATCGCGTGGGCATGCTGCACGCCGATCCACACCCCGGCAACTTCCGGATCCTGCCCGACGGGCGCCTGGGGATCGTCGACTTCGGTGCGGTCGCCCACCTTCCCGACGGGCTCCCCCGCGCCCTGGGACCGCTGCTCACGGCCGCCGTCTCCGGTGATGCCGAGGCCGTGACCGACGGTCTGCGCGGCGAGGGATTCCTGCGGCCCGGCACGAAGATCGACCCCGAGGTGATGGCCGCCTACGTCGCGCCGTTCGTCGAGCCCGCCGTGGCCGAGGAGTTCACCTTCTCCCGGGCCTGGCTGCGCGACCAGGCCACCCGGGTGGGTCTCGGCGGCGAGGGCATGTCGACGTCGCTGAAGATCAACCTGCCGCCGGAGTACCTGCTGATCCACCGGGTGTGGATCGGCGGCGTCGGCGTGCTCTGCCAGCTCGGTGCCACCGCCCCGTTCCGCTCGATCCTGGAGGAGTCCGTCCCGGGGTTCGTCCCCTCCTCGTGGGCACCGCCCGAGTGACCGGGCCCGGTCGACCCGGCTCGACCGCACCGCCCTGAGGGATCCGTCCGACCCCTCAGCCTCCGACGACCAGCGTGACGGCCAGCACGAGCATCAGGCAGGCGATGGCGCCGTCGAGGATCCGCCAGGCCCTCGCGTCCCGCAGCCATCGGCCGAGGTGGCGCGCCCCGTACCCGAGGCCACCGAACCAGAGCACGCTCGCCGCCATCGCGCCGACCGCGAACCAGAGGCGGCTCCCCCCGTGCGAGGCGGCCACCGAGCCGAGGAGCACCACCGTGTCGAGGTAGACGTGCGGGTTCAGCCACGTCAGCGCGAGGGCGGTCGCCGCCACGCGGGTGGCGGAGGAGCGGACCTTCAGCACCCCGGTGGCCCGGTCGGCGTCCGAGGACGCCGCCTCCGCGCCGACCTCGAGCGCCTCGCCGCTCGAGGACAGGGCCCGCCGTGCCGCGAGGACCGCGTACCCCGCCAGGAAGGCCGCGCCACCCCACCGCGCTGCGTCGACGAACCACGGCACGGCGTCGACCACGCGACCGAGGCCGGTCACGCCGACGCCGATGAGCACGAGGTCGGAGACCGCGCACACGGCCACCACGAGGCCAACGTGCTCGCGGCGAAGTCCCTGGCGCAGCACGAACGCGTTCTGTGCGCCGATGGCCACGATGAGCGCGAGCCCGGTGCCGAGTCCCGCGAGAAGGCTGGTCATGACGTCCACGCTAGGGAGGATCGATCCTCAGGTACAGCGAAGAATCCTGCAGTGTCATTAGACTTGCTTCATGTGGACCGACCCTGTAGCCGCCCGGACCGTGGCGGCGGTCGTCGACGCCGGGACCTTCGACGCCGCGGCACGTCAGCTGCACGTGACCCCGTCGGCGGTGAGCCAGCGGGTCAAGGCGCTCGAGCAGGCGCTCGGGCAGAGGCTGCTCGTCCGTAGCACTCCCGTCAGGGCGACCGATGCCGGCGAGGCCGTCCTGCGGTACGCACGCCGTGTCGCCCTGCTGGACCAGGACGTCGCCACCGAGCTCGGTCTCACCGGGCCACGTCGACCGCACCTGGCGGTGGCCGTCAACGCCGACTCGTTGGCCACCTGGTTCCTCGACGCCCTGGCCGCGTTCACCGCCTCGCACGACGTGGAGGTCGAGCTGCACCGCGAGGACCAGAGCCGGACCGCCGGCATGCTCGAGGACGGCACGGTCGTCGCGGCGATCACCGCGCAGAGCGACCCCGTTCCCGGATGCCGCGTCGAACCGCTCGGTGCGATCGAGTACCGCGCCATGGCCGCGCCGTCGTGGGTCCGACGCTGGGCGCCGGACGGCGTCGACGCCGTGGCCCTCCGGCAGGCCCCGCGCGTCGACTACGACCGCACCGACACGCTCCAGCGGGACTGGCTCGCCACGCGCGACGTCGATGCCGACGCCACGCCGCGCCACCTGGTCCCCTCGTCGCACGACTTCACCCGCGCGGTCGCGCTCGGCCTCGGCTGGGGCCTGGTGCCGCGACAGCACTCCCGGGAGCACCCGCACCTGGTGGACCTGGGCGGTCCGACGATGCGCACCGTCCTGTGGTGGCAGCGGTGGCGCACTTCCTCGGCACTGCTCGACGGGCTCACCGACGCCGTGGTGGGGACCGCCCGCTCGACCCTCGCGCGCGGCTAGTCCGACGCGCTGAGCACCGCCAGCACACCCTCGCCGTAGCGCTCGCGCTTGGTCTGGCCGATGCCGGGGATGCCCACGAGTCCGCGCTCGTCGCGCGGGCGCAGCTCCACCAGCGCGAGCAGCGTGGCGTCGGTGAACACGACGTAGGCGGGCACCTTGGCCTCGGCCGCCTGCTCGCTCCGCCACTGCTTGAGCCGGTCGAACAGGGCGCGGTCGGCCGGGTCGAGCGCCTCGAGCTCGGTGTTGGTGCGCTTCTTGGGGCGCGGGCCCACCGTGCCGCCACGGGACGGGTGGTCCGGTGGCAGCAGAGGATCGAGGAAGCGGGTGGGCTTGCGGCCCTGGCGTCCGCCGGGCTTGCGGGCCCGCGACCAGGAGATCGTCAGGTGGCGGCGTGCGCGGGTGACGCCGACGTAGAACAGGCGGCGCTCCTCGGCCACCCCCTCGGGCGTGTCGGCGTGGACGATCGGGAGCATGCCCTCGTGCATGCCGACGCAGAACACCGCATCCCACTCCAGGCCCTTGGCGGCGTGGAGGGTGGCCAGCGTGACGCCCTCGGCCGTGGGTGCGTGCGACGCCTGGGCACGCCGTTCGAGGTCGGTCAGGAGGTCGGCCAACGTGGCGTCGCCGCGGGCCTCGGCGAGGTCGTCGGCCATGGTGACGAGCGCGTGCAGCGACTCCCACCGGTCGCGGGTGGCGCCGCTGCCCGACGGCGCCGTCTCGGTGTGGCCCATGCTCGCCAGCACCGCGCGCACCTCGTGGCCGAGACGTCCGTGGTCCGGCGACCCGGTATCGGCGGTGGCGTCGGTGCCGTCGTCGCCGGCTCGCGCCGCACCGCGCAGAAGCGTGACCGCCTGGCGGACCTCGGCACGCTGGAAGTACCCCTCGACCCCGCGCAGGGTGACGGGGATGTCGCGCTCGCCGAAGGCCTCCTCGAACGCCTCGGACTGCGCGTTGATGCGGAACAGCACCGCCATCTCGCGGTACGGCACGCCCGAGCGGTGCAGACGCACGATCTCGTCGGCCACCGACGCGGCCTCGCTCGGCTCGTCGTTGTGGCCGAGGTAGCGCACCGGCTCCGCAGGCGCGGCCTGCGACTGCAGCGGTCGGCCGTGCGCCTCGCCCGCGGCCCCCTGGAACACCGCGTTCGCGACGGCCACCACCTGCGGCGTGGAGCGGTAGTTGCGCACCAGCTGGATCCGCTCGGCGTCGGGGTAGCGCTGCGCGAAGTCCCCGAGGATGCGCGGCGAGGCGCCGGCGAACGTGTAGATCGTCTGCCGCGGGTCACCCACGACGCACACGTCGTCGCGGCCGCCGAGCCACAGGTCGAGCAGCGTGGACTGCAGCGGGTTGACGTCCTGGTACTCGTCGACCACGAACCAGCGGTACTGCCGTCGGACCTGGGCGGCGATGCGCTCGTCGTCGGCGAGGATCGCCGCGGTGATGAGCAGGATGTCCTCGAAGTCGATGCGCCCACGCTCGCGCTTGACGTCCTCGTAGGCGCTCATGACGGCCGCGACGCGGGTGGGGTCGAGGTCGGCGACCTCGCGACCCCGGCGCCGTGCGACGTCGGGGTAGTCGGTGCCACGGACGTTGCTGACCTTGGCCCACTCCACCTCGGCGGCGAGGTCGCGGATGACGGCGTTGTCGGGGCGCCGGATGCCTTCGCGGTTGGCGGCCTCGGCGACCAGACCGAACTTGGAGGCGACGATCTCGGGGAGCTCGGTGCCGTAGACCTGCGGCCAGAAGTAGCGCGCCTGGCGCAGCGCGGCCGAGTGGAAGGTGCGCGCCTGCACCCCCGGCGCCTGCAGCTGCGCGAGGCGACCCCGCATCTCGCCGGCGGCGCGGGTCGTGAAGGTCAGGGCCAGCACCTCGGTGGGCACGTACAGGCCCGTGGCCACGCCGTAGGCGATGCGGTGGGTGATGGCCCGGGTCTTGCCCGTGCCGGCACCGGCCACGATGCAGACCGGCCCCCGCAGCGCGGTGGCGGCGGCCCGCTGCTCGGGGTCGAGGTTCTCCAGGAGGTCCTCGGGGGTGGGCAACGCACGCTCCTGCGGGTGGGTCGGTTCGGTGAGGTCGAGCTGGTCACGTCGAGCTGGTCTCTTCAGGGAGCCGGCGACCGCGCCCGCCACACTGGGGAGGTGGAATGTCGCGGGGCGCGAGATCGTTGACTCGACAGGACCACCCTAGACGTCACAGGAGACAACGATGACCGGCGACTTCACCCTCTACTCGACCCCGTGGTGCGGCTACTGCCACCGCCTCAAGTCGCAGCTGCAGCGCGAGGGCATCACCAACTTCGCCGAGGTCGACATCGAGGCCCAGCCCGAGGCCGCAGCGGTGGTCGAGAAGGCCAACAACGGCAACCAGACCGTGCCCACGCTGGTCTTCGCCGACGGCACCGCCCTGACCAACCCCTCCGTCGCCCAGGTCAAGGCCCAGCTCGGCGTCTGAACCGTCAGAGGTAGGTCTCGCACCGAACGAGGCCGTCAGAGGTAGGTCTCGCACCCTTCGCGCGGCAGAAGAGGTGCGACACCTACCTCTCGTCGACTCGTGCGACCGCCCGTCAGAACCAGCCCGCCGGGATGGGTTCGCCGAACCATGACTCGATGAGCCAGCTCGAGATCGAGACGCCGCTCGGAGGCAGCAGCAGCGTGCCGGCCTCACCCTGGGCGCGCAGCTCCTCGCGCGTGACCCACTGCGCCGCGCCGAGCTCCACACCGTCGACCTCGATGTCCGTGGTGACGGCCTTGGCGAAGAACCCGAGCATCAGGCTCGCGGGGAACGGCCACGGCTGGCTCCCGCCGTAGGCGACCTCGCCGACGACCACGCCGGCCTCCTCGTGGACCTCGCGCCGCACGGCGTCCTCGAGGCTCTCCCCCGGCTCCACGAAGCCCGCCAGCGTGGACCATCGACCCTCGGGCCACGTCGCCTGGTGGCCGAGCAGGGCCCGGTCCCGGTCGTCGGTCACCAGCATGATCACGGCGGGATCCGTGCGCGGGAAGTGGTTCGTCCCGCACTGGGTGCAGTGCCGCAGGTGGCCCGCGGCCTGGACCTGCGTGACCCCACCGCAGCGAGGGCAGAAGGGCGTGGCCGCCAGCCACCGGGCCATGCCCACCGCGTGCACGGCCACCGACAGCTCGTCGGCGCCCAGCAGCGGCGCCAGCACCCGGACGCTGACCGGCACCAGGTCGGCGGGGACCCGGTCGACCACGACGGCTGCGCGGCGGACGCCGTCCTGCTCACCCAGGAAGATCCACGTGCCGTCGGGCGCCTCGTCACGCGGGAGCCACCGCAGTGCGGGCCCGTCGACGGTGGCCACGTGCTCGCCGCCGAGCACCAGGACCTCGACGTCGGGGCCGTCCCACGCGTCGTGGGCACGCAGGTGGCCGGCACGGTCGTGGCGGGCGCGGTCGAAGGCGAACGGTGCGGGATCACTCACCCCGACAGCCTAGGTGGGGTCGGCTCGGCGGCTCACGCGCCAGGCGCGAGGAGCCTCTCGAGCGCAGCGCGGTCGAGCAGCTCCTCGGGCGCGAACCGCACGACCTCACCGAGTCGCACGTAGTAGAACGCCCCGGACACGCGCGCCGGATCGACGTCGTGCAGCTCGGCCCACGCCAACCGGTAGAGGCTGAGCTGGAGCGGGTCGGCGTCGGCCCGCCGGTTGGTCTTCCAGTCCACGACCTCGAAGCCGGGTCCCTCAGGGGTCGACGTCGAGAACACCGCGTCGATCCGCCCCACCACCTGCTGACCGCCGAGCAGCAACGAGAAGGGCGCCTCGACCGTGTGCGGCGTGCGCTGGCCGAACGGTCCGGCCTCGAACAGCGCGATGACCTCGTCGAGCTCGGCGTCGTCGCTGATCTCGACGTCGCCCTGTCCGGGCAGGTCGGCGGGGTCGAGCAGCGGCTGCTGGCCGTAGTGGGCCTCGATCCACGCGTGGAACCGGGTGCCGAAGCGTGCGGCGGCCGACGGACGGCGAGGCATGGGCCGTGCGAGCGAGCGCGCGAACGCCGACTCGTCGTCGGCCAGGGCCAGCACGGCGGTGGCCGAGAGCGTGGGCGGCAGTGGCACCGGCCGCTCCGCCGAGGCGGCCGCGTCGGCCTCGGCCAGGAGCAGGTCGATCTCCTGGGACAGCTCGGCCACCCGATCGCCCGGGACGGGAAGCTCTGCCGTCGGCTCGGTGGACGAGGCCAGCACCACCTCCACCTCGCGGGCCAGCGCGCGACGGCCGTCGACCGGTGGCGGTTCCACCGGCCAGGCGATGCCGTCGGACAGCACGAGGTGGGGGTTGGTCTCGTCGTCGGGGGGCGGATCGGCCCAGACCAGCGGCTCGACCCCGAGGCCGGCCAGGTGGTCGCGGGTGCGCACCAGGAAGTCCGACGGTCCGCGCGGCTTCTTCTGCGTGCGCCCCCACCAGTGACCGCTCACGACGACCCGCTGCTTGGCGCGCGTGTACGCCACGTAGCCGAGCCGGAGCTCCTCCCCGAGGGAGTCGGCCTTGCGTCGCGCATCGAACTCCTTGCCCGCGGCCGGGGTCCACTCCGCCAGCGGAGCGAGCGAGCCTGCGTCGCCGCGCAGCGGGTACGGCAGGACCGAGCCGTTGGTCAGCCAGCTGGACCGACCCCGTCCCGAGGGGAACACCCCGTCGCTCACGAGCGGCACGAACACCGCGCCCCACTCCAGGCCCTTCGCCCGGTGGATCGTGAGCAGCTTGACGGAGTCGGACTCCGAGGGGGTCGTGACGTCCATGCCCTCGTTGAACTCGTTCTCTGCCTGGAGGTAGGCCACGAGTCCGGTCAGCGAGGCGTAGCGGTCGCTCGCGGCGTAGTCGGCCACCGCGTCGAGGAAGGTGGCCAGGTTGTCGGAGGCACCCTCGACCTCTCCCGCCTCGAGCTCGATGTCGAGGTCGAGGGCACGCACGGCGCGGCGCGCCAGGTCGAGCAGCGGCTCCCCCACGTGGGACCTGACCCGGTGGACCACGCGCGCGAGGTCGACGAACCGGTGGCGCGCACGCGGGTCGTACGGCAGGTCGCCCGGGTCGTCGAGGGCCTCGGCCAGCGCCACCACCTCGGTGGGGTCGGTGCCCTCGACCGCCCGGGCGAGCTCCTGCGCGAGGGTGCTGTCGTCGTCGCGACCCAGGGTGCGCCCGCTCAGCGAGGCGGCGCGGCGGCCGAGCAGGGCGAGGTCGCGCGGACCGATGTTCCAGCGCGGCCCGGTGAGCAGGCGCAGGAGGGCGGGGTTGGCGGTGACGTCGTCGACGACCTCCAGCAGCGACAGCACGTCGAGCACCTCGGGCTGGGCCAGCAGGCCGGAGAGGCCCACGATCTCGAACGGGACGTGTGCGTCGCGCAACGCCTTGACGATCTCGCCGTTCTCGCGGCCGACGCGGACCAGCACCGCGATGTCGCTCCAGGCCCGGCCACCCTCGTGCTCGGCGACGATCTCGGTGACCATGGCGGCGATCTCGTCGTCGACGGTGCGGTGCAGCGCGACGTCGACCCGACCGGTCGTCGTCGCGGCCGACGTGAGCGGCTGGACGACCGACGACGTGGCGTAGAAGGGGGCGGCGAGGTGGTTCGCCGCGTCGATCACCTCCGGCGGGCAGCGTCGGGTCTCGACGAGGGAGAACTGCCGTCCTCGCGACCCGTCGGCCGCCGGGAAGTCGTCCAGGAACTCCTCGAGGTTGCCGGCCGCAGCACCCCGCCAGCCGTAGATGCCCTGCGCGGGATCGCCCACGGCGGTGACGGGCAGGCCCGCGAAGAGCGCCGTGAGCAGGTCGCGCTGCGCGACCGAGGTGTCCTGGTACTCGTCGAGCAGCACGACGTCGTAGCGCTCGCGCAGCGCCTGGCCCACCTCGGGCAGCGCGGCCAGCTGCGCGCCCCAGGCCATCTGGTCGGAGAAGTCCATGACCCCGTCGTCGGCCTTGGCGGCTCGGTACGCCTCGACCAGGAGGCTCAGCTCGGTGCGCTTCTGCGCCGCCACGGCCGCGTCGCGGAGCAGGGCCGGCTTGCCGACGGCCTCGTACTCGGCGATGACGGCCGCGTCGTGGTCGCGCAGCTCGGCCGGATCCACGAGGTGCTCCGAGAGCTGGGCGTCGAGGGACATGACGTCCTGGACGAGCGTGGGCAGGTGCGTGCTCACCCTCTGGAGCGGTCGGTCGTAGGTGCTGACCACGCGTGCCGCCCGTTGGAAGCGCGAGGCGTCGGTGACGACCCGCAGGTCGGGCTCGACACCCAGGCGGAGGCCGTGCTCGGCGATGAGTGAGCCGGCGAAGGCGTGGTAGGTCGACGCGGTGGCGTCGGCCCAGGGCTGCTGCGGGTCGTGCGGCAGGTGCTCCAGGTCGGCCCGGATGCGCTGCCCCAGCTCTGCGGCCGCCTTGTTGGTGAAGGTGAGCCCGAGGATCCGCTCGGGCGCGATGCCGACGTGACCCACGAGCCACAGCACGCGCGCCGCCATGACGGTGGTCTTGCCCGACCCGGCGCCGGCGATGATCGCGCCCGGACGGTCGAGCCCGGCGGTGATGGCGTCGGCCTGGGGCTGCGAGAACGGGATGCCGGTGAGCTCGCGCAGGTGGTCGATGTCGCGGACGAGCATGGTCACGACGACTCCCCCTCCTCGGCGGCAGCGTGCCGGTGCTCGCGGACCAGGATCGACGCGCCGGCGTCGTGGGCGGGACAGACCCGGGTGAACTGGCAGTACCCGCAGCCACCGGTGGCCTCGGTGGCGGCGACTTCCTCGTGGACGAGCGTGTGGACACTGCGACGCAGCTGCTCCACGGCGAAGAACGGGGCGTCAGCGGGTGGGGGAACCTGCTGCTGGACCTTGGTGGCGCCCCGGCTCTCCTGGCGCAGCTGGACCAGCTCGGCCCCGGCGGGTGGCGCGTCGCCGGCCAGGTCGCGGGTGGCGCCGTGCTGGACGACCAGCTGGTACAGGCCCAGCTGGGGGTGCTCGGCGAGCTCGTCGCGCGACGGCGAGCCCTTGCCGGTCTTGAGGTCGACGACGTGGACCCCGTCGGCGGACCTCTCGACGCGGTCCATCGAGCCCTTGAGCGCCACGGCGCGCCCCTCGACCTCGATCTCGACCTCGAACGGATGCTCCGCCGCCAGCACGTCGCGCGGGTTGTCGCGGTGCCACTGGACGAAGCGGCCTAGCGCCTGCACCGCCTCGCCGCGTTCACGGTCGCTGATCCACGGCGGGAGGTCGAGCTGGGCCCAGACGTCGTCGAGGTGGGTGGCGAGCTCGTCGGCGTCGGGCTCGCGGCCCGAACGCACGACGTCGGCGGCGATGGCGTGCACGATGGAGCCGAAGCCCTGCGCACTCGTGGTGGCCTGCGCGCCGTGGGCCTCGTGGTCGAGGAACCACCGCAACGGGCACTGCATGAGGGCCGAGACCTGGCTGCCCGAGAGCCGCAGGGGTTGGTCGTCGGGACGCCACGGCGCATCGGACTCGGTGCGCTCGGCCAGGCCCCACCAGGCGGACGGGTGCGCCGAGCGACCGGCCGGGTGGGTGGACAGCCGGGCCAGCTGCTCGGCCACGCGTCGACGCTCTTCGGGGTCACGGGTGTGCTCGCCGATGCGGCGCAGCTCGGCCACGGCCGACCGCAGCGACAGTGCTCGGCGCGGCCGGTGCTCGGCCGGCGGAAGGGTCCGCGGGGCCGGGCGAGCGCTCGGGTCGTCGGCTGCCGACAGGTGCGCGTGCAGCTCGCCGACGAAGCGCGAGGGCTGGTCGCCCTCGTCGGAGCCGCTGGCGACCGCCGTGACAACGAGGTGCTCGCGCGCGCGACTGCACGCCACGTAGAACAGGCGGCGCTCCTCGGCCACCGCCTCACGCACCGACGGGTACGGTCCGAGGCCATCGCGGGTCAGGCGGTCGGGCTGCAGCAGGCTGCTGCGCAACCGGGTGTCGGGCCACTCGCCGTCCTGCACCCCGGCGACGACCACGAGGTCCCACTCCAGGCCTTTGGAACGGTGCGCGGTCATGAGCTGGACCCCCGACACGAGGTCGGTCGCCCCGGTGAGCGTCCCGGCGGGGATCTGCTGGGCCTCGAGGGCGCGCACGACCTCGCGGACACCGCGGTGCGCCTGGCGCTCCTCGGCACGGGCCGCCTCGGCGAACAGGGCGCACAGCGCGTCGAGGTCGTGGTGCGCACGCGCCGCACCGTCGCCACCGCCCTCGGCCTCGGCGCGCAGGCGGGCCGGCCACGACGTGCCGTCCCACAGCTCCCACAGCACCTCCTCGGCGGAGGCGCCGCCGCGCACGAGGGCGACGGCAGAGGCCAGCAGCCGGGCCACGCGACGGGCGGCGTCGACGGCCGACGCCGCCGGGCCCTCGACCACCAGCGTGTCGAGCAGGTGGGGGTCGGCCAGCGCCTCGGCGAGCAGCACCCGCGACGCACGGGGCGAGCCGTTGCGGGCGGTGTCGTCGGTGCGCAGCACCCGACCGAGCCGACGCAGCGCGGCAGCGTCGAGACCGCCGAGAGGTCCGGTGAGCAGCGCCGTGGCGGCCTCGGGGTCGAGGGCGTCGTGGTCGATGAGGGCCTGGGCGGCGTGCAGGCCGGCCAGCAGGGCACGGACCGCCGGCTCCACGGCCAGCGGGAGCTCGTCGCCCGCCACGTCGACGGGGACGCCTGCGGCGCTGAGCGCCCGGTGCAGCCGGTCGAGGTGGGGGGCCGACCGCACCAGGACGGCCATGCGCTCCCACGGCACCGGCGGCTCGGCCGCCAGGTGGGCCTCGCGCAGCAGCAGCGCCACGTGCTCGGCCTCGGCCGTGGCCGACGTGAAGGTGCGCACCTGCACCTCACCCGTGCGCGACGGGTCGGTGGCCGGCGACCGCAGGGCCTCGAAGCGGTCGGCGTCGAGCGCTCCGAACACCCCACGGTTCTCGACGACCGACCTGACGGCGTCGGCGATCGCCGCGCCGTAGCGGTTGGTGCGAGCCAAGGTGAGCGCCGGGGCCGGCCCGCGGACGGTGGCGAACCGCTCCCCGAAGTCGAGCGTGCCGCGCACGTCGGCCCCACGGAAGCCGTAGATGGACTGGTACGGGTCGCCGACCACCACGAGGTCGCGACCGTCTCCGGCCAGGCGCCGGAGCAGCTCGACCTGCAGGGGGTCGGTGTCCTGGAACTCGTCGACCACCACGAGCCGGAGCCGACGCCGCCACCGGTCGCGGCACTCCGGGTCGCCCAGCAGGCGGACCGCGTGGTGCACGAGGTCGGTGTGGTCGATGGTGCCCTCGAGAGCGGCCACACCCGTGACCTCGTCGAAGAACAGCGACGCCGCCACCCAGTCGGGTCGGCCCGCCGCACTGCCGATGTCGTGCAGGTCGACCGCGTCGAGTCCCTGGGCCCGCGCCGCGGCGAACAGGCGCTGGAGCTCGGTGCTCATGCCGCGCGTGCGCAGCGCCTGGCGCAGCGGGACCGGCCAGCTCTCGGGGTCGGTGCCGTCGAGCAGCTCGGCCAGCCGGGCGTCGTGCTCGGGCGCGCTGAGCAGGGTGACCGGCCGACGGAACTCCTCGAGGTCCTGCTCGGCCCGCACGAGGGCGTAGCAGAACGCGTGGAAGGTCATGGCCGAGGTGGCGGAGGTGGTGCGGGCCAGCCGGCGCCCGATGCGGGCTCGGATCTCCTGCGCGGCGGCGCGGCTGAACGTGAGGACGAGCACCTCGTCGGCGCGGACCGCCCCGGACTCCACGCGCTGGGCCACGAGCTCGACCAGTGTCGTGGTCTTGCCGCTGCCGGGGCCGGCGAGCACCTGGAGCGGCCCACCGGTCGTGGCGACGTGGTCGAGCACGGCCTGCTGGCTGGGGTCGAGCACCACGGCGGGACCTGCCGATGCCGGACCCCCGGGGCGCTGCAGGCGGTACTCGGTCGTGGTCACACCACCATCTGAGCAGAGACCACCGACACGCTCAGACCGTGCCCTCCGGATCGACGTCGGTCCAGAGCGCCTCGGCCATGTGCACCCGGCCGTTGCGCACGGGCGTCCCCTCGTCGGCCCAGTGCGCCTGCGCCTCGATCATGAGCGGCGGCACCATGGTGCCGTCGGCGCGCGGGACCCGCCACCAGCAGACGGCGTGGCCGTGCGCCGACATGATCCGTCCGACGTAGCGCGGCCCGTAGCCGCCCGCGAGCAGCTCCGCGACGCGCCCGTACGGCAGCACCCGGCCGGGCGGGATCCGCTCCACCAGGCTCAGCACGCGTTCGACGTAGGCCTCGTCCATGGGTCGATCATCGCCGACGTCCGGCCACCGTCGGCCTGGGGCTGCGTCGGTGCGGCTGCGTCGGTGCGGCTGCTTCGGTGCGGCTGGGGCTCGACGTGCGGCTGTGTCGGTGCGGCTGTGTCGGTGCGGCTGGGCCCCGACCTGCGGCTGCGTCGCTCGAGGTGGGCCTTCGGTTGCTGCTGCGTCGCTCCGGGTGGGTCTGGACGTGTGGCTGCGTCGCTGTGGCTGCGAGTCGACCTGCGCTCCGAAAGGGCCTCGACCGGCGGGAGCGTTCGGGGTCGGGTGGGCTCTCGGAGCGTGGCTCGGGTGACGCAAGATTCTGCGTTCGTGCGTCAGGGGCCGAAGGATGCTGCGTTTGCTACGGGATCCCGTAGCAAACGCAGCATCGTTCGGGCTTCTGCGCGCGAAGGCAGAATCTTGCGTGGATCCCGCGCAGATGGAGAATCGTGGCCGCGCCCCGCAGATCCAGCCGAGCCCAGTCCCCCGCTCCGGTCGAGGCCCTTTCGGAGACCGACCCGACGTGGAGCCACAGCGACGCAGCAGCGAGCGAGAACCCAGCCGCGTCCCGCGGACCCACCCGAGCCCAGACCCCCGCCCGGTCAGGCCCTCTCGGAGCCGCCCCGACTCGGAACCACAGCGACGCAGCAGCGAGCGAGAACCCAGCCCCGCCCCGCGGACCCACCCGAGCCCAGTCCCACCGCGCCGGCCGCAGCCCTCTCGGAGACCGACTCCACTCGGAGCCGTGGAAGCGCAGCACCGACGCCACGCGAAGCCCCAGCAGCGCAGCACCGACGCCACGCGAAGCCCCAGCAGCGCAGCACCGGACCCACTCGAAGCCGCCCGCACCTACCCGACGCCGGCGTCGAGCCCCCCGACGCGACGAAGCCGCGAGGCGAGCACCCGAAGGCGCCCACCCCGCGGCTTCGCCACGGGTCCAGCAGATCAGTACGTCGGCTGGCTCGGGTCGATCTGGTTGACCCAGGCCACGACGCCGCCGCCGACGTGCACGGCGTCCTTGTAGCCGGCGCCCTTCAGCACGGCGAGCGCCTCGGCCGACCGCACGCCCGACTTGCAGTGGAGCACGACCTGCTTGTCGTCGGGCAGCTCGGAGAACGCCTTGCCGTTGAGGAAGTCGCCCTTCGGGATGAGGACCGAGCCCGGGATGTGGTTGATGTCGCGCTCGACCGGCTCGCGCACGTCGACGAGCACGAAGTCGCGGCCACCGTCGGCACGCTCCTTCAGCCAGCCGTCGAGCGTGCCCACGGAGATCGTCGAGTCCGCTGCCGCATCGGCCGCCTCGTCACTGATCGCACCGCAGAACGCCTCGTAGTCGCTGAGCAGCTCGGTGGGCAGCACGCCGTTCGGGTCGCGCTGGACCTTGAGCGTCGTGTACCGCATCTCGAGCGCGTCGTAGACCATGAGACGACCGATGAGCGGGTCGCCGATGCCGGTGATCAGCTTGATGGCCTCGGTGACCATGATCGAACCGATCGACGCGCACAGGACTCCGAGCACTCCGCCCTCGGCGCACGACGGGACCATGCCCGGCGGCGGCGGCTCGGGGTAGAGGTCGCGGTACTGCGGACCCTCCTGGGCCCAGAACACCGACACCTGGCCCTCGAAGCGGTAGATCGAGCCCCACACGTAGGGCTTGCCGAGGATGACCGCGGCGTCGTTGACCAGGTAGCGCGTGGCGAAGTTGTCGGTGCCGTCGACGATCAGGTCGTACTGGGCGAAGATGTCGAGCACGTTGTCGGTGTCGAGCCGCTCCTGGTGCACGACGGTCTTCACGTACGGGTTGACCTCCGCCACCGACTCCGCGGCACTCACGGCCTTGGGCCGGTCGATGTCGGACTGGCCGTGGATCACCTGACGCTGCAGGTTCGACTCGTCGACCACGTCGTCGTCGATGATGCCGAGCGTGCCGACGCCGGCAGCGGCCAGGTAGAGCAGGGCAGGGCTGCCGAGGCCGCCGGCGCCGATGACCAGCACCTTGGCGTTCTTGAGCCGCTTCTGCCCGTCCATCCCGACGTCGGGGATGATCAGGTGCCGGCTGTAGCGGCGGACCTCGTCGATGGTGAGTTCGTCGGCGGGTTCCACGATGGGGGCGACCACGGCTGCTCCTCGCAGGGACGGTGATGGGGGTACTCCCGGCTCAACGCCGGGCGTGTCCTCCATTGTTCCCCCGCCGACGTCGACCGCAGGGTGCCGTCCGCCCCCTGGGACGCGCCGTCGTCGCGGCGACGCGCGGAGCGCCCCGACGGGCCCGCGTGGCACGGGGCACTAGGCTGACCGGGTGAGCGAGACCCCCACCCTGCGTCCGCGCGCCGGCCGACTGCCGCGACGCGCCCGACGCGCCCAGCTCCTGGAGGTCGCCCTCGAGGTCTTCGTCGAGCAGGGGTACCACGCCGCGTCGATGGACGAGATCGCCGAGCGTGCCGGAGTGTCCAAGCCGGTCGTGTACCAGCACTTCCCCGGCAAGCTCGACCTCTACCTGGCCCTGCTCGAGAGCTCGTGCGACGAGGTCGTCGACGAGGTCAAGCAGGCGCTCGCCTCCACGCAGGACAACCGTCGTCGCGTCGAGGCCACGATGGAGCTCTGGTACCAGTACGTCGCCGACCAGGGTGCCGCGTTCCGGCTCGTGTTCGAGTCCGACCTCACCAACGACCCCGACGTCCGCGAGCAGGTCGACCGGGTCGTGCGCGAGTCGGCAGTCGCGATCGCCGAGGTCATCCGCGAGGACACCGGCCTGCCGCAGGAGGCCGCGTACCTGCTGGCCGTCAGCCTCGTGGGCATGGGCCACGTCGGCGCCCGCAACTGGCTCTCGGAGTCGTCGGCGCTGTCGCAGGAGGACGCCGTGCGGCTCGTCGCCGGGCTCGCCTGGCGCGGCATCGGCGGCTTCCCCCGCGAGACCAACGACCCCGCCTGACGAGGCACGGCCCGACCGGGCCACAGCTCGTCCGGCACCACCCGCACCACACCAGACATCACGAGAGGACCGACCATGGAGGTCAAGATCGGCGTGCAGAACGCCGCCCGCGAGCTGTCCGTCGAGACCGACGAGGCACCCGAGTCGGTGCTCGCCAAGCTCGACACCGCCCTGAAGGACGAGACGGTCTTCAGCCTCACCGACGAGAAGGACCGCACCGTCGCGGTCCCCGCCGACAAGGTCGCCTACCTGTACTTCACCGCCGACACCGGCCGCAAGGTCGGCTTCGGTGCGGTCACGCAGGAGACCACCTGACGGACCGGGGGCGCGCATGAGCTTCGAAGGCTTCCCCGTCGCGGCGCTCGACTTCTACGACGACCTCGAGGTCGACAACACGAAGGCGTTCTGGGAGGAGCACCGCCACGTCTACGACGCGGCGGTCAAGCAGCCGATGGTCGCGCTCATGGCCCAGCTGGCCGACGAGTTCGTCCCTGACGGCGAGAGCGCGAAGATCTTCCGCCCGTTCCGCGACGTGCGGTTCTCGAACGACAAGACTCCCTACAAGACGCACCAGGGTGCGTTCGTGCCCGTGGCCCCCGCCACGGGCTACTACGTGCAGGTGGGTGCACCGGGCGTGCGCACCGGCGTCGGGTTCTACCACGCCACGCCCGCCCGGCTCGCCTCGTTCCGCGAGGCCGTCGACCACGAGACCTTCGGGACCGGGCTCCAGCACATCGTCGCGCGACTGGAGGGCCGGGGCTGGACGGTCGGCGGCGACGCCGTCAAGACCGCGCCGCGCGGCTGGTCGGCCGACCACCCGCGCATCGACCTGCTGCGCCACCGCACGCTCACGCTCGGGCGCGACCACGGCTTCGAGCCGTACGTGCACACCGCCGAGCTGCTCGAGCGCGTGCGCGAGGACTGGCGCACCGGACGGACGTTCCTGGACTGGGTGCTCACCCACGTCCGCGGCTGAGCAGGTGTCCGCTCAGGCGGCCAGGCCGAGGCGCGCCATGCGTCCCCCGCGCTCGGCCCATCCCCTGCCCCGAACGAGCGCGGACCAGCTCAGGCGGCCAGGCCGAGGCGCGCCATGCGTTCGGTGTGCGCCTCGGTGATCCGGGTGAACATGCGCGAGATCGCGGTGAGGTCCAGCCCGGGCGTCTCGATGCCGCCGACGAGCACGGCACTCAGCGCGTCGCGCTCGGCGACGAGCGTCTGGGCCTGGCGCAGGGCCTCCCCCATGAGCCGACGTCCCCAGAGCGCGAGGCGGCCGCCGACCCGGGGGTCGGCCTCGATCGCGGCGCGCACCTGGTCGACGACGAACTCCGAGTGGCCGGTGCCGCTGAGGGTGTCGACCACGATCTCGCGGGTCACCGGGTCGAGGTAGGCGGCGATCTCGCGGTAGAAGTCGGCTGCGAGCCCGTCGCCGACGTAGGCCTTCACGAGGCCCTCGACGAAGTCGGCCGGACGCGTCTTGCGGTGGAAGTCACCGAAGGTGGCCTCGAAGGGCTCCATGGCGGCGAACGGGTCCTCGCCCATCTCGACGAGGCGGTCGCGCAGGACCTCGAAGTGGTCGAACTCCGCCGCGGCCATCGTGGCCACCTCGACCTTGCTGCTCAGGTCGGGCGCCATCTGGGCGTCGGCGACGAGTCGCTCGCACGCGCTCAGCTCGCCGAAGGCCAGCACGCCGAGCAGCTCCACGACGCCGCGGCGGTACTCCGGATCGTCCAGGGCCGAGGGCGCGGGGGCCTCCGGAGGGGGGCCCGAGCGGCCTGACTTCGCGTTCTTCGCCATGCGCCGCAGCGTAGCGCGCTGGGGACCCGCCGCCGCCTGTGTGCCGCCGCAGGGGCCGAGACGGGTAGACTGGCCGTGCCCTTGGGGCCGTATCTCCGTCGTGAGGTCTCGGACGCACCGTCGTCGCCGACACACGACACGTATCGAGATCCCTCTCTGTTCCCTCACGAAGACGAGTACCTGTGACCACGTTCACCGATCTGGGCGTCATGCCCGAGATCGCCGACGCGCTCGACGCGGTCGGCATCAGCAGCCCGTTCCCCATCCAGGAGATGACCCTCTCCGTGGCCCTCATGGGCACCGACCTCATCGGTCAGGCCCGTACCGGCACCGGCAAGACGTTGGCGTTCGCCATCCCGGTCATCCAGCGCACCGTCGCGCCGCACGACGCCGACTACGACCAGCTGGCCGCCCCCGGCAAGCCCCAGGCCCTGGTCGTGGCCCCGACGCGAGAGCTCGCGCTCCAGGTCGCCAACGACTTCAAGACGGCCTCGGACAAGCGCGGTACCCGCAACATCACCATCTACGGTGGCGTCCCCTACGAGGGCCAGCTCGACGCGCTCGAGAAGGGCGTCGACATCGTCGTCGGCACGCCCGGCCGCATCCTCGACCTCGCCAACCGTGGCGCGCTCGACCTCTCGCACGTCAAGTCGCTCGTGCTCGACGAGGCCGACGAGATGCTCGACCTCGGCTTCCTGCCCGACGTCGAGTCGATCCTGGCCAAGACCCCCGAGACCCGCCAGACGATGCTGTTCTCGGCGACCATGCCGGGCGCCATCGTGTCGCTGGCGCGCAAGCACATGCGCCACCCGATGAACATCCGGGCGGAGTCGCCGGAGGAGAACGACACGGTCCCGGCCACGGCGCAGTTCGTCTGGCAGGCGCACGAGCTCGACAAGGCCGAGGTCATCGCCCGCATCCTGCAGGCCGACGACGTCCAGCGAGTCATCATCTTCACGCGCACCAAGCGCACCGCCCAGCGCGTGGCGGACGACCTGATCGACCGCGGCTTCCCCGCCTCGCCGCTGCACGGCGACATGGCGCAAGGCGCGCGCGAGAAGGCGCTGCAGGGCTTCCGCGACCACAAGGTCGACGTGCTCGTGGCCACCGACGTCGCCGCGCGCGGCATCGACGTGGCCAACATCAGCCACGTCATCAACTACAACTGCCCCGAGGACCACAAGACGTACGTGCACCGCATCGGGCGCACGGGTCGCGCCGGCGCCTCGGGCATCGCCGTCACCTTCGTCGACTGGGCCGACCTGTCGCGCTGGAAGCTGATCAACGCCGAGCTGGACCTGCCGTTCGCCGAGCCCCAGGAGACGTACTCCACGTCGGACCACCTGTTCCACGACCTGGGCATCGACCGGTCGGTCAAGGGCCGGCTCAAGCCGCCGTCGCCCAAGGAGCCCCGCAAGGACGGCGACCGTGGTCGCGGCGGCCAGGGCGGTCGCGGCCAGGGTGGACGCAGCCAGGGCGGGGACCGCAACCGCGGCTCGGACCGCCGCCGCTCCGACGATCGCCAGCAGAACGGTTCCGGCCAGAACCGTCCGGCCCAGGATCGACCGGTGCAGAACGCCCCGGCCTCCGGCGACACCGGCCAGGGTGGCGAGGGCAAGGAGGGCGGCGCGAGCCGCAACCGTCGCCGTCGTCGCACCCGCAGCGGCCAGCGCGTCGAGGGTCAGGGCTCCGGCGCCCAGGGCGGCACCGAGGCGACGGCCTCCGCGCCGCGCTCGTCCGACTGACGCACGACCCGACGCGAAGGGGCCCCACGCACGGCGTGGGGCCCCTTCGGCGTTCTCGAGCGGTCAGAGCAGGCTCTTGGCCACCTCGCGGTAGGCCTCGGCTCCCTTGTGGTTCGTGTGCACGCTGAGGATCGACCGCCCGATGGCCGGGGCCTCGGCGAACCGGATCGACTTCGGGATCGGCGGGCTCAGCACGGGCAGCTCGAACTGCTCCTCGATGGAGGCGAGCACGGCACGGGCGTGGTTGGTGCGGCCGTCGAACATCGTGGGCAGCACGCCGGCGACCTCGAGCTCGGAGTTGATGAACTGCTTGACGTCGTGGACGGTGTCGAGCAGCTGCAGCACGCCGCGGTGCGAGAGGGTCTCGGCCTGCAGCGGGATGACGACCTTCTGCGACGCCGACAGCGCGCCCACCGTGAGCACGCCGAGGGTGGGCGGGCAGTCGATGACGACGAGGTCGTAGTCGTCGGCGACCTTGTCGAGCGCCACCCGCAGCCGCTGCTCGCGGCCGGTCCGGCTCACCAGGGCCTCCTCGGCCTGCGTCACCGTGACGTTGCTGGGAAGCAGGTGCATGCCGTCCTCGGTGACCACGATGGCGTCGGCCGGCTTGGCCTTGCCCAGGAGCACCTCGCCGACGGTCACGTCGAGGTCCTCGGGGTCGATGCCGAGGGAGAACGTGAGTCCGCCCTGCGGGTCGAGGTCGACGAGGAGGACTCGTTTGCCGAGCTCGGCGAACGCCGCGCCCAGCGATGCCACGGTGGTCGTCTTGCCGACGCCACCCTTCTGGTTCACCACGGAGATCGTCGTCGTCACGGGGTCATCATGCCACCCGTCGGGGCCCTGCGACCCCAGCGTCCTGACCCGTGGTCACGTGGCATGCTGACGGTATGACCCGAGCCCTCGTCACCGGTGCCACCGCAGGCATCGGCCTCGCCTTCACCCGTGCCCTCGCCGCTCGCGGCCACGACGTCGTGCTGCTCGCCCGCGACGGCGACCGGCTCGAGCAGGTGGCCGCCGAGGTCCGCACGAAGCACGGGGTCCGGGCCGACGTCGTCGTGGCCGACCTGACCACGCCCGAGGGCCTCTCCGCGGCCGAGGACGCGCTCGCCAGCAGCACCTCGCCCGTGGACCTGCTGGTCAACAACGCCGGTGCCTCGCTGCCCGGCTGGTTCGGCACCACCGACATCGCCGACGAGGACCGTCAGCTCGACCTGCTCGTGCGCGCCCCCATGCACCTCATGGACGTGGCCATCAAGGCCATGGCCGGGCGGGGCCGGGGCAGGATCGTCAACGTCTCGAGCGTGGCCGCGTTCACGCCACGCGGCACCTACTCGGCCCACAAGGTCTGGCTGGTCAACCTGTCGCGCTGGGCCGACTGGCAGTACGCCGACGCCGGGGTCCGCGTCATGGCCCTGTGCCCGGGCTTCGTGCGCACCGAGTTCCACCAGCGGGCGAACATGGACGTCTCGGGCGTCCCGCGGTGGATGTGGCTCAACGCCGACAAGCTCGTGAAGGCGGCGCTGTCGGACCTCGACAAGGGCAAGTCGCTGTCGGTCCCGAGCCTGCGCTACAAGGTGCTCGCCACGATCTCGCGGTACGCCCCCACCTCGATCGTCGCCCGGATCGCCAAGCGCGGTCGATGAGCACGCCCCGCACGCTGGAGCTCCCGCCGGGGGTCGAGGCGTCCGTCGTCCGCACCGCACGCGGGGAGGTCGCCGTGCACCGGGTCCGAGCCGACGGCGGCGGCGCGCGGGGCCACGTGCTGATGGTCCCGGGGTGGACCGGCAGCAAGGAGGACTTCACGCCGATGCTGCCGCTGCTGGCCGACGCCGGGTTCGACGCGACGGCGTACGACCAGCGAGGTCAGTACGAGACCGTGGCCGACGAGGCGGACGACTTCAGCCTCGCGGGCCTGGCCACCGACGCAGCGGCGCTCGCCGCCGAGGTCTCGTCCGGCCCGTCGCACCTGCTGGGCCACTCCTTCGGCGGCCTGGTGGCGCAGACCGCCGCGGTGGACCACGTGGGCGCCTGGACGAGCCTGAGCCTGCTGTGCACCGGACCCGCCGCGCTGGGATCGACGCCCGGACGTCCCCTCGAGCGTCTCGTGGCCGAGCTGGACGGCCCGGCCACGATGGCCGAGGTGTTCCGTGCGCTGAAGGGCCCCGCGCTGGGCGTGAACCCGCCGGCCGTCGAGGCGTTCCTCCTCGACCGCTTCGAGCGGAACTCCCGAACCGGTCTGCGGGCATTCACCCAGCACCTGGTCGACGCCCCGGACCGCGTCGCCGACGTGGCCGCCACCGGTCTGCCGGTGTGGGTGGGTCGTGGTGCGGGCGACGACGCGTGGCCGCATGCTGTGCAGGACGACATGGCAGCCCGGCTCGGCACCACCGTCCACGTGGTGGCCGGTGCCGACCACTCCCCCGCCGTCGAGAACCCCGTCGGCCT
Organism: Aeromicrobium sp. WCS2018Hpa-31; assembly: GCF_031843905.1. Classification (NCBI taxonomy): domain Bacteria; kingdom Bacillati; phylum Actinomycetota; class Actinomycetes; order Propionibacteriales; family Nocardioidaceae; genus Aeromicrobium; species Aeromicrobium sp. WCS2018Hpa-31. The sequence goes on along the minus strand of NZ_JAVTJF010000006.1, from coordinate 25,817 downwards.
GGCGGCCGCGTGGCTGCCCTTCCTGGAGGAGACGTCATGACCGACGAGCCCGTCACGCGTGGATTCGTGGGACGCCGGCGCCCCGCGCAGTCCGACCGCCTCCCTCCCGGGCAGTACGACACCGGGCGGCTGTGGCCGGTGCTCTCGGCCGAGCCGACCCCCGCCGTCGACCGGGACCGCTGGGAGCTCACGGTCGACGGAGCCGTGCTGGAGTCGCACACGTGGGACTGGGCCGCACTACGGGCCCTGCCGCACGCGACGACGACGGTCGACATCCACTGCGTGACGACCTGGTCGCGCTTCGACACCCCGTTCACCGGGGTGAGCGTCGAGACTCTCCTCGACGTGTGCGGGGTCGCCACCGGCGCCACGCACGTGGTGGCGCACTCGCGCACCGGCTACACGACGAACCTCCCGCTCGACGACGTGCGCGCGGACCGCGCCTGGGTGGTCTGGGACGCAGACGGCTCTCCTCTCACCCCGGAGCACGGCGGACCGGTGCGGCTGCTCGTCCCGCACCTGTACTTCTGGAAGTCCGCCAAGTGGCTGACCCGCCTCGAGCTGCTCGACCACGACGAGCCGGGCTTCTGGGAGCGCGGCGGCTACCACGACCGTGGCGACCCGTGGCGCGAGCAGCGCTACCAGGGCGACCCGTGACGGCCGCGACACCCTCGGTGCCGGGCGACGTGACCGGCTGGCAGCTGGCGACCGTGCGCACGGTGGACCATCCGACCCAGGGCTTCGTCCGGCTGCGCCTGGAGCTGCCGGAGCCGGCCTCTCATCGCGCCGGGCAGCACTACGTCGTGCGCCTGCGCGCCGAGGACGGCTACACCGCGCAGCGGAGCTACTCGACGGCCGCGGCGCCGGGTGACCCGCTCGTGGAGCTCATGGTCGAGCGGATGGACGACGGCGAGGTCTCGGGCTTCCTGCACGACGACGTGCGCGTGGGCGACACGTTCGAGGTGCGGGGACCGATCGGCCGCTGGTTCACGTGGGACGGCTCCACGCCGGCCCTGGCGTTCGCGGGCGGCTCCGGGGTGGTGCCGATGGTCTCGATGCTGCGCCACGCGATCGGCACCGGTGCTGCGGAGGCGCTGCGGGTCGTCGTGGTGGCGAAGTCCCTCGCCGTGCTGCCCTACGCCGACGAGCTCCGCGCCTCGGGGGCGTTCGTGGCGCTCACGCGGGAGAACCTGGGGTCGCGCGTCGCAGCTCCCCCGTACCCGGACGAGGTGGCTCCTCTGCTCGACGGCGTCGAGGCGGCGTACGTGTGCGGGTCCGTCGGCTTCGTCGGCTATGCGACCCGTCTGCTGCAGGAGCAGGCCTTCCCCGCCGACGCGATCCGCGTCGAGCAGTTCGGCGAGACGGGCTGAGCAGCTCCTAGCGACCGCGCAGGACGCTGCGGACGGCGCGTCGGGCGATCGGGCCGAGCCCGTCGAGCAGCTCGGCCACGGGACGCAAGCGCGCGAGGGGGTCCTCGACCGTCGAGGCGTCGACCGTCCGCGTCGGCTCCATCAGCTCGATGCCGACGAACGCCGACGACGCGAGATCGGTGAGCACGTCGGCGTCGAAGAGCTCGCCGACGGGCGACGTCTCGAGCAGGCGCTGCAGCGCGGGTCGGACGGCGGCCGACCACATTCCGATGGCCTCGCCGGCCGCTGCCGCGAGCGCCGGGTTGCCGTGCGAGGCGGCGAGCACCTGCGCCAGCACCGCGACGTTGCCCGCCTCGCGCTCGTCGGCCCGGACGCGGTCGGCGACGTCGAGGAGCGCGCCGAAGCTGGTCACCGTGGCCAACGCGTCGCGGTAGCGGTCGACCCGCTCGGCGGTCGTGACCCGGCACGCCTCGGCGACGAGCCCGTCGACGGTGCCGAAGTGGTAGAACACGAGCGCCTGGTTGACCCCGCCGGTCGTCGCGATCGTGCGCGCCGACAGCTTCGCGATCCCCTGCTCACGGATCGTCTGCATCGTGGCGTCGACGAGGCGTCGACGCGTCTGCAGCGTGCGGGGGTCGTCGCTCACGTCACGAGCCTATCGGCGAGCGACGCCCGAGTCGGCGCCGCGCCGCGCGCCCTCGGCGACGGTTCACACCCGGGTCTGCTCGCGGTACGGACGCACGGCAGCCGGGACGGTCGAGGCGTCGACGAACGTGGTCGTGAAGCGGCCGTGGTAGCCGAACACCGGACCGACCACGTCGTGGTGCACCTCCACCCGGATGCGGTAGCACTGCTCGCTCTCGTCCCAGTGCTCACGCACGACCGCGCGTCCGCACACGAGCGGGTGCATCCGCAGGCTCACCGGGCCCTCGTGCAGCCGCATCGCCGAGCTCTCGATGCGCAGACCGCCCCCTCCCGGGACGGTGTCGTCGACCGAGAGGTCGAGGTCGGCCGCGACGTGCTGGTGGGTCCCGAGGTAGTCGACGACGACGTCGCGCCCCGGGCCCCGCGAGGAGTCGAGCACCATCGTGGCGTCGAAGCGGCGACGCCGCCCCGGTGCCACCTCGAACGTGCGGACGAACGTGACCGTCTCGCGACCGTGGTCGTCGAGGTAGGGGTAGTTCTCGATCGTGAAGGGGATGCCGCGGCCGGTCTCGGGGAAGAGCAGGTTCCGACGGGCTCCGAGGCGCAGGAACGGGGCCACGACCGGCCGTCCGCGCCACACCTCGTCCATGACGCCGCGCCCCACGCACGCCCGTCGGTCGGTCGCGTTCACGCCGAACCGCTCCTGCATGCGCGGGTGCAGCCGGTGGAAGTCCGAGCCCATGGCGCGGGCGAAGATCGAGACGTCCGGGCTGGTCGCCGGCGCCGGGGTGTCGGCGACGGGCCGGAGCTGGGTGACGGTCATGCGAGGACCTCCTCGGTCCGGGTCGTGGCCAGGTGCCAGGACCAGGTCGTGCGGCGGGCGGACGGTCGCCACGGCAGCGGCGGAGCGGTCCAGGCGAGCGCACCGCCGACCAGAGTGGCGGCGAGGGCGGGCACGGCTCCGAAGGACAGGCCCAGGAGGCCGACGAGCGTCACCAGGGCGAGGCGGGCGCCGGCGTCGAGCAGCGCGACGGCCACCGAGACCTCGGGTGCGATCCCGCGATCGGCCCAGAGCCGCAGCCTGTCGAAGGACCATGCCGTGCCCCAGGCCATGAGGGGGCGGAAGACGCGGTCGACGCCGCCGCCGCGCGCCCGGTAGTCGTAGCCGGTCTCGAACGACGTGCCGGCGGGTCCGTGGTCCCCGAGCAGCGGGCGGTACCGCCAGTAGCCGGACCCGACCACGATCGGCGACAGCGGGTTCGGGCACGCGAAGGTGAGGGCCGACGTCGCGCCACCGTCGGCGGAGCGTCGCTCCCCCGCGTGCGTCCCGGTGCCGCGGACCCCGAACCGCCGATAGCTGAACTCGCCCGGCACCGTCGGCTCGATGCGGCCGAAGCGCACGTCCCACCGCGAGTGCTGCGCCGGGTCCTGCGTGAGCGCCCACAGGCGGTCGACGGCGGAGCGGGTCACCACGGCCACATGGATGCCGTGGCGTGGAGTGCGGGGTGGGATCATCGTTCCTCCTGGGTCTTGAGCAGTCGCTCAAGAGCACGATGACACATTTTGAGCGGATGCTCAAGTAGTTGTTGATGCTGCGTCTGCCCGTGCGCTGTCCAGGCTCGGCGGCGGGTTCGCGTGCTCGCTGCTGCGTTGCCGCAACCCCGAGAGGAGCCGGCCTCCGAAAGGGCCTCGACCGGAGCGGGCCGCCGGGCTCGGCCGAGCTCGCGGGTCGCAGGTCACGCGGGACGGGCAGAGATTCTCCCTTCTCGTGGAACGGTCCACGAGAAGGGAGAATCCCTGCCCCGACCCCGCCCCAGCCCCGCGCGCCCGGCCGACCCAGGACCCCTCCGCCGGTCGAGGCCCTTTCGGAGCGCAGGCCCAGTCCCACCCGCGCCGACGCACCAGCAGGACGAGACCTAGCCGAACCGACGCACCCACAGGCCGGGAATCAGCCGAGCAGGCGCTCGTACTCCGCGGGATCGGTGAGGTTGGCGCCGAGGTGGAAGGCCGAGCTCTTGCCCGTGCCGTGGTAGTCGCTGGATCCGGTGACCACGAGGTCGAGACCCCTGGCGATGTCGCGCAGACCGCGACGCGACCACTCGTCGTGGTCGACGTGGTCGGCCTCGATGCCGTCCAGGCCCGCCGCGGCGAGCTCCTCGAACGCCGCCGACGTGAGCACCCGGTCACTCCCCCGCGACCACGGGTGCGCCACCACGGCCCTGCCGCCGGCCGCCTTCAGCAGCCCGATCGTCTCGAGCAGCGGCGCGGCGTAGCGCCCGACGTACGCCTTCCCGCGACTGTTCAGCCAACCCTGGAAGGCCTCGTCGCGGTGGCCGATGTAGCCCTTGGCGACCATCGCGTCGGCCACGTGGGGACGCCCCGAGGCCGCAGCCGACCCCGACTGCAGCGCGACGTCGGCCTCGGTGATCTCGATGCCGTGCTCGGCCAGCCTGGCCAGGATCCGCGGGAGCCTCTGGTCGCGGCCGTCGAGCACCCGGTGCAGCTCCTCCACCAGCGGGGGGTGGTCCGGGTCGAAGCCGTAGCCGAGCAGGTGCACGCTCTCGCCCTGGAACGTCGTGGAGATCTCGATGCCGGGGACCACGACGACGTCGAGACCGTCGGCGGCCGCGAGCGCCTCCTGCCATCCGGTGGTCGCGTCGTGGTCGGTCAGCGCGACGACGTCGAGCCCGGCCTGCGCGGCGTTCCGCACCAGCTCCGTGGGCGAGTCCGTGCCGTCCGAGCGGTGGGAGTGGGTGTGGAGATCGATCCTCACGATGGCCAGACTAGGGCGTGGCCGTGACGTTCCAGCGCTGGACCACCGGCTGGCCCCGGTCGTCGCCCAGCACGGAGTAGGTGGCGGTGTCGAGGTCGAAGATCCGGCCGTCCGGCACCGGCAGGCCCAGCCAGCGTGCGGCGAGCACCCGCAGGCTGTGCCCGTGGGCGAAGACCAGCGCACGCCCCTCGGTGGCCCGCACCCGCGCCACCACGCGGTCGAGGCGCCCAGCCACGTCCTCGGCGCTCTCCCCGCCCGGCACGGGGTGGCTCCAGATGGTCCAGCCCGGCACCTGCTCGCGGATCTGCGGCGTCGTCAGCCCCTCGTAGTCGCCGTAGTCCCACTCCGCCAGGTCACCCTCGACCGTTGCCTCGCCGAACCCGGCGAGCGCTGCCGTGCGGCGCGCCCGCAGACGAGGGCTCGTGAGCACGAGGTCGAAGTGCTCGTCCGCCAGGACCGGGGCCAGGGCTCGTGCCGTGGCCTCGCCTGCAGGGGTGAGCGGCAGGTCCGTCGTTCCCGTGTGCTTGCCGACGGCGCTCCACTCGGTCTCGCCGTGCCGGACGAGGAACAGCGTGGCGCCCATCAGCGCGGGACCAGGACCCACAGGTCGAGGTCGAGCAGCACGCCGTCGGCGTACTTCCCGTCCTCGCCGCGCAGGGTGGTGCTCTCGTCGCGGCCCTTCGTGGCCACCAGGCGCAGGCGGAGGGCTCCGACACCCGTCCCCTCCCAGGCGGCGGGCGTGGCCTTGTCGAGCACCTCCGACCACGCGTACACGGTGTCACCGGCGAACGCCGGGGCCACGTGGGAGCCGGCGTTGATCGCCGCCACCAGCTGCGCGTTGGCGAGCCCGTTGAACGACAGCGCACGGGCCATCGAGATCACGTGTCCGCCGTAGACGAGGCGCTTGCCGTCGGGGCGGGCCTCGGTGTTGAAGTGGACCTTGGCGGTGTTCTGCCACAGGCGCGTGGCCATCATGTGCTCGGACTCGCTCAAGGTCACGCCGTCGACGTGGTCGATCGTCTCGCCCACCGTGTAGTCGTCGAAGCGGTGCGGCTCGCCGGCGGCCGACGTGTCGTAGTGCGTGAGGTCGAGACCGGCCGGGAGCACCAGGTCGTCGGGGGCGACGGCGTCGGCCACGGCGGGGACCACCGTCTCGGGGGCCGGCGCGTCCGCGTCCCGCTTGTGCACCATGACCCAGCGCACCCAGTCGAGCGCGACCTCTCCCCGCTGGTTGGTGGCCGTGGACCGCACGTAGACGACACCGGTGCGACCGTTGGAGTTCTGCTTGAGGCCGATGACCTCGGAGCTGGTCCGCAGCGTGTCGCCGGTGACCACGGGCCGGTGGAACCGGCACTCGGCGTACCCGAGGTTCGCCACGGCGTTGAGCGAGACGTCGGGAACCGTCTTGCCGAAGGCCACGTGGAAGGCGACGAGGTCCTCGACCGGGTGCGGCGCCAGGCCGACCGAGGCGGCGAACTCCGCCGACGACGGGATCGCGAACCGCGTCGGGTAGATCGCACCGTAGAGGGCGCGGTCGCCGTCGGTGATCGTCCGCGGGGTGGCGTGCTCGATCACCTGCCCGACGCTGAAGTCCTCGAAGAAGTTGCCGGGGTTGGTCTTGGTCATGGCTCTCCTGGTTCGCGTCCCGTCGGCCTCGACGAGACGTGGGACGTCGCGGCGCTCGTGCCGCGGGGGGGTCAGACGAACGGGTTGGGGCGGGCACCCGGGAGGTCGGCGATGAGCTCCTGCGCCTCGGCCCGGTGCTTGTGCTCGACCATCACCTCGTACTTGGTGGCGACGACGCTGCTGACCGAGCTGAAGTCGCGCCGGCCCCGAGTGGCCGCGTAGCCGAGCAGGGCCCACACGACGCCGAAGACGATCCCGATGCCGAGACCGCCGACGACGGTCTGCAGCCACGTGCTCTCCTCGCTGAAGATGCCGAGCAGGAGGCCCACGAGCACACCCAGCCAACCGCCGGAGGCCGCTCCAGCGCCGGCGACGCGGCTGGTCGTCAACCGCCCGGTCACCCGCTCGACCTGCTTGAGGTCGGTGCCGACCACGAGCAGGTTCTGGACCGGGAACTCCTTGTCGGAGAGGTGGTCGACGACCTTCTGGGCGGTGGCGTAGTCGTCGTAGACGCCGAGCGACTGGGGGAACTCGAGCGAGAAGAGTCCCTGGTTCACGGGAGGCATGCGGTCAGTCTAGGCCGCGGCCCACCGCGCGCCCCGTGGTCGCCGTCCGGTGGTCACGACCAGCTCGAGCGCAGCAACGTCACCACGTCGAGCGGCGTGGTGCCGTACGCCGACACCAGGGCGGCCGTGCCGACGTCCGAGCCGGCCGCGACCACGGTCGACGGGCCGAACCACCGCGCCCAGGCCTGCTCGAACGCTCGCCGACGTCCGGCGTTGCGGCCGAGCTCGGCGGGGACCCCGAACCAGGTCCGGGCGACGGGACTGACCCGCCCGAGCAGCACCCGCCAGCCGGCTCCGACGGTCGGCGAGGGTGCCTGGTGCCGCGCAACGAGCCACCGTGGGGCGACGACCGGTCCCAGGAGCTCCTCGACCAGGTCGACGAACAGCGACGACGTCGACGCGTCCGCGTCGAGCTCGAACCGGTAGGTGCCCGTGGCATCGACCACGGCCCGCACCCCGACCGCGCCGGGGCCGCCGAGCCCGGCGGCCGCCATGGCGTCGGCCACCACCCACGCATGGGCGGCCAGCCCGGGGTCACGAGACGCCTCCCGCGCCGCGTCCCACGGCGACCACCGCACCGACCGACCGGTCCCGGCGACGCCTGCCTCGCCCATCCGCGCCCAGGGCGGCGTGGGGGCCTCCACGGTCCGCGGTGGCTCGGCCTCCCTCGACGGACCCTCCTCCCGGACCCGGATGGCTCGCCGCACCTCGTCGCGGTACGCCTCCCCCACCCGCCAGCGTGCGCGGATCACGTCGCGCTCGGCCGTCCGCTGGGCCATGTCGAGCGTGACCACCGGGAAGAGGTCGGTCTCCGGCGGCGCGAACGGCGAGAACCGCGCATCCACGTGGGCGACCCCGGAGACCACCTGGCCGTCGTCGTCCACGCCGAAGTAGCCGTCGTGCTTGCGGACGAAGCGGCGCCAGTCGGAGTCGCCACCGGGGTGGTCGGGTGCCACGCAGACCACGCTCCACGTCGTGGCGACCTTGTCGGGCCACGTCGGGTCGACGCGCAGGGCGCGGCCCCGGGTCTGCGTCACGGCCGACGTGGTCGACGCCGTCGACAGGTCGACGAGGGTCGAGACCCGGGGTGCGTCCCACCCCTCGCCGAGCAACGCTCGGGTGCCCACGAGCACGTCGCAGTGCCCCGCCTGGAAGGCACGGGTCACGAGCGGCACCCACCGTCGGCTCGACCACGCGCCCACCAGCCGGTGGAACCGGCCCTCGAGGCCGGGCAGCGGCTCCGTGGCCAGGTCGAGGCCCGGGTCCAGCCCACGGAGCACCTCGACCAGCCGGCGAGCGTGCTCGGCGCCGGCCGCGACGGTGCGCCCGGTGAGCAGCACCGGCTCGAACCCCGCGTCGAGCAGGGCGTCCATGACCTCCAGCGCCGAACCGTGCTCGGCCGGCGCGTCGCGCAGCACGAGCGACGACGTCGGCGAGGCGCGCTCGTGGTCGCACACCACCACGGCCCGCAGCCGGTCGCCGAGGGCGGACCGCTCGGCCAGCAGCACCTCGGCCGCGGCGCGCATCTTGTTGGCACTGCGCGACAGCACGCGGTCCACCGCGGACCCGGCCCCGCTCACCCCGCGGCGCGTGACCCGGAACCCGATCCCCGGCATCGCCTTGCGCAGGTCCTCGATGACCGAGCGGTCCTGGTCGAGCTCGCTGCGGGCCAGGCAGCCACGCACCCAGTCGTCGACGAGCCGCGCCCAGTCGTCGGCCGTCAGGTCGGCGCGGTGCTGCTCGCGCAGCACCGCGCCCTCGGGAAGGTCGAGCAGCCCGGCGGCGACGAGTCGCAGCACCGAGGTCGCCAGCTCGGGCTCGTCGCGCTCGAACGTGGCCCACGGGACGGGGAGCTCCCCGATCCTCCGGTCGAACCAGACCAGCAGGGGCACGGACCCGTACCCGGGGCTCAGCAGCTCGGTGGTCAGCTCGGCGAACCTCGTCGCCGAGGACGCGAGCCACGCCTCCTCCTCGTCCGAGGGGCGGGTCAACCAGGCCAGCTCCGCGAACGGTGCGAGGACACCCTCGCGAACGGCCGCAGGGATCGACGCCTGGTAGACCACGTCACCGAACAGCTCGTCGACCTGCTCGGCCTGGCGACGGCTCAGGACGCCGGGCGGGGTGGCCGTGAGACCGAGCACGAGCACGTCCTCCAGGGGGTCGAGGACCTCGCGGAGCAGGGCTCCCCACACCTCGAGCAGGTGGTGGCACTCGTCGAGCAGCACCGTGAGCGGCCCGGCGTCCCGCAGCGCGGCGACGAGCGCCCGCCCGTTGTCGTGCAGGCGGTCGACGAGGCTGCCCTCGTCCCCGTCCTCGTCCTTGTCCTCGTCCTCGTCGGGCGAGAACGAGGCGAGCGACTGGTAGGTGAGCACCGTGACGTCGGCCGTCAGGTCCCGCTCGGCACTCGCGGGCCCTCGTCCGTACCGCTCCCAGGTGGCGATCCACTGCGCCTGGATGGCGGTGTTGGGGGCGAGGACGACCGCCCGCCGCCCCTCCGCGGCGAGGCGTGCCGCCACCAGCTCGGTGCCGAGGACCGTCTTGCCGGCCCCGGGCGGGAGCGACACCCAGTACCGACGTCGGCCGGCCACTCGCGCCCGCTCCACCGCGGCCAGGGCCTCGGCCTGGAAGCGCCGCAGGACGAAGGGATCGGGCATGGCGTCCTCTGCGGGTCGGGAAGGTGGTCGCGGTCTGCCAGCGTAGGAGCCGGGCCGCCCCTTCGCCCGACCGCTCAGGCCACGGGCACGTGACGACCCAGGAACGCCAGCTCGTCGCGCACCGTCGTCTCGAACTCCTCGCCCACGTAGATGTCGAAGTGGCCGGTGTCGCGGCGCACCACCTCGCCGCGGGGGGCCTTCGCGACGTGCTTGAGCGTCGCCTTCGCCGGCGCCACGGTGTCGCGCTCGCAGACCACGAACAGGGCCGGACAGGCAAGACGGCGGGCACGGGTCCCGGGGCGCCCGGTGGCGATCGAGAGGGCCACGCGCGCCGCGACCTCGTTGCGGAAGGTCGAGCCGTCCTCGACCAGCGCGAGGTAGCCGGGGACGGCGTCCGGCGCGGTCATGAGCGCGACGGTGCCCGGCTCCCCCGCGAGGGGGATGGTCCGAGGGGGACGACGGAACCACGAGCCGACCAGGTCGCGAAGCGCCCTGACCGTGACCCGCAGGGACGTCAGCGGGCGCACGGCGAGGCTCGACGCCAGGCCGTCGGTGTACGGGCACTGCGACACCACGGCAGCCAGGCGCGGGTCCTGCGCACCCACGGCGATGACGTGCCCACCGGAGAACGAGGACCCCCACAGCACCACCCGTTCGGGGTCGACGCCCGGCAGCGTCCGCGCGAACGCGACCGCCGCCGCCCAGTCCTGGCGCTGGCGCCGGACCGAGAGCAGCTGGCGCGGCTCGCCGCCGCTCGCCCCGAAGTGCCGGTAGTCGAACACCAGGCACACGTAGCCCGCCTCGGCGAAGCGCTCGGCGAACGCGTCGAGCCGCATCTCCCGCACGCCGCCCAGGCCGTGGGCCATGACGACGACCGGGCCGCCGGGGTCGCCGTCGGGTCGGTACACCCAGGCCGCGCAGGACGTCCCGTGCGACGTGAACGTGACGTCCTCGCGCTGCGTCATCGGACCGTCGCCCCGCTCAGAGCTTGTAGTCCTTGAGGAGCGCCCGGCCGATGATCATCTTCTGGATGTCGGACGTGCCCTCGCCGATCAGCATGAACTTGACCTCGCGCATGAGCCGCTCGATCTCGTACTCCTTGGAGTAGCCGTAGCCGCCGTGGATGCGGAAGGAGTCCTCGACGACCTCGTTGGCGTACTCGCTGGCGAGCATCTTGGCCATACCGGCCTCGACGTCCATGCGCTTGCCGGTGTCCTTCAGCCGGGCCGACCGGACCATCATGGCGTGGATCGTCTCGACCTTGGTGGCCATCTCGGCCAGGCGGAACAGCACGGCCTGGTGGTCGGCGATCTGCTTGCCGAAGGTCTTGCGCTGCTGGGCATAGGCGATCGCGAGCTCGAAGCCCCGGATCGCGAGACCGCAGGCGCGGGCGGCGACGTTGACGCGCCCGACCTCGACACCGTCCATCATCTGGAAGAAGCCCTTGCCCGGCTCCCCGCCGAGGATCTGGTCGGCCGAGATCTTGTGGTCCTCCAGGATGAGCTCGGTCGTCTCGACGCCCTTGTAGCCCATCTTCGCGATCTTCCCGGGCACCGTGACGCCCTGGGCCGTCTCGCCGAAGCCCGGCTCCTTCTCGACCAGGAACGTGGTCATGTTCTTGTAGACCGAGTCCGCACCCTCGTCGGTCTTGCACAGCGTCGCCACGAGCGTGGACGTGCCGCCGTTGGTCAGCCACATCTTCTGGCCGGTGATCGAGTAGGAGCCGTCGTCGGCCTTCGTGGCCTTGGTCGAGATGGCCGAGACGTCGGACCCCAGGCCCGGCTCGGACATGCTGAACGCGCCTCGGACCTCGCCGGTGGCCATCTTCGGCAGGTACTTCTTCTTCTGCTCCTCCGTGCCGTGCTGGATCAGCAGGTAGGCGACGATGAAGTGGGTGTTGATGACGCCCGAGACGCTCATCCAGCCGCGGGCGATCTCCTCGACCACGAGCGCGTACGTCAGCAGCGACTCCCCCAGCCCGTCGTACTCCTCGGGGATCGTCAGGCCGAAGACGCCGAGCTCCTTGAGTCCCTCGATGATCTCGGTCGGGTACTCGTCGGCGTGCTCGAGCTCCTGGGCGACGGGGATGATCTTCTCGTCGACGAACTCGCGGATCGTCGAGAGGATCGCGGTCTGCTCCTCGGTGAGGCCCTCGGTGCTGGCAAGACGTCCCATGCGTGCTCCTGAGTCTGGTGGGGTGACGTCCTGACCATACCGATCGGTAACGTCGCGCACCGCCCGACCTCGGGTGACCCACGGCACGTCGCCGCTGCGAGTCCCGCTCAGGCGACCGGTTCGACGGGGGTGCGCCGGGAGCGCACCACGACCACCAGGCCGGCCACGACGAGCCCCAGCCCGAGGTACACCCCGGCCGGAGGCGCCTGCCCGAGGAAGGCTGCGGCGAGGAGCGCCGCCGCGGGGACCTCCAGCAGCAGGAGCAGGGAGATGACGGTCGGGCTCATGACGACGAGCAGGTGGTTCAGCACCGAGTGCCCCAGCAGCTGCGCGCACACGGTGACGGAGGCGAGGAGCACCCACACACGGGCGTCGTAGCCGACGAAGGAGGCGCCGGTGGCGACGCAGCCGACGGCCAGGACGAGCGCGCACACCCCGTAGCAGAGCGTCGTGTAGTGGGTCGTGGTCAGGCGCCGCCGGGCGCCCTCCCCCGCCACCAGGTAGAGCGCGGCACCGAGTCCGCCCACGATCGCGAGCAGGTCGCCCAGCAGGGCTCGCGACGACACGGTGAAGTCGACGCCCGAGACGACGAGCACACCGACCGAGGCCACCGTGCAGCCGACGACGACCCGCCGCCCGGGCCGCACCCCCCGCAGCCGGTCGATGGCCACCACCCACACCAGCTGGGTGCACGTCAGCGCCGTCGCGGCCGCCACCGTCGTGAGCTTGAGCGCACCCACCCAGGCGGCGAAGTGCACCGCGAGCATCAGGCCGGCGAAGACCGTCCCGCGCAGGTCACGCCACCGCAGGCCCGCCAGGTCGGCGCGCCGACGCACCGCGAACGGCGCGAGCACGGCCGTCGCCGCGGCGTTGCGCCAGAACGCGATGACCAGGGCGGGTGCAGCCGTCGCTGCCATCAGCGGCCCGGAGGCGCTGACGCCCAGCAGGGCGACGACCGCGAGGAACCAGGTCACGGGCGGACCCGTGACCGGTCACTCGCCAGGAGGGACCTCGGCGTCGCCCGCGCCGCTGCGGCGACGCAGTGCGGCGAGCAGGGCGAGGGCGACCACGACGAGAGCCGCGACGCCGGCGGCGATGATCCACCACGCGGGTCCGCCGTCGGACGACTCGTCGGCCGCCTTGTCGTTGGCGGTCTCCTTCGGGTCCTCGAGGTAGGTCGGCTCGCCCGACTCCTCACCCACGACGCTCGTCGTGAGGGTCACGCCGATCTCGCCGATCTCCTCGGTCGACGCGGCGGACATCGGCAGCACGGTGATCGAGCAGTAGAAGTCGCCGTCGACCTGCGTCGCCTTGGGAGCCTCGCTCGTCGACTCGCGGTTGCGGTACACGACGGGCGGCGACGCCGCGTGCAGGGCCACGGCCTCGTCGCCGCGCCACTGCTTGCGACCGGTCTGCGACGAGAAGTCGTCCGCGACGGTCTTGAGGGGTCCGTACACCCGCACCTGGGTGTTCACGCCGACACCACGTCCGAAGGCGTCGGCCGCCTGGGTGGAGGTGCCGAGCGTCGCGTCGCACACCGCCGACTGACCCCAGCCCACGTCGGGGACGCGGTAGAACAGCGTCTCCCCGGCCAGGACCGAGTCCTCGTAGGTCCCGGGCGCGGTCGGGGGCGCCGACGAGAAGTTCGGCCCGCCGATCACGGACACCGGGCTGCCGCTCGGGGCGTCACCCTCGATGGCGTCGGAGAATCCGCTCGTCTTGCCGAACGCGGCCGGCAGCGCGTCGGGGTCCTCGACACCGGGCTCGGTGCGCAGCAGGATCTCCAGCCCCTGGACCTCGTCGTTGTTCGAGCCCACCTGGGCGACGTACGGGCCCTCGCTGCAGTCCTCCCGGTCGGCGGCGGACAGCGAGTAGGCGGCCACGATGGGTGCGCCACCGTTGCCCGCTCCCTGCGAGGCCTCGCGCACCCCTCGCCCGCACGCCTGGCCGTCGGCGCCCACGATCTTGAGGTCGACCTGGGAGACACCGGAGAAGCCCTTGGTCGGCAGGGTGGCCGCACTCACGTGGATCGTCCCCTTGCCCGGGTCAGGAAGGGCGTAGTTCTCGACGCCGGAGTCGCCGATCGTGTCGAGCCACTGGCCGTCCTCGATGTCGGCGGCGTCCTCGGGGGACGTGCCGCCCTCGACCGGGAGGCCGGCCGCCTCGTAGCCGCGAGCCGCGCGGATGGACGTGCGGGTCAGCGTCTCCTGGAGCTCGGACAGGTCCTTCACGTCGTAGTAGGTGCCACCACCGGCAGACGCGACGCAGGTGAGCTGCTCGCGCGACTTGGCGTCGACCTGCAGGCCCACGACGTCGACGTAGAAGTCGGCGCCCTTCTTCTTGAGGTCGGCCGCCACCTTGCACGGATCACCCTGGCAGTTCTCCTCGCCGTCCGAGACGAGGACGATGCTGCGCGGGCCCTCCTTCGGCAGGTCGGCGTAGGCCTTCTCGAGCGAGTACGCGATCGGGGTGTTGCCGAGCGGCTTGAGCTTCTCGACGCCTGCGCGCAGGGCGTCCTTGTCGACCGGCTCCACGGGGACCAGCAGCTCGCTGTCCTCGCAGGAGCCGGGTCCGTCGCTGATCTCCGAGCCGTAGACGCGAAGGCCGACGTTCGCGTCGTCGGGAAGGTCGTCGATCACGCCGTTGAGGCCCTTCTTGGCCTCCTCCATGCGGGTGCTTCCGCTGCCGCCGGCCTCCTTCATGGATCCCGAGCCGTCGAGGACGAGGATCAGCGAGCCTCCGCCCTGGCCGAGCACCGACTCGTCGTCGGCCGCCGAGGCCGTGGGTGCGACCCCCAGAAGGAAGGTGGCACCGAGCGTGACGCTCGCACCGATGGACAGTGTCGTGGAGATCCCCCGCAGCATGGCCAGGAGTCTAGAGCAAGGTCCAGGACCGGCCGCACTGTGAGACAGGTGACGATTTCTTGGAAAAGCGTGACACTTGACCCGCTGCACCGTTGGATTTCGCAACGGGGACGTATCCGGATACCGTACGTTCGTCCTTCAGGCCACGTGGCCCGAGGGACGACAAGACCATGGTGGGGGAGCCAATGAGAAGTCGCGTCGTGCTGGTGACCCGGCTGGGTTCGTCCCTGGGTCTGTCGGGTGAGCACGACGGCCTGACCGTCGCCGACATCCGTCACCCCGATGCCGTCGAGACGACCATCGCCGGAGTCCACCGAGGTGGCGAGCTGCCGATCGTCACCTGCGCCGTCGCCGACTACGAGGAGGTGCGGACCCTCGTCTCCTACGCCTCGGTGCGGTACCCGGGGCTGCGGACCTGCATCGAGCCGCTCCCCGGCGGCCCGCTCGCGGTGGGTGTGCTCTCCTCGCTGGTCGACGACATCGACGACGCCGAGGACGGGCTGGCCTGGCAGCTGAACGCCATCGACCTGCTGCGCGCCCAGGCGTGGTCGGCCACCTGGCTGCCGTCGGTGGCCAAGAGCCGCAACCCCAACCCCTCGCTGTGGCACCACGCGATGTCGTGGCTCCCCGGCTCGGGCTTCCTGACCGTGCACCACCCGACGCCCAGGATCGTGCGGGCCCCCAAGGCACCGATCTCCGGGCTGGACCCCCTCCCCGAGACCGCTCTTCTGCACTCCAGAGCCACCCAGGACACCTGGGTCGTGGACGCGGTCCGTCAGGCTCTGCAGCCCCAGAGCACGAGCGAGATGAGCTCGGTCCGCGACCAGGTCGACGCCCACGGCACCGAGCGCGCCGTCGAGCTCGTCGCGATCCCGCTCGCCTACCACTCCGACTCCCGCCCCGTCGACGTCGTCGACTGCCTCGGGTGCGGTCTGCGCCACGCGCGACCGACCTGTCCCGTGTGCGGGATGAGCACCGACGCCCCCGAGCTGAACGACCCGGCTCCCACTCCCCTGCCCGAGTTCGACCCGGAGACCCCCGTCCCGGCCCCGAGCGGATCGTCCGCCCCCGAAGGAGACCGTGAGTGAACCCCCGTCAACGCCGTGGCGTGCTGATCATGCTCGCCGCCGCACTGGCCGCCGTCGCGCTGTTCTTCGTGGCGATCCAGTACATCGGCTCCGTGAACTCGCAGGTCGCGCCGAAGATCACCGTCTACCGGGCGGCGGACGACCTGTCCGCCTACGCCGTGATCGAGGAGGACGACCTCGAGTCCGTCGAGGTGCCGGAGAAGTGGGTCTCCGAGCAGGCCACCCGCAACCCCGAGGACGTCGTCGGTCGCCGGGTCGCGTTCAACCTCGCCCAGGGCACCTACATCGGTGACGACATGATCCTGCCGACGTCGGCGCTCAACGAGAACGAGCGAGAGATCGCCCTCACCGTCGACGCGAAGACCGGCGTCGCCGGTCGCGTCCGGGCCGGCGACTTCGTCGACGTCTACGCCGTGTTCGGCGAGGACGCCGGCACCGGCACCTCGCGCGTGCTCGTGCGCAACGTGCGGGTCGTGTCCGTGCGGGGTGCGGAGACGCGGACCCAGACCACCGACCGTGACGAGCTCACCGAGCAGCAGGTCATCCCGGTCACGCTGGCCCTGGAGCCGACGGCCGCCCTCTCCGTGACGTACGCGGACTCCTTCGCGCAGGTCGTGAGACTGGTGGGTCTGCCACCGGGCACGAACACCAGCAACCGCTCCGACGAGCGCGAGAAGGTCGACGCCGACGATCTCGACATCCCCAAGGGAGAGAACTGATGGCTCGCACCGTCCTCATCGCGGCACCCGACCAGACGGCCGGGTACGAGCTGCGCGCCCAGGTCGAGGAGCTCGACGGGTTCACGATCGTCGACGTGGCCGAGTCGACCGTCCGGCTCCAGGAGCTGGTCACCCAGCGGGACCCCGAGATCGTCCTCATCCACGAGCAGGTCGGTCCCGTCCCGGTCCTCCAGGTGTTCCGCGAGATCGCGGCGCGTCGCCCCGGCACCGCGCTCCTGCTGCTGAGCGAGGAGTTCACGCCCGAGGTGTTCTCGGCCGCGATGGACGCCGGAGCACGCGGCGTGCTGCGCTACCCGGTCTCCCACGAGGAGCTCGAGAGCCGGCTGACGTCGGCGGGCGAGTGGGTGCAGCAGATGCGCCGGCACCTCGTGAGCGACTCCAACGACTCCGACCTCGGCTCCCGCGGCCGGCTCGTGACCGTCCACGGCTCCAAGGGCGGCGTCGGCACCACCACGCTCGCCGTGCACCTCGCCCACGACTCCGTCACCCGGGTCCCCGGCCGCAGCGTCTGCCTGGTCGACCTCAACCTCGACACCGGCGACGTGGGTGACTTCCTCGGCATCGAGCACCGGCTCGACGTCTCCGACCTCGCGAAGGTCGCCGACGACCTCTCGGCGCAGACCATCGGCTCGGCGGTCCACCGCAAGCCGTCGGGTCTGGCCACGGTGCTCGGCCCGGCCCAGATCGAGGACATCGGACTCGTCGGCGACCGCGAGACGGTGCTGATCCTGGCCGCCCTGCGTCGCCAGTTCGACCTCGTCGTCGTCGACTGCGGTGCCGCCGTCAACCCGGCCAGCGCCGCCGCCGTCGAGCTCGCCGACACGGCCCTGCTGGTCACCACCCCGGACCTGCTGGCCCTGCGCGGCGTCCACCGCACGGTCGAGAAGTGGAGCCGGGTCGGCGCCCGCGACGTCGACCGGGTCAAGATCGTCCTCAACCGGACGAGCAAGGACAGCGACATCCAGCCCGAGGCGGCGTCCCGTCTGCTTCCCGCACCCCCGCTGTCCACCACGCTGCCCGAGGCGTTCACCGTCCTCCAGCGCGGCCTCAACCACCAGGACCCGGCGGAGATCCAGTCCAAGGTGTGGTGGAAGCGCATCGAGGACCTCGCCGACGACATCGGCACGGTGCCCTCCTCGACCACCTCCGCCGCCACGACCCAGCGCCGGACGCTGTTCAAGCGCAAGGGCGAGGACGCCGCGCCGGCGCCCACCGCCGAGGCGGGTCAGGCCACCGTCGAGTTCGCCGGCGTGATCTTCATCGTGCTCTTCCTCATGCTGCTCATCTGGCAGATCGGGCTCTGGGGCATCTCCGCGGCGTACACCAGCCACGCCTCGGACGAGGCCGCGCGCGAGGCCGGCATCGGCGCGAGCCTCAGCCAGATCGAGGACAAGGCCCTCGACAACGTCCCGGGTTGGTTCCGCGACAACATGACGGTGCGTCTCCTCGACAGCAGCAGCGCGGTGCAGGTCCGATCGAAGATGCCGCTCCTGCTGCCCGGCGTCACCGTGAACAAGCTGGTCTTCACGTCGGAGACACCCGTGGTCAGGGAGGACAACTGATGTTCGGCCATCGCAACCGCCCCCAGCGACGCTCGGAGCGCGGCACCTCGACCCTCGAGGTCGTGGGCGTCGTGCCCCTCGTCGTCATCGTCATCATGCTGCTGGCCCAGGTGGCGCTCTCGCTCTACGCCATCACCACGGCCCAGACGGCCGTCCGCCAGGCGGCGCGCGCCGAGTCCCAGGGATCCGGCACCGCGACCACGGTCCTCAACGAGTCCCTGCCCGGCTGGCTCGAGGTCGGCCCCGGTGACGTGCAGACCTTCGGCCCCGGCCACGGCGTCCGAGCCCGCTTCGACGTGCCCGACCTCGTGCCCTTCTTCGACCTCTCCTTCACCCGAGAGAGCGTCATGCCGTGAAGCGTCAGACCTTCGGCACCAGCTCCGTGGCGTCGTCCGGCGCGGACGTCGACCGCACCATCACGGCGATGACGGACGAGGCCGACGACGTGCTCGTGGCCGACTTCCGCGAGAAGCTGCTCGACGAGATCGACCTCAACGAGCTCTCCAAGCTCGACCTGCCCCAGCGACGCGCCCGCCTCGAGCGGGTCATGACGCACCTCGTCGCCTCCCGCGGCCCCCTCCTCTCGAGCCGCGAGCGGACCTCGCTCATCCGACGCGTCGTCGCCGAGGCCCTCGGGCTCGGTGTGCTGGAGCCCCTCCTGGCCGACGACGCCGTCACCGAGATCATGGTCAACGGCCCCGACCAGATCTTCATCGAGCGCCTGGGTCGGATCGAGCTCGCGAAGGAACGCTTCGTCAGCAACGAGCAGCTGCTCCAGACGATCGACCGCATCGTGTCCACGGTCAACCGTCGCGTCGACGAGTCGAGCCCGATGGTCGACGCGCGTCTGCGCACCGGCGAGCGCGTCAACGTGATCCTGCCCCCGCTGGCCCTCGACGGTCCCGTGGTCACGATCCGCAAGTTCCCGCGGCCGTTCTCGATGGACCAGCTCGTCTCCATCGGCACGCTCGACGAGCGCACCGCCGACCTCCTGGCCGCGTGCGTGCGGGCCAAGCTCAACGTGCTCGTCTCGGGCGGCACCGGCTCGGGCAAGACGACGCTGCTGAACTCGCTGTCGTCGTTCATCCCCGAGCGGGAGCGCATCGTCACGATCGAGGACGCCGCCGAGCTCTCCCTCCAGCAGACCCACGTCATCCGCCTGGAGTCGCGCCCCGCCAACGTCGAGGGCAAGGGCTCGGTCACGATCCGCGACCTGGTGCGCAACGCCCTGCGCATGCGGCCCGACCGCATCATCGTCGGCGAGGTCCGTGGCGGCGAGACCATGGACATGCTCTCGGCCATGAACACCGGCCACGAGGGCTCGCTCACCACGATCCACTCCAACAGCCCGGACGAGGCCCTGAGCCGCGCCGAGACGCTCGCCAGCATGAGCGACCTGGACCTGCCGTTCCAGGCCGTCCAGGAGCAGGTCAACAACGCGCTCGACCTCATCATCCAGCTCGACCGCGCCGCCGACGGCACCCGTCGCATCACCCGCGTCGCCCTGCTCTCCTCGAAGGGTCGCGAGCCGTACAAGCTCCACACCCTGAGCGAGTACGTGCCCGAGCCGATCGAGGCCGGCAAGGTCTCCCGCGGCGAGCACGTGTTCCGTCCCCTCCCGCTGGCGTTCGTGCGTCGGCTCCAGCTCGCCGGCGAAGCAGTGCCCGACGGCGCGACGTCACCCGCCCTGGACTGACCATGGCGCTGACGATCCTGCTCGCCTTCGCGACCACCTGCCTCGTCATCGGGGCCCTCTACCAGTTCTGGCTGGACGTCCGGGCCCAGGCGAGCCTGGCCCTCGCCGTCAACCCCCGGGTCGTGGAGGACATGACCCTGGCGCGGCGATCGAGGGTCGACAAGCTCATCCTGCGCACGCGGATCGGGCCCTGGACGCAGGAGGCCATCAACCTGCTGGGCTGGAACGTCAAGCCTCGGCACCTGCTGCTCATCATCGCCGCACTCTGCGCCACGATCGTCGTGGCCCTCGGCGTCACGCTGTCCTGGCTGCTCGCCCCCGTCGGGGTGGTCGTCGGGGCGCTCCTGGTGCGCGGACGCGTGCGCAAGCTGCGCGAGAAGCACACCGAGGACTTCATCGCCCAGATGCCCGAGCTGGCCCGCACCCTCTCCAACGCCGCCTCGGCCGGGCTCTCCATCCGGACCGCCGTGGCCCTCGCCGCCGACGAGCTCGCCGAGCCGGCGCACTCCGAGCTCAAGACGGTCTCCGACGAGATCCAGCTCGGCGTCCCGCTCGACACCGCCCTGTCGAACCTGGAGGGCCGCCTGCCCTCCCGTGAGCTGGGGATCCTCGTGAGCTCGCTCGTCGTCGGCGCCCGCTCCGGTGGTGGTCTGGTGACCGCCCTGCGCGACATCGCCGAGACGCTGGACACCCGCAAGGAGGTCCGGCGCGAGATCAAGACGCTCTACACCCAGACGATCGCCACGGCCTACGCCGTCCTCGGCGTGAGCGGGCTCGCCGTCTTCCTGCTCGAGGGCATCAACCCCGGCACCGTCGACGAGATGATCACCAACCCGCTCGGGCAGGGCGCGATCATCTTCGCCGTGGCCGTGTACTCCGGCTGCATCTGGGCGGTCCGCAAGATGACGAGGGTGGATCTCTGATGTCGCCGCTGCTGTTCGGACTGCTGATCACCGGCTGCTTCGTCGTCTTCGCGCTCGGGTGGCGCATGGCGCGCGCCGACGCCCTCGAGGCGTGGGACGTCGCGGACATCGCCCTGCTGCGCGACGCCAACCGTCGCAAGCGCCAGGTGAGCCCCCTCGACCGGTTCGCCCGACGGCTCGCGCCCCAGCTGGCCCTGCTGCTCGGACCTCGCACCGTGGCCTCCATCCGCCGTCGCATCGACCTGGCGGGGCGACCGGACGGCATGACCGTCGACACGTTCCTCCAGCTGCTCACCAAGTACGCGATGTTCCTCGGCGCGGTCTCGCTCGTCTTCGTGATGCTGGGCAGCTTCGTCCAGGCGATCATCGCGCTCTTCGCGATCCCGCTGCTCCCCTTCGGACGGCTGTCGCGCCACCAGCGGCAACGACGAGAGGCGATCGACGACGGTCTCCCCGACTTCCTCGACGTCCTCGCGGTCACCGTCGGCGCCGGCATCGCCTTCCGCTCGGCGCTCGATCGGGTCAGTGCCCGGTTCACCGGTCCCCTGCGCGACGAGATGGCCTTCACGCTCCACCAGCTCGACGTCGGCGTGCCGCGCCGGCAGGCGTTCTCCAACCTGCGCGACCGCTGCGACTCCGAGTCGATGTCGTCGTTCGTGTCGGCGTTCCTGCAGGCCGAGGAGCTCGGTGCGCCCCTGGCCGAGTCGCTCAACGGCATCGCGCGCGACAGCCGCCGCGACGCCGCCCAGCGGTCCCGCCAGAAGGCCGCCAAGACGGTTCCGCGGGTGACGCTGCTCGTCTCCATGGCGATGGTGCCGCCGACGATCGTCATCATCGCGGTCGGCATGTACCTGGGTGCCGACGTCGACCTCGGCGGTGTGCTCGGTGGGTGACGGCCCCCGACGCCCTCGTGCGTCGGTGCCCGAGGCGCACCTCGTCGCCAAGGTCGTGCAGTTCGCCTTCCTCCTCCGCCTGACGTCGCTGCTCATCGTGGTGATCACCCCGGGTGACGCGGTGACGAGCACCGTCGGCCTGACGGCCATCGGCTTCATCACCCTCAGCAGCACCGCGGGCCTGTACGCGACCGACCTGCTCACGCGCAAGGTCATGGCCCACCCGATCCTGCTGGTGCTCGACGTCCTCGTGGCCACCGCGCTCGCCCTGCTGCTGGGCGCGCAGAGTCCTCTGCTGGTCTACACGTTCTCCACGTCGGTGCTCATCGGCATCCTGCTCCCCCGGCGCATGGCCACGCTCGTGCTCGCCATCCAGGTGAGCTCCATCGTGCTGATCGCGATCGAGCAGGACACCCAGACCGAGTTCATCGGCATCCTGATCGTCCCGATCTGCTCGGCCACCCTGGGCGCGATGGGCATCCTGACCCGCTTCCTGCTGCAGTCGGCCGAGCGCGAGCAGGTGAACGCTCGCCGCCTGTCGGCCGACGCCGCGATCGAGCGGGAGCGCGCCCGCCTGGCCCGCGACATGCACGACTCGGTGGCCAAGGCCCTGCACGGGATCGCCCTCGCCGCCGCCGCCCTGCCGGCGTGGGCCGCCAAGGGTCCGGACCAGCTCACGGAGAAGGCCACCCAGCTGCAGCAGGCCGCGGAGTCGGCCGCCCAGGACGCGCGCTCGATCCTCGTGGACCTGCGCACCGAGACCGACGACCGCACCCTCGCCCAGCAGCTGCGGACCATGGCCGACAGCCTCACCCAGGGCGGCGTGCAGACCATCCTCACCGTGGGTGGCGTCGCCGACTGCGACCACAGCGTCAAGCGCGAGCTCGTGGCGATCGCCGGCGAGTCGGTCGAGAACATCCACCGTCACTCGGGAGCCGAGAACGCCGCGATCACCTGCTCGGGCGACCCGGACTCCATCGTCATCTCCATCCGCGACGACGGCCGCGGCTTCGACCCCGGCCTCACGCCGACCGGCCACTACGGCCTCGTCGGCATGCGGGAGCGCGCCGAGCACGTCGGCGGCACCCTCGAGCTCGTCACGGCACCAGGGCGAGGCACCACGGTCACCGTGCGCACGCCCCGTGCCGCGAAGGGATCGGGATGAACGACCGTCAGCGAGCGAACACCGAGCACGCAGGGGCGCTTCTGCCCTACCGTGCTCCTACAAGGGGGGTGGCTCCATGAGCACCGACATCAAGGTCCTCATCGTCGACGACAACGCGGTCGTCCGCATGGGATTGCGCAACGTCCTGGACGCGCAGGACGGCATCGCTGTCGTGGGTGAGGCGGCTGACGGCAACGAGGGCGTCACGCTCAACGAACGACTCGACCCCGACGTCGTGCTGTGCGACGTCCGGATGCCCGGCCTCGACGGCGTGGGCGCCACCGCCGCGATGTCGTCGACGAGCCACGTCGTGATGCTCACGTACGCCGACGACCTCGACGTCATCCGCAGTGCGATGGCCGCCGGGGCCCGCGGCTACCTCGTCCACGGCGCCCACCAGCCCGACGAGATCGTGGCCGCCGTGGTCAGCGCCTCCCGTGGCTCGTCCGTCCTCGGGCCCGCCGCCACCGAGGCGCTGCTGAGCGCCGCCGGCCAGGCGCCGCCCCCGCGCGACACGAGCCAGTGGCACCTGACCGGCCGCGAGACCGAGATCATGGAGCACGTGGCACGCGGCCTGTCGAACCGCGAGATCGCGCGGGCCTGCTTCCTCGCCGAGAAGACGGTGAAGAACCACCTCAACAACATCTTCCCCAAGCTCGGGGTGACGACCCGGGCCGAGGCGATCAGCCTCTGGCTCGGCGCCTCGGACGGACCGGGCGGCGCGGTGTGAGCCCGGAGCCGAAGGGACCGGCACCGGTGGGTCCAGGATGGGTCCGGGGACCCATGTCCGACGCCGTTGCCGCACCTATGCTGGACGAGTCGCTGCGCCCCCGCGCCGACAGCTCCCCCCTCCGTCCTGACGACCCTGCAGGAGTCACCGTGCTCGACCACGCCCGCCGACGTCCGGCCCGTGCTCGCGACGAGCGTGGTGCGGCCGCGCTGTCCCTGCTCGTGGTGGCGATGCTGCTCGGTCTGGCGATCTTCACCGCGATGGCGCTTCCCCTCACCAACGCCTCCGACGCGAAGGCCAAGAGCCGCAGCGCCGCCGATGCCGCTGCCCTGGCCGGGGTCGAGGCCTTCAAGGAGGACCTCGTCGAGGCGCTCAGGAACCTGCAGGCCTTCCCGGCCGGTGGTCTCCTCGCGGTCGTGCAGAGCGTCGACCTCGGAGGTGGCCAGAGCGCCGCCATCGAGTACGCCCAGCGCAACGACGGCACCCTGGTCACCTACATCCCGCGGCCGGCGGTCTCGGGCCTGCTCTCCTTCGAGACCTTCGCCAAGGTCCGAGGACGCTCCATCGACGGTGAGCAGAACTACAGCGAGGCCCGCGCCAAGCTCGACCTTCCGGGCTGCGACCTCACCGAGTCCGTGCCCGAGATCGAGCTCTCGTCCTACGAGGTGGCCCCCTCGGTCGCCCGCGCCGACGACGGCGACGACGAGGAAGAGGAAGAAGAGGAGGAGGAGCCGAAGCCGAGCTTCTCCCTCGAGTGCGACGGCGTCACGATCTTCAAGGACGTCACCGACCTCGGCGACCTCGGCTCCGGTGGCCTCAACCCGCTGATCGACCTCATCGACCGGTCGAACGCCCGACTCATCGAGTGATCCCGATGGCCTTGCTCGCGACGCACCGACGGTCCGAACGAGGGCAGGGCTCCCTGGAGACGGTCGGCGTCGTCGTCCTGGCCTCCATCCTCGTCGCCGCCACGACCGGTGTCGTCGTCCAGTCCAGCCCCGCGCTCCGGTCCGAGGTCGGCTACCGCGTCTGCCAGATCACCTCCCTGGGCGGCGGCTGCGAGGACCCGGGCGACAAGGTCCCCGGCGACGACGGCGCCGACCCCGACTCCCCCTGGGGCAACGAGAACGCCCGCCCGGACGGCAAGCCGGTCGTGGACGAGTCGCGGTTGCCCGACGAGCCGTGCGTCGTCTCCTCCACGAGTGGGTCGATCTCGGCGACCGGGTCCTTCGTCGTCTCGGCCACCGGTGAGCAGGGCATGACCATCGAGACCCTCTCCGACGGCACGTACCGGGTGTCGGTGCACGACGCCGGCGCCCTGGGCTACGGCGTCGGCATCGGCGTCGACGGGAACGTCGTGATCGACGGGGTGCAGCAGGGCTCGACCGCCTTTGCCGGCGCAGACATCGCGCTCGCCGGCCTCGCCAGCCAGACCTACTACGCCGGCAGCGAGCAGGAGCTGCAGGACCTCCTCGTGCGCGTCGCGGGCGAGCAGGCTCTCGACCAGGTCGCTCCCCGCGTCCCCGGGCCGGCCGACATCCCCTTCGTCCAGGACATCCCGGTGATCGGCGATGTCGAGGGACCGCCCAACCCCGTGCGCTGGGCGGTCGACCAGTTGGCTGGTGCACCGCCCGAGCCGGACGAGCAGTACGTGCAGATGGGCCTCGAGGGTGAAGCGGGTCTGGCACTCGCCGGCATCGTGTACAGCGCGGGGGCGGAGCTCGACATGGGCCTCTACGCGGGCGCCCGCACGACGCCGGAGGGGTACGTGCTGACCTCCATCGCGCAGGCCGACGGTTCGGCGTGGGCCTCGGCCTTCGGCGGCGAGGCCCAGGGCATGGCCGGCGGCACCCTCGTGCGGGAGATCCACCTCGGCCCCGACGGCACGCCCCTCGGCATCACCATGACCCTCACCGCCGGCGCCAACGCGCAGTCCGGTGACGTCGGACCCGCGACCGACACGCAGGACAGCTACGTGGCCACGGCCTACGTCCCCTTCACCGGCGACGTCGCGACCGACGCGGGGATCTACCTCTCGGCAGCCGACATGTACCAGGCCGGGCAGTTCGTCCAGACGGCGATGGACACCGGCACCGTGAGCCTCGATCAGTACGAGGTGGATCCCAACACCTACGGCGCCGGCCTCGACGTCGACATCCCCGCCCTGGGCGAAGGATTCGGGGCGGGTATCGAGGGCGACCTCACGAACTCGACGATGGTGTCCTCCAGCTACTGGGACGGCAGCGGGTTCGTCGACCGCGGTTGCTGACGCACCTGTCACCACCTGGCTGACGGGTCGGGCGGATCTGGGTCCGGTCCGGGTCTTCGGGCCCATGAACCGGGGCCA